>DAIODI010000276.1:0-1574 GCA_036746875.1 Aestuariivirgaceae bacterium | reverse complement strand
TACATCTCGCCGAGCAGATAGGCGGCCTCGGCGTTGCCGCCTTCGGCCAGCGGCGTCAGCAGCGCCAGCGCCTCGACGTACTGCTCGGCGTCGAACGCCTTCGTCCCGTCCTCCAGCGGCCCGGCAAGCGCCGGAACGGCGGCGAGCAGGGCGGCGGCGCAAACGAGCGCGCGAAGCGAACGAGACATGGCGAACCTCTTGCAGCGTGTGGGAAACCGCGACCTGTCGCGCAAACGCCTTGGGCTGTCAACGCCAGCGTCCGGAGGCGGGCGCGGGCGGTGTCATCGCGCTGTCATTTGCACCTTGCACGCAGGGTCGGTCGAGGCGGTGGCGTCGTCATCCCTGCACCCGCGTCGGCGTAGCCGGGATGCGGCGAACGGGGGAGAGCGCCATGAGCGGCGACAAGGCGATGAACGTGCTGTTTTTGTGCACCGGCAACTCGGCGCGGTCGATCATCGCCGAGGCGATCATGAACCGCGAAGGCCGCGGGCGCTTTTGCGGCTTCTCCGCCGGCAGTCAGCCGAAGGGCGAACCGAACCCGTTCGCCATCGCGCTCCTGAAGAAGCTCAACTTCGATACCTCCGGCTTGCGCTCGAAGAGCTGGGACGAGTTCGCAAGGCCGGATGCGCCGAAGATGGATTTCGTCTTCACCGTGTGCGACAGCGCCGCCGCCGAGCCATGTCCCTACTGGCCGGGCCAGCCGATGACCGCGCACTGGGGCCTGCCCGATCCGGCGGCGGTGGAGGGTTCCGACGCCGCCAAGGCCATCGCCTTCGCCGACACGTTCCGGATGCTCAACCAGCGCATCTTGATCTTCCTCAGTTTACCGCTCGCGAGCCTCGACAGGATGGCGCTGCAACGCCGCCTCGACGCCATCGGCAAGACTGCGCAAACAGACGCGGCGCAGACGGCCCCCTGATCCCATGCGCTTCGATCTCTCCCGCCGCCTCGTGGCGGAAGCGCTGGGCACGGGGCTGCTCGTCGCCACCGTGGTCGGCTCCGGCGTCATGGCCGACCGCCTGTCGGATGATGTCGCGGTCTCGCTGCTCGGCAACACGCTGCCCACTGGCGCGATCCTCGTGGTGCTGATCGCCATTCTCGGCCCCGTGTCGGGCGCGCACTTCAACCCGGCGGTGACGGCGGTGTTCGCCGTGCGCGGCGACATCCCGGCGCGCGACGGCGCCGCCTATGCGCTTGTCCAGGTGATCGGCGGCGTGGCCGGCGCGGCGCTCGCCCACCTGATGTTCGACCTGCCGCCCCTCGCCTGGTCGCAGACGATCCGCACCGGGCATGCGCAATGGCTTTCGGAGGTGGTGGCGACGTTCGGCCTCGTGACGACGATTCTCGCGGCGCTGAGGTTTCGCGCCGAGGCGATCCCCATGCTCGTCGGCCTCTACATCACCGCCGCCTACTGGTTCACCGCCTCGACCTCGTTCGCCAATCCGGCGGTGACGATCGCGCGCAGCCTCACCGATACATTCTCCGGCATTGCGCCCGCCAGCGTGGCGGGCTTCATCGCGGCGCAGCTCGCCGGAGCCTTCCTGGCGCTGGCGGTGACGGGCTGGCTCTTGCGC
>DAIODI010000275.1:0-1803 GCA_036746875.1 Aestuariivirgaceae bacterium | reverse complement strand
CCACAGCTTCAGCTCCGCCTTGTGGGTGCCGGAATCGTCGCCGCGCGAGGCGAACAGCGCACCTGCCGCGGCGATCGTCTTCATCGCCTCGATCACGTCCTTCCCATCGGCGATCTTCGCCGGGTCGGCCTTAGGTCCGACGATGACGAAATCGTTGAACATCACGTCGACGCGCTTCACGCCGAAGCCTTCGGCGACGAACTTCTCCTCCGCCGCCTTCGCATGGGAGAGCACCACGTCGCCGTCGCCGTTTTCGGCATTCTTCAGCGCTTGGCCGGTGCCGACCGCGACCACGTTAACGGTGATGCCCGTCTTCTCGGTGAACTTCGGCAGCAGGTACTCGAACAGGCCCGAGGCCTTGGTCGATGTCGTGGATTGAAGCAGGATCGATGTGTCCGCAGCAACTGCAAACGGCGCACCGGCGGCAAGGCCCGCCGCAAACATCAGGGTCAGCAAGAGTCGTCTCAGCATAGCGTGTCTCCCGGTCAGATCAGGATGCGCCCCTCAAGGAACGCCCGCGCCTCGGGGCTTTGCGCGCGGGCGAAAAACAACGCGGCCGGCGCGTGCTCGACGACACGGCCTGCCGACATGAACACCACCTCGTCGGCGAGCCGGCGGGCCTGGCCGGTGTCGTGAGTGACGAGAACGATCTTCACGCCCCTGCCCTGCGCCTCCCGCGCGATTGCCTCGACGGCGGCGGTGGCGGCGGGATCAAGGTTGGCGGTGGGCTCATCGAGGAACAGGAGTTTGGGTTGCCGGGCCAGCGCACGGGCGAGCGCCAGCCGCGCCTGCTCGCCGCCCGAGAGGACGGGTGCGGGACGGGCCGCCAGCGCCGTCAGGCCGGTCTGATCGAGCGCCGCGGCGGTTCGGGCGCGAGCTTCCGTTGCGTGCAGGCCGAGCGTGGACAGCGCATGGCGCACGTTCGCCTCCACCGGGCGGTTCAGCATCACCGGCCGCTGAAACACGAAGGCCCGGGTGCGGTGGGCGTCGCGCCCCGGCGCTGCGCCCTCCCACAGCACCTGCCCCCCGGACGGCGCGGCAAGGCCGGCGAGCAGCGTCACCAGAAGCGTCTTGCCGGACCCGTTCGGCCCCATGACGGCGGTGAGCGCCGGGGCGGGTGCGAGCCGCAGCGTCACTCCGTCCACGAGGCGGCGGCCATCGCGCGCAAACGAAAGCTCCACCGCCTCAAGCACGCGCGGCCCCCGGGCTGCGCGGGGCGAGCGCATGCACCAGCGCGTTGACCGCCACGGAGATCAGCACGAGGACGATCCCGAGCGCCAGCGCCAGCGCCAGTTCGCCCTTGGAGGTCTCGAGCGCAATGGCGGTGGTCATCACCCGCGTCACATGGTCGATGTTGCCGCCGACGAGGATCACCGCGCCGACTTCCGCGATGGCGCGGCCGAAGCCCGCCAGCACGGCGGTCACGAGATTGGCGCGCGCATCGACGATCAGCGTCAGCGTACGCCTCGCGACACCCATGCCGAGCGAGACGAGATACGGCCGGTACTGCGCTTCAAGATCGGTGAGCGCCTGGCGCGCCAGCGAGGCGATGAGCGGGGCCACGAGAATCGTCTGGGCGATGATCATGGCGGTGGGCGTATAGAGCAGGCCGAACACGCCAAGCGGACCGGCGCGAGACAGCATCAGGTAGACCACCAGCCCGACGACGACCGGCGGCAGCCCCATCAATGCGCTGGTCAGGACAATCAACGCGCGCCGCCCGGGAAACCGCCCCACCGCCAGCAGCGCGCCGAACGGGATCGCGATGGTTGCGGCGATGGCGACGGCGGAGAGGCTGACCAT
>DAIODI010000274.1:0-2087 GCA_036746875.1 Aestuariivirgaceae bacterium | reverse complement strand
CCATCTCGACCGCCTCAAGCGTCTCGGTGAGGGTGCCGATCTGGTTCAACTTGACCAGGATCGAATTGGCGACGCCGGTCGAGATGCCGTGCCGCAGCCGCGCGGTGTTGGTCACGAACAGATCGTCGCCGGCCAGCTGGCAGCGGTCGCCGACCGCCTCGGTGAGCGCCTTCCAGCCCGCCCAGTCGTCCTCCGCCATGCCGTCCTCGATGGAGACGATGGGGTAGCTGTTCACCAGCCCGGCGAGATAGGCCGCCTGCTCCTGCGGTGATCGCTTTTTTCCATCGCCTTCATAATGATAAACCCCATCCTTGAAGAATTCGGTTGAGGCGCAGTCGAGGCCGAGGCAGATGTCCTTGCCCGCCGCGTAGCCGGCGCGCGCGATCGCCTGCATGACGAAATCCAGCGCCGCTTCCGCCGTCGGCAGGTTGGGGGCGAAGCCACCCTCGTCGCCGACGTTGGTGTTGTGCCCGGCCTTCTTCAGTTCGGCCTTGAGCGTGTGGAACACTTCCGACGCCATGCGCAGGGCGTCGGCGAAATCCGCCGCGCCGACCGGCAGGATCATGAACTCCTGGAAGTCGATCGGATTGTCGGCGTGCGCGCCGCCGTTGACGATGTTGACCATCGGCACGGGCAGGAGGCGCGCGGCCGGTCCGCCGACATTGCGTATGAGGGCCTGGCCGCTGGCCGCCGCCGCGGCGCGGGCGGCGGCGAGGGAAACGCCGAGGATGGCGTTGGCCCCGAGGCGGGCCTTGTTCGGCGTGCCGTCGAGCTCGATCATCCGCCGGTCGATGGCGATCTGGTCCTGCGCGTCCATCCCGGCGAGCGCCTCGAACAGCTCGCCGTTGACCGCCGCCACCGCCCGCGAGACGCCCTTGCCGAGGTAGCGGGCCTTGTCGCCGTCGCGGAGTTCCACCGCCTCATGCGCGCCCGTGGACGCGCCCGAGGGCACGGCGGCGCGGCCGAACGAGCCATCCTCCAAAAGCACCTCCACCTCGACGGTGGGGTTGCCGCGGCTGTCGAAGATCTGGCGGCCGGTGATGTCGATGATGGCGGTCATGGGCGGAATCTCTCGGACAGGTGGGAGGGACGAGCGGATGGCGCGCCGCTTCTTCGCAGAACCGCTTTTGTCCTGCAACAGGACATTGGCAAAGGCACACCGGCGGCGATTGCGCGCAGGCGGCGATTTCGCCTATGGGAACGCGCAAGGCATCCCGCACAACCCGGTTCCCATGAACGACAACGACATCGCCGTCGAAATCCGCCGCAAGCGGCTGCTGTGGCGGGCCGCCCATCGCGGCATCCGCGAGATGGACATTCTCGTCGGCGGCTTCGCCCGCGAACGGCTGCCCGTCATGACCTTCCCGGAGCTCGACGAGTTCGAGGTGGTCATCGCGCATGCGGACAACGATCTGTTCGACTGGCTGATCCGTTCCGTGCCGGTGCCGCCCGAACACCTCAGCGCGACCATGCGAGCGCTGCTGGCGTTTCGCCCCGTGCCCGAATGACGGCGCGCGACGCGAGGCCGCCGCGATGAACAGACCGCTTCTGCCACCCACGGCGCTGGACGCGGGCGCCCTGCGCAAGGCGCTGGCGCTGCCGTTGCGCACCGTCATCGCCGCCGCCCCCGAAGGCCTGGACGCGCTGGCGCTGGCGGAGGTTGCGCGCGCCGCCGCGCCGCGGCCGGTCATCCATGTGGCGCGCTCCGGCGAACGCCTGACGGCGATGGCGGAGGCGTTGGCGTTCCTTGCGCCCGACATCGAACTGATCGAGTTCCCGGCCTGGGATTGCCTGCCCTACGACCGCGTCTCACCCGCTCCGGCGATCGTCGCGCGCCGCATGTCGGCGCTGGCGCGACTGGCGGCGGGCGGCGGGCAGGGCGCGCGCCTCGTCGTCACCAGCGCGGGAGCGGGGACGCCGCGCCCGCCGCCGAAAGAGGTGGTGGCGGCGCAGGGGTTACACGCGCGCCCCGGCAACCGCATCGACACGGAGAGGCTCCTCGCCTTCCTCGCCGAGAGCGGATACGCGCGCACCGGCGCCGTCGTCGATCCCGGCGATCTGGCGGTGCGCGGCGGCATCATCGATCT
>DAIODI010000273.1:0-2122 GCA_036746875.1 Aestuariivirgaceae bacterium | reverse complement strand
GTCCTTGATCGGATTGAAGCCGCCGTTCATGTCGCCGTAGAGCGTGGCGTAGCCGACCGACATCTCCGACTTGTTGCCGGTGGTCAGCACCATCGACCCCAGCTTGTTGGAGATCGCCATCAGGATCGTCCCGCGCGCCCGCGACTGGAGATTTTCCTCCGTCACGTCCGCCGGGCGGCCTTCAAACAGCGGTCGGAGGCAGGCGAGCAGGCCATCAACGGCGGGCGCGATGGTAACGGTGTCGAAGCGCGCGCCGAGCGCCTGCGCGCACGCCGTCGCATCCTCGACGCTGATCGCGGCCGTATACCGATAGGGCAGCATCACGCACTGCACGCGATCAGGCCCCAGCGCGTCCACCGCCATCGCCGCGACGACCGCGGAGTCGATCCCGCCCGACATGCCGAGCACCACGCCGGGGAAGCGGTTCTTGGTGACGTAGTCGCGCAAGCCCAGAACGCAGGCGCGCCAAACCTCCTCATGGCCGGATGGCTGCGGCGCGATCTCGCCGGGAACGATCCGCCAGCCGTCGCCGCCGCGCTCCAGCGTGACGAGCCCAATCGCCTCCTCGAAGGCAGGCATCTGGAAGGCGAGCGAACGGTCGGCGTTGAGGCCGAACGAGCCGCCGTCGAACACGAGTTCATCCTGCCCGCCCACCTGGTTCAGGTAGATGAGCGGCAGGTTAGTCTCGGTGATCCGGGCGACGGCGCTCGCGAGGCGCACGTCCGCCTTCGCCCGCTCGAAGGGCGAGCCGTTCGGCACGATGAAGACCTCCGCGCCGGTTTCGACGAGACATTCGGTCACCGCTTCGGTCCAGATGTCCTCGCAGATCGGAACGCCCAGTCTTGCGCCGCGAAACACGATCGGGCCGGGCGCGGGACCGGCGGCGAACACGCGCTTCTCGTCGAACACGCCGTAGTTCGGCAGATCGTGCTTGAAGCGCGCCGCGGCTATGCGGCCCTGATCGAGCAGCGCCACCGCGTTGAAGGGCTTGCCGTTCTCGTCCAGCGGCGCGGTGATGAGCATCGCCGGCCCGCCGTCCGCCGTCTCGCGCGCCAGCGTCTCCACCGCCTCCCGGCAGGCGGCGAGGAATGACCGGCGCAGCAGCAGGTCTTCGGGCGGATAGCCCGAGAGGAACAGCTCCGGAAACGCCACCAGATCCGCGCCCAGCCGCGCCGCTTCCGCGCGGGCGGCGCGCGCCTTCGCCGTGTTGGCGTCAATCGCGCCCACGGTCGGGTTGAGCTGAGCGAGAGCGAGGGTGAGCCGGTTGGTCATGGCGGGTGGTGTCTATCCCGCCGCACCGGGGCGGGCAATGGCCGCGAGACCAGCCAGCAATGGATCGCGGTCGTAGCCCAGGATCTCCCGCGCCGCCAGTTCGGCGACGATGGGAGCGAGCGTCACGCCCGAGTGCATGACCGCCACATAAAGGCCCTCGACCTCAGGCGCAAATCCGATCCGCGGCAGGCCATCGCGCGGCATCGGGCGATGGCCCACGGCCGCCTCGATCACCGTGACGCCGTCCGCGCCGCGATAGGTGCGACGCACCGCCGCCGCCGTCGCGGCGGCGATGTCGTCCAGCGAAACGCCAGCGCGGAAATCCTCCGCCGCGAAGAGGCCGCTGGCGACCGGGCGCACCTCGCACGCCGGCCCCTCGTGGATCGAACCGGCGAGGCCGTCCGGGCAGGCGAGCCGCACCATCACCGCCGGCGACACGTCAACGCCGAGGTCGAGCCCGGCAGGGGCGCAAACCTCGGGCGATGCGGCTCCGGCCGCCACGATCACGACATCCGCAGGCGCCCGTTCGCCCGCGATCTCCACGCCGCGTACGACGCCGCCGGCGAGCGCCAGCGCGGCCGGACCCCCTCCGGTGACGATCCGCGCGCCGGCGCCTTGCGCCGCCCTCGCCAGCAACCGCGCCACCGCCGCCGGGTCGGTCGCGCCCTCCTCCGGCGCAAAGGCGGCAAGGGGCGGCGGATCGATCAACGCCGGAGCGGCGCGGGCGATCTCCGGTCGCTTGAGGGGCCGCAAGCCACGCTGATGCGATTCCTCGTCGAGCAGACGCTGCGTCGCCTCGCGCGAGGCCCGCCACAGGAGCGCTCCCGTACACGCCACCAGCGCGCCGCCG
>DAIODI010000272.1:0-2162 GCA_036746875.1 Aestuariivirgaceae bacterium | reverse complement strand
CGGCGGGATGATCTCGGCCTCGCACAATCCGTCTCAGGACAACGGCAGCAAGATCTTCGGTCCTGACGGCTACAAGCTTTCCGACGGCGACGAGCGCGAGATCGAGGCGCTGATCAATTCCGCCGACGCCATCGTGCCGGCGAAGCCGGACCGGCTGGGACGCGCCAAGCGTATCGAGGACGCGCAGGCCCGCTACATCGAGTTCGTCAAGCGCACCTTCCCGCGCGATCTCACGCTGTCGGGCCTTCGCATCGTCGTCGATTGCGCCAACGGCGCCGCCTATCGCGTGGCCCCGGTGGCGCTGTGGGAGCTCGGCGCCGAAGTGATCCCCATCGGCGTCGCGCCGAACGGCTTCAACATCAACGACGGCTGCGGCTCCACCGCCCCGGAGAAGCTGCAGGAGAAGGTGCGCGAGACGCGCGCCGACATCGGCGTCGCGCTCGATGGCGACGCCGACCGGGTGATCCTGGTCAACGAGAAGGGCGAGGTGGTGAACGGCGACCAGCTCATGGCGCTGATCGCCACGGCCTGGCAGGAGAGCGGGCGGCTGAAGGGCGGCGGCGGCGTCGCCACCGTGATGTCGAACCTCGGTCTCGAGCGCTTCCTCGCCGGCCGCGGCCTGGAGCTGGCGCGCACCAAGGTCGGCGACCGTTATGTCGTTGAACACATGCGCGCTTCAGGCTGCAATGTCGGCGGCGAGCAGTCCGGCCATCTCGTGCTGTCGGATTTCGGCACCACCGGCGACGGTCTCGTCGCCGCCCTGCAGGTGCTCGCGCCGGTCGTCCAGAAGGGCAGGCCGGTGAGCGAGGTGACGGGCCTGTTCGCGCCGCTGCCGCAAGTGTTGAAGGGCGTGCGCTACCGCGGCGCCAGCCCGCTCGCCGACGACGACGTGTCGCGGGCCATCGCGGCGGTGCGCGAACAGCTGGGTGATCGCGGCCGGGTGCTGGTGCGCGCCTCGGGCACCGAGCCGCTGATCCGGGTGATGGTGGAGGGCGAGGACGCCGCCGCCATCGAGGCGATGGCCGAGGAGATCGTGGCGGCGGTGGCGCGCCGCGCGGCCTGACCGCGCCATTGTTTTTCACCAGCCGCAACCGGGCGTTAGGGTTAAGCCCTTCTTAAACTCTGTCTGCAAATCTCTCCCCATCGCAGTGATTGGGGCAGGCGCTCGCAGCCTGGGCGCCCGGCAGTTGGGGAGATCGTTGTTATGACGCGCAACACGCTGGTCGCAACAACCTGTGGCGCGCTGCTGTCGGCGCTGACGCTTCTGCCGGACGCGGCGCTGGCCGCCGACCTCCTGCCGCCGCCCGAGCCTTCCCATGCCGGGATGTCCTGCCTCTACGCCCGCCTGAACGGCGGTGGCACGTTCTACAACCGGATCGAGGTGACGCAGAACATTCTCGACCCGCCGAACGGCTCCGGTTTCGGCCCGGGCAATCAGGCAAACGCGCTGAACGAGGATCTCACCGAGGCGGGCTTCATCGAGGGCGGCCTTGGCTGCCAGGTCAACGATCTGCTTCGCGTGGAGGTGACGGGCGGTTATCATTTCAAGTCGAGCCTCACCGATGGCTACGACACGCTCTCCGCCGACTACGACAACGGCACGGTGTTCGCCAACGCCTATTGGGACCTCACCAACTACGCCGGGCTCACCCCTTACATCGGCGGCGGTATCGGCATGGCGATCAACAGCCTGTCGAATGTTAGCAACCCGGTCGACGCCGCCGACAGCACCAACACCTCCTTCGCCTGGAACGTCGCCGCCGGCATGAGCTACGACATCTCCAACACATGGACGGTGGACCTCGCGTGGCGCTACACGAGTTTCGGCGAACTGGTGTCGGACGGCCGGCAACCGTTCGAGACTACGAAGCTCGAGGCGAACGAAGTGGTGCTGAGCCTGCGCTACAATTTCTGGACCTGGTGAGCATGGTGAACGGATACTGACCGGATTGTTCCGTATTGGATTGAAATTGCTGATATTTCTGCAACACATCGTTGGCCATCGTGAAGCCGCCGCAATTGCGCCCGGGTTCGGCCCGGCGGCGTTTCTAGGTCTTTCGTCCGTGATCTGACGGCGGTCCGGTGGGGACCGCCGCGCGTGAGTGACGAAGGAGTTTCTTGCGATGCTGAAGTTCAGAACGCTCGCCGCCGCCGCCGCCCTC
>DAIODI010000271.1:0-2247 GCA_036746875.1 Aestuariivirgaceae bacterium | reverse complement strand
GCTTGATCGGCTCGGAGACCAGCGCCTGAAGGCACAGGCTCTCGATCGGCATGCGCACGCCCGCCATCTGCATGACGACCGAGGTGTGCCCGGCGGCCACCACGCCGATCTTGCGCGTCTTGACGCTGCCGCGCGTCGTCTCCAGCCCGGTGATGCGCGAACCCTCGCGGCGGATCGCCGTCACCTCGCAGTTCTGGATGATGTCCACGCCCATGTCGTCGGCGGCGCGGGCGTAGCCCCAGGCCACCGCGTCGTGCCGCCCGGTGCCGCCGCGCGGCTGGTGGTAGGCGCCGAGGATCGGGTAGCGGCAATCGGCATCGAGGTTGATGATCGGCACGATCTCCTTCACCTCCGCCGGGGTGATCATCCGGCAGTCGAGGCCGGCGAGGCGGTTGGCGTGCGAGGTGCGCTTCATCGCCCGGAACTCGTGCTCGGTCTGGCAGAGCATGAGCAGCCCGCGCGGGGAGAACATCATGTTGTAGTTCAGCTCCTGCGACAGCGTCTCGTAGAGCGACCGCGACAGCTCGTAGATCGCAATGGAGGGTTCCTGCAGGTAGTTGGAGCGGATGATGGTGGTGTTGCGCCCGGTGTTGCCGCCGCCGAGCCAGCCCTTCTCGATAACGGCGATGCGGCCTGGCTTGTGGTTCTTGGCCAGGTAGTAGGCGGTGGCGAGGCCGTGGCCGCCGGCCCCGACGATCACCACGTCGTACTCGGACTTGAGCTCCGGACTGCGCCACGCCCGGCCCCAGTCCGAATGGTAGCCCATGGCGTTGCGGGCGAGCGAGAAGATCGAATAGCGTTTCATCGGTTCCTGCTGCGGCCCCGAAGGCGCGGCCCGCAGGCGTAGCCTGAAGGCGTGGAGGCGGCCGGACCGGAGAGCCCGCCGGACGTCCACACGAGGTTGTGACGCCGCGGCGCTTCCGGCCGGGGTGGAAACTATCACCGCAAGGTGCAAGGCTCCACCGGATTGCGACCTCGCCAGCCGCATGTGCGACACCGGGCCGCTGAAGTCGAGCCGCTGAATTGGGGCGACGTCATCGCCTGAATTCTGGTATTCGAAATCGGCGGCGGCCGACGAGGCCACGCGCAGAAGGTTCGACATGACGATTTACCTTGTTTTTGCCTGCGTCGCCGCCGTCGTTTTGGCGATCCTCGTCCATCCGCTGCTCCGCCGCGGGGGCGAGGCGATCGCTCCGGCCGAGCACGATCTCGCCGTCTATCGCGACCAGCTCGCCGAGCTTGAGCGCGACGCCGACGCGGGCCACATCTCCGCCGCCGACGCCGAGGCCGCCCGCAACGAAATCTCCCGCCGGATGCTCGCCGCCCGCGACGCCGCCGCGCCCGCCGCAGAGGGCGGATCGGCCGGCCGCCAGCGGGCGATCGCCGCCCTGGCCCTGGTCCTCGTGCCCGGCCTTGCGGCGGCCGCCTACGCCGTCAACGGCCGCCCGGACATGCCGGCGGCGCCGCTGGCCGACCGGCTCGACCAGGCGGTCGAGCGCGGCGACTTCCCGGCCATGGTCGCGCGCGTCGAGCAGCACCTTCAGGCCAATCCCGAAGACGCCAACGGCTGGGCCGTGCTGGGCCCGGCCTACCGCCGCCTCGGCCGCGACGCCGACGCCGCCAACGCCTACACCCGGCTTCTGCAGATCAGGGGTCCCAACGCCGACGCGTTCGCCGATCTCGGCGAGGCGCTGGTCGCCGCCAACGACGGCTTGGTTTCGGCGCAGGCGCGCACCGCCTTCGACGAAGCCCTGAAACTCAACGCCAAGCAGCCCAAGGCGCGCTTCTACCGCACGCTCGCCGACGAGCAGACCGGCGACCGGGGCAAGGCGCTCGAGGGCTGGAAGGCGCTGCTCGCCGACACGCCCGCCGACGCCGCCTGGAAGGACGCGGTCGAACAGCGCATCGCCGCGCTGGAGACTCCGGCGTCGGCGCAACCGGCGCCGGCGCCCCCGCCGGACACGGTCGCCGACGCGCCCGGGCTTCCCGCCGGATCGGAGGCCATCCAGCAGCTTCCCCCCGATCAGCAGCAGGCGATGATCCGCGGCATGGTGGACCGGCTCGACGAGCGGCTGAAGGCCGAGGGCGGCGATCTCGGAGAGTGGTTGCGGCTCGCCCGCGCCCGGGCCGTGCTGGGCGCGCGCGCCCGCGCCGTCGCCGCGCTCGCCGCCGCCGCCGACCGCTTCAAGGACGACGCCGTCGCCCTGGCGCAGATCGACGAGGCGCGCCGCACGCTCGGCCTGGACC
>DAIODI010000270.1:0-2318 GCA_036746875.1 Aestuariivirgaceae bacterium | reverse complement strand
CGAACCAGGCGCTGTCCGGCATGCCGCCCTGACGAGATGGCGCGAGTGACGGGGCTCGAACCCGCGACCTCCGGCGTGACAGGCCGGCGCTCTAACCAACTGAGCTACACCCGCTTTCCGATGCGCGGCGGGACCCCCCTTGCGCCAGAAGCGCCGTGAGATACTGGAGAGGCCCTGCGGTGTCAAGCGCGGCTCCGTATCGGAACACCCTCGCCGCTTGCGCCGGGGCTTCGGCGTGTCCAGGGAGATGGTGGGCGGTGAGAGACTCGAACTCCCGACCCTCTCGGTGTAAACGAGATGCTCTACCAGCTGAGCTAACCGCCCACGAAACCCGCTTTGCGACGGCCCATAACACGGTCCGGAAGCATTCGCAAAAACCGCGACCCGAAAACGATTGCCCCGCGCCTGACTGAGAGGAGCGCGGGGCTGCTTAGGGTCGCCACTGCCCTGCCGGTTCCAAACGACCGGGAGGCAGGGGCGGGATCAGGATGTCGTCAGCTGTTGACGGCTTCTTTCAGCACCTTGCCAGCCTTGAACTTGGGGTTCTTCGAGGCGGCGATCTTGATGGTTGCGCCAGTGCGCGGATCGCGGCCCTCGGTCGCCTTGCGCTCGGTGACCGTGAACGTGCCGAACCCGACGAGACGCACGTCGTCGCCCTGGCGCAGCGCCTTCACGATGTTCTCGAGCGTGGCCTCGACGGCCTCACCGGCGTCGCCCTTGGAGAGCTTGGCGTCGGCCGCCACGCGGGCGATGAGCTCGTTCTTGTTCATCCGATATTCCTTTCCCGTTACGTGCGGAAACTTCCTGCGGCTGTCAGTCGAACGCTGCACAGTGGTCGCAAAGTCGCGGATTTCCGCCGAAAATCAAGAAGAATGGCGAAAGGTCCAAAATTGCTCGCGTTATCAACCGCTTGGGTTGGGTCATTTGGCCCGGCGGAGCGCTTGAAACCGCCGGCCCGAGCCAGAAAACGCAGCGGCCAATCGCAGAAATCCGCGATTCGCTGCTCGCGTTCGAGCCGGCGTCAGTGCGCCCGGATCGCGCTGCCCGGCTTGCCGGCGTCGGCGGCGGGCTTGGCCGCCGCAGCCGCCGCCTCTTCGGCCTCCTCGTCCCATGTGGTGGCTTCCGGCATGCGCACCAGAACGTGCTTCAACACCTCGTCCATGCGCGACACCGGCACGATCTCGAGACCCGACTTCACGTTGGCGGGAATCTCGGCGAGGTCCTTGGCGTTCTCCTCGGGGCTCAGCACCTTTTTCAGGCCGCCGCGCAGCGCCGCCAGCAGCTTCTCCTTCAGCCCGCCGATCGGCAGCACGCGGCCGCGCAGCGTGATCTCGCCGGTCATCGCGACGTCCTTTTTCACCGGGATGCCGGTCATCACCGAAACGATGGCCGACACCATGGCGATGCCGGCGGACGGGCCGTCCTTGGGCGTCGCGCCTTCGGGGACGTGCACGTGAATGTCGCGCTTGTCGAACATCGGCGGCTTGATGCCGAAGTCCAGCGAGCGGGAACGCACGTAGGACGCCGCCGCCGAGATCGATTCCTTCATCACGTCGCGCAGGTTGCCGGTGACGGTGGTCTTGCCCTTGCCGGGCATCATCACCGCCTCGATGGTGAGAAGCTCGCCGCCGACCTCCGTCCACGCCAGGCCGGTCACCACGCCGATCTGGTCTTCAAGCTCGGCCGATCCATAGCGGTACTTCGGCACGCCGAGATAGTCGGCGACGGTCTTGGCCGTGACCTTGATCTTCTTCTTCTTGCCCTTGGAGGAGAGGATCTCCTTCACCGACTTGCGGGCGAGCGAGTTGAGCTCGCGCTCGAGATTGCGCACGCCCGCCTCGCGAGTGTAGCGGCGCACCACCTCGAGAACGCCATCGTCGGTGATCTCGAACTCCTTCGCCTCAAGGCCGTGGTGCTCGCGCGACTTGGGCAGAAGATGGGTCTTGGCGATTTCCAGCTTCTCGTCCTCGGTGTAGCCGGCGATGCGGATGATCTCCATGCGGTCGAGCAGCGCCGGCGGGATGTTGAGGGTGTTCGCCGTGGTCACGAACATCACATCCGAGAGGTCGTATTCGATCTCCAGGTAGTGATCCATGAACGAGGCGTTCTGCTCGGGGTCGAGCACCTCCAGAAGCGCCGACGACGGATCGCCGCGAAAGTCCATGCCCATCTTGTCGATCTCGTCGAGCAGGAAGAGCGGGTTCGACTTCTTCGCCTTGCGCATCGACTGCACGACCTTGCCGGGCAGCGAGCCGATATAGGTGCGCCGGTGGCCGCGGATTTCCGCCTCGTCGCGCACGCCGCCCAGTGACATGCGC
>DAIODI010000269.1:0-2361 GCA_036746875.1 Aestuariivirgaceae bacterium | reverse complement strand
AGGAGCCTGATCTTTCGCCGTTTCCCTCGCCGCTCGCCTATGTCGAGGCGGGCCTTGCGCCGGGCGACGCCCGCCACCGCGCGCTGCAGCTCCTGAACGATCTCGGCCTCACCGGCGCGGAGCCGACGGCGGCGCTGTCGGGCGGCGAGGTCCGCCGTGCGGCGCTGGCGCGCGTGCTCGCGCCGCAGCCCGATGTGCTGTTGCTCGACGAACCGACCAACCACCTCGATCTGCCCGCCATCGAGTGGCTGGAGACGACCCTCAAGGCCATGCGCGGCGCGCTCGTCGTCATCAGCCACGACCGCCGCTTCCTCGAAACGCTGTCGCGGGCGACGCTGTGGGTGGACCGCGGCGAGACGCGCCGCCTCGACAAGGGCTTCGCCGCCTTCGAAGCCTGGCGCGACGAGACGCTGGAGCAGGAGGAGACCGAGCGCCACAAGCTCGACCGGGCGATCGTGCGGGAGGAGCACTGGGTGCGCTATGGCGTCACCGCCCGCCGCAAGCGCAACCAGCGCCGGATGCGCGAGCTCGAAGGCAAGCGCAAGCAGCGCCGCGAGGCGAAGCGGCAGGTGGGGAACGTCACCTTCGCCGTCACCGAGGGCGAGATGTCCGGCAAGCTGGTGACGGAAGCGGTGAAGGTCACCAAGGCGTTCGGCGGCCGCGCGGTGGTGAGGGACTTCTCCACCCGCATCCTGCGCGGCGACCGGGTGGCGTTCGTCGGTCCGAACGGCGCAGGGAAAACCACGCTGGTCTCGCTGCTGATGGGAACGCTCGCGCCCGACGCGGGCCGCGTCCGCCTCGGCAAGGGGCTGGAGATCATGACGGTGGACCAGGCCCGCTCCACGCTCGACGACCGGCGGACGCTGAAGGAAACGCTCACCGATGGCGGCGGCGACACGCTCACCGTCGGCGGCAAGCCGCGCCATGTGATGAGTTACCTGAAGGATTTCTTGTTTCCGCCCGAGCAGGCGAACACGCCGGTCGGCGCGCTCTCGGGCGGCGAGCGCGGGCGGCTGGCGCTGGCGAAGGGGCTGCTTGTGCCCTCCAATGTGATGGTGCTCGACGAGCCCACCAACGACCTCGACCTCGAAACGCTCGACCTTCTGGAGGAGATGATCGACGAGTATCCGGGCACGGTGCTGCTCGTCTCCCACGACCGCGATTTCATCGACCGCACGGCCACCTCCGTCATCGCTTCGGCGGGGGATGGACGCTGGATCGAGTACGCCGGCGGCTACACGGACATGCTGGCCCAGCGCGACAGGGGCGGCGAAGCGGCGCTGGTGCGCGAACGCGCCGAACCGGCGCCGCGCAGGCCGGCCGCGCCGGCGCCGTCCGAACGGGCCGGGCCCTCGGCGGGCCGGCGCAAGCTCTCGTTCAGGGACCGGCATGCGCTGGACACGCTCCCCGGCCGCATCGCCGCGCACGAGGCCGACATCGCGCGGCTCGAGGCGGACCTCGCCGACGCGGGGCTCTACGTCCGCGATCCCGCCCGCTTCGCCGCCGCGACGGATGCGCTGGCGGCGGCGCGGGTATCGCTGGCCGAGGCCGAGGACGAATGGCTCCGGCTGGAAATGCTGCGCGAAGAGATCGGGGCGTGAGGGCGGGGCCACGATCGCCCCCCTTTCACAATCGCCCGCCTCCACAATCGCCTTGATTTGGTCAAAGCCCTCGCTTAACCCGTTCAGCGGATGGCAATATTCCCTAATCGTGTGAGGTTGGCGCTTTGAGCGACGAGTCGCTGTTCCGCGAGGTGGACGAGGAAGTCCGCCGCGAGCAGGCCCGGAAGCTGTGGAACCGCTACGGCAACTACGTCGTGGCGGTGTCGCTGGGCGTCATCATCGCGGTGGCCGGCGTCAAGGGCTGGCAGTACTACGAAACCCAGCGCGCGGAAGCGGCGGGCCAGGCGTTCTTCAACGCGCTCAAGGCCGAGCGCGACGGCAAGTCCGCCGAGGATGTCGCCGCCGCCTTCGCCGCGGCGGAGAAGGCCGGCCACGGCGGCTACGGCAAGCTCGTCAAGCTGGACGAGGCGGCCGCCCTCGCCAAACGCGGCGAGCGCGACCAGGCGGTTGCGGCCTACGACGCCCTCGCCGCCGACGCGTCGAACGATCCGGCGATGCGCCA
The DNA here is from genome assembly GCA_036746875.1 of Aestuariivirgaceae bacterium. GTDB lineage: Bacteria > Pseudomonadota > Alphaproteobacteria > Rhizobiales > Aestuariivirgaceae > DAIODI01. The sequence continues at coordinate 237 of DAIODI010000269.1, read as the reverse complement.
GGCGGCGTCGATCCGCGCCGCCTATCTCCTCGCCGACACGGCGTCCTCGGCCGATCTGGTGTCCCGGCTGTCCGCCCTCGACACGCCCGAAAACCCCTGGCGGCTGGCGGTGCGCGAGCTTTACGCGCTCGCCGCCTGGCGCGAGGGCAAGTTCGACGAGGCCAACCGGCTGGCGCAGGAGATCATCGCCGACCCCGCCGCCAGCGAGGGCCTGCGTCAGCGCGCCCGGATCATCGC
>DAIODI010000268.1:0-2373 GCA_036746875.1 Aestuariivirgaceae bacterium | reverse complement strand
CCCCCCTCCCCCTACCACCCGCCCCCCGCCTCGCAACACCCACGGCTCGCCCAACGCGCCGGCGAGGGAGATGGCTACCAGCGCCGGATTCCCGGCGAGCGCGCCCATGGCGGCGAGCCGGCAGGCGTTCATGCCGCGGCTGAGCGCCACGCCCGCCTGCACGAATCCGCCGAGGGCGCCGGCGGCCGTCAGCGCCGTCAGCAGCGTGGTCTGCGAAACGCTCATGTCAAGGAGACTGCCGCCGTAGGGTTCGAGCAGCACGTCCTGCATGGAGAACGCCGCCGTGCCGATGGCGGTCGCCGCAAGCAGCCGCAGGCTGCCCGGCGCGGCGGCGAAGGCGGTCCACTCCCGCAGGAAGCTGGCCGAGGGATCGCCGACGGTGAGATCGGGCCGGCGGGGCTCCTGCTTCCACATGGCCACGACATTGAGGATCATCACCAGCGAGGCGACCGTCTGGATCACCTGGGCCAGGCGCGTGTTGGTGAAATCGGCCAGCGCCAGCCCCAGACCGATCGCGCTGACGATCATCCCGGCCAGCAGCGAAACGTAGAGGAATGCGAACACCCGCGGGCGCTTTTCGGGCGGCGACAGGTCGGACGCCAGCGCGAGGCCAGAGGTCTGCACGGTGTGGACGCCGGCCCCCGTCACCAGGAAGGCGAGCGCCGCGCCGAGCACGCCGGCGGTCCGGTTCGGGCTTTCGTCGGACAGCAGGATCAGCGCGAACGGCATGATCGCAAGGCCGGAGAACTGCAGCATCGTGCCGAGCCACATGTACGGCACGCGCCGCCAGCCGATCGCCGACTTGTGGACGTCGGACCGGAAGCCGACCAGCGCCCGCACCGGCGCGAACATCACCGGCAGCGCCAGCATGACGGCCACGACCGCCGCCGGAACGCCGAGCTCGACGATCATCACGCGGTTCAGCGTGCCGGCCAGCAGCACCATGGTCATGCCGACCGACAGCATGAACAACGACAGACGCAGCAACCGGCCCAGCGGCAGGTCCTCGCTCGCCGCGTCGGCGAACGGCAACAGCCGCGGCCCGAGCCGCCGCCACTGCTGAACCGCGATATCGTCAAACCGCTTCATCCGCGCCGCAACTCCATCGCCTGCGAGATGTAGAAGCCCTTCGCCACCCGTTGCGAACGTTGCGGCAGGAAACCCGAGAGCGAAGGCGCCGCGCCGATCAGGCGGCGCAGCTTCGCCTCCGAAACGGGCTCGATGGCGGGCGAGCGGTCGCTCTTCGGGAACGCCTTTCCGGCGGCGTGCATCACCGTGAGCGCCAGGGTGCGCGGAGCGAACGTGAACAGCATCGACGCATGGGTGCGGCGCGCCAGCCGCGCCACCACCTTGGTCACGTCGGCGGCGCGGTAATGGATCAGGCTGTCCATCGCCACGACGTGATCGAACGCGCCCAGCGCCTCGTCGAGCATGTCGCCGACCAGAAACTCGATCCGCCCGGGCGCGGCGTCGCTCGCATGGCGCTCGCGCGCCAGCCCGACGAGCGTGGGCGACAGGTCCACCGCCACCACATGCGCCCCGCGCCGCGCCGCCTCGACGCTGAGGGCCCCGGTGCCGCAGCCGGCGTCGAGCAGGCGCCTGCCCATGAGATCGGCCGGCAGCCAGTCGAGCAGCAGGCGGCGCATCTCGTCGCGCCCGGCCCGCACGGTGGCGCGCACGCCGCTCACCGGCGCGTCCGAGGTCAGCCGCTTCCAGGCTTCGGCGGCGGTGCGGTCGAAGTAGGTTTCGAGCTCGCCGCGGCGGGCTTCGTAGGTGATCGTGGGCATCAGTCGAATCCCAGGAGATCGAAGATGTCGCGGTCCTTGAGCGGCTTCGGCGCGCGCCCCTCGGTGCCCGCCCATAGGGTCGCGGCGAGCTTCAGGTACTCGGCCTGCACCTTCTCAAGCTCCGGCGAGGGGTCCATCTCGAACAGCGTCGCCTTCTTCAGCCGCGAGCGCCGGATCACGTCGAGGTCGGGGAAGTGGGCGAGCGTGTCGAGCCCCACCTTGTCGTTGAAGCGGTCGATCTGGTCGGTTCCCGCGGAGCGGTTGGCGATGACGCCGCCGAGCCGGACGTTGTAGTTGCGCGCCTTCGCCTCGATGGCGGCGACGATACGGTTCATGGCGAAGATCGAGTCGAAGTCGTTGGCGGTGACGATCAGCGCCCGGTCGGCGTGCTGCAGCGGCGCGGCGAACCCGCCGCACACCACGTCGCCCAACACGTCGAAGATCACCACGTCGGTGTCTTCGAGCAGGTGATGCTCCTTGAGCAGCTTCACCGTCTGCCCGACGACGTAGCCGCCGCAGCCGGTGCCGGCCGGCGGGCCGCCCGCCTCGACGCACATCACGCCGTTGTAGCCCTCGTAGACGAAGT
>DAIODI010000267.1:0-2375 GCA_036746875.1 Aestuariivirgaceae bacterium | reverse complement strand
AGCGCGGGCTTGCGCCGCGCCCGATGGCGCCTCTTCACGGTGGCGGTGGACATCGTCGTGACGGCGGCGGCGCGCGACGGCGCGCGCCCGACGTCACGGTGGCCGCCCGCCGCCCTCCGGTTCCTCCGCCTCCACGGGGAGTTCAAGCGTCGCCAGAAGCGGCCGGAAGCCCATGGCCCCATAGAGCGCCAGCGCCGGCCGGTTGCCGGTCAGCGTGGCGACCAGAACCCGGGTGGCGCCGTGCGCCGCCGCCCGCCCGACGACGTGAGCGACCAGCGCGCGCGCCACGCCGCGGCGGCGATGGGCGGGCGCGACCACAAGATCGGTGATCCGCACCTCGGGCGGATCGATCTCCAGCGGGTCGGTCTCGGCGCGCCACGCGGCGAAGCCCGCCGCCACGGCGCCCTCCAGCGCCACGACGACTCCGCCATCCCCGCCGGCTTCCCGGCGGAGCAGATCGTCCACATAGCTGTCGGGCACGGCCTCGGGCGGGATACGCGAGGCGCGCAGCGCCAGCTCCGCCGCCTGCAGATCGCGGTTGAGCGCGATCAGCGCGGCGCGATCGCGAGGCTCGGCCGGCCGCAGCGTGAAGGGGGGATCCGGCCGCATGTCCGCGACACGCAACGTTACGGGCGACGGCCGCGGCTACGCTTCCGCGTCGCCGCGATAGCGGCCGAACGGGCGCGGAGCGCCATCGCCGAACAGCCATACCGCGTAGACCTCCGGCGCGCCGCCTTCCATGCCGGGCGAACCGATGGGCATGCCGGGCACGGCGAGACCGCGTCCCGCCGGACGCTGCGCGAGCAGCTTGCGGATGGCATGGGCCGGGACGTGCCCTTCGATGGCGTAACCCTCCACTTCGGCGGTGTGGCAGGAGTGGAGTTCAGGCGGCACCCCCTTCTCATCCTTGATGGGCTGCATGGCCGCCGTCTCGATGACGCTGACGGCGAAGCCGGCGCTGCGCAGGTGGTCCGCCCAGGCGCCGCAACAGCCGCAGGTCGGGTTCTTCCACATCGTCACCTGCGGCGCCTCGGCGGCCGTGGCCGGGGCGACGGCCGCAAGCAGGGCGGCGGCGTGGGCCAGGACGCGCCTGCGGCCGGGGTTGGCGAGGCCTTTCCTGCAGACGAAATTCTCTTGCCGTTTCATCGCCGCCGCTCCACTTTCCGTCGCGATCGTTTCAAATCCTGCGCCGGTGCGCAACCGGCTTCCGGGCGACGCATGATCGCCAGCCTCTGAACCTCATGGGTTTCGTCGTTACATGACCATTGTGAACTCCCCGCCCCACGCCGCCGCTGCGACGTCGCGCCGCCGCTTCCTCGCCATCGCCGTCGCCGTCCTGGCCGGGACCGGGGGCGGAGGCGCGTTCGCCGAAACCCCGGACACCGGCGAGACCCGCTTCAACTTCCGATCGCGCTTCCAGAACGGCGGCGAGGACGAGACGCCCCGCGCCCGTCCGCCGGAGGAACCGGCGCCCGGCCTGTTCGGGCCGGACGAGGAACAGTACTACGACCCGGACCTTCTGCCGCCGCCGGAATCGGCGATCGATTTTCCGATCGAGCCGGTGGACCCGAAGCTCATCAAGAAGAAGTTCCGCCGCCAGACCGTTCCCTACGATGGTCCCGAACAGGCCGGTACGGTGGTGGTGGATCCCCGCCAGCACTTCCTCTACTTCGTCAACGGCGACGGCACGGCGATCCGCTACGGCGTCGGCGTGGGGCGCGCCGGGTTCGCGTGGTCGGGCGAGGCCGAGATCCGGATGAAGCGGCGCTGGCCGCGCTGGGTGCCGCCGCGCGAGATGGTGGATCGCGACGAGCGCGCGCGGCAGTGGATGCACGGCATGCCTGGCGGCCCGGACAATCCGCTCGGCGCGCGGGCGCTCTATCTCTTCGCCGACGGCAAGGACACGCTCTTCCGCATCCACGGCACCAACGAGCCGCAGAGCATCGGGCAGTCGGTGTCGTCGGGCTGCATCCGCATGCTCAACGAGGACGTGGACGACCTGTTCAATCGCGTCCAGATCGGCACGGCGGTGGTGGTGCGCGCGTAAACGCCGCGCCCCGCAGGCCGCGCCCGCACGGCCCCCGCAGGCGGCGCGTCCGGATGGTCCGGACCTTCCGGCGAGCCGGGGCGTCCTTCGCGGCGTGCGAGGACAAGGCGACATCAAGCCCCCGGGCCAACGATGCCGGCCCTGACGGCGAGCGCCGTGGCGAGATCGCCGTAACCGGTGAACCGCCGTTCGAAAGCGAGGCCCAGCCTGAGGGCTGCGGCTTTCGCCCTCGCCTCGATGGCGGGATCTTCGGTCTGCGCGAGATGCACCACTTTGGTGTAGTTGCCGAAATAGACCGGCAAGAGTTCCGGGTGGCGGGCCAGCCCCA
>DAIODI010000266.1:0-2438 GCA_036746875.1 Aestuariivirgaceae bacterium | reverse complement strand
CCTGCGCCGAGGTGGCCCGCGCGCTCGGCGTCGCCGGGGCGATGCGGGCGGGCCGCTCGGTGCGCCGGCGGGCGCTTGCCGAAAGCGCCAACGTGCTGGGCGACACCTGCGAGGCGCTGATCGGCGCGATCTACCTCGACGGCGGGCTTGAGGCGGCGCGCCGCATGGTGCTCGAATGGTGGCGCCCGCTCCTCGACCGCCCGGCGGCGGCGCGCAAGGATCCCAAGACCGCGCTCCAGGAATGGGCGCTCGCCCGCGCCCTGCCGGTTCCCGCCTATGAGGAGACCGGGCGCGAAGGCCCCGACCATTCGCCGGCGTTTGCGGTGACGGTGACCGTCGCCGGGTTCGCCCCGGCCGCCGGAACCGGCCGCACCAAGCGGCAGGCCGAGCAGGAGGCGGCGGCGGCTTTCCTGGCGCGCGAAGGAGTGCATTGCGATGACTGACGAGGCGACACGCTGCGGCTTCGCCGCCATCATCGGCGTGCCCAACGCCGGCAAGTCCACACTGCTCAACGCGCTGGTCGGCTCGAAGGTGGCGATCGTCACCCACAAGGTGCAGACGACGCGCGCCCGCATCCGCGCCATCGCCATCGAGGGCCGTTCGCAGATCGTCTTCGTCGACACGCCAGGCCTGTTCCAGCCGCGGCGCTCGCTCGACGAGGCGATGGTGCACGCCGCATGGTCCGGCGCGGCGGAGGCTGATCTGGTCATCCTCGTCGCCGATGTCCGCGACGGCCTCTCCGGCGATGTTGAACGCGTCATCGACGGCCTGCAGAACGTGCCGGCCCCGGTCACGCTGGCGCTCAACAAGGTGGATCTTGCGCCGCGCGAAACACTGCTGCCGCTCGCCGAACGCTTCAACGCCCGGCGCCGCTTCGCCGCCACCTTCATGATCTCGGCGCTCACCGGCTCGGGCGTGGCGGATCTGCGCCGCTTCGCCGCCGCCGCGCTGCCGGAGGGCCCGTGGCTCTACCCGGAGGACCAGATCGCTGACCTGCCGCTGCGGCTGATGGCGTCGGAGATCACCCGCGAAAAGCTGTTCCTGCGTCTGCACGACGAGCTGCCCTATTCCTCCACCGTGGAAACCGAGACGTGGGAGGAGCGCAAGGACGGCTCGGTGAAGATCAGCCAGGTGGTGTTCGTCGAGCGCGAGGGCCAGCGCAAGATCGTCCTCGGCAAGGCGGGGCAAACCATCAAGGCCATCGGCCAGGCGGCCCGAAAGGAAATCGCCCAGGCCATCGGCCAGCCCGTGCACCTGTTCCTGTTCGTGAAGGTGCGCGAGAACTGGGCGAACGATCCCGAACGGCTGAGAATGATGGGCCTCGATCCGGGCCGCTGAGATGGACTGGCAGGAAGACGCCATCGTGCTCGCCGTGCGCACCCACGGGGAGAACGCCGCCATCGCCGACGTGCTCACCCGCAGCCGCGGCCGCTGGCAGGGACTGGTGCGCGCCGGCCGGTCGCGCGCGCTGCGCCCGGTGCTCCAGCCCGGCAACACGGTGGCGGCGCGCTGGCGGGCGCGGCTGGAGGATCACCTCGGCGCGTTCTCCATCGAGCCGGTGAAGCTGATCGTCGGCGGCCTCATCGACGATCCCTTCAGGCTGGCGGGCCTTTCCGCCTTCACCGCGCTCGCCCGCCTGCTGCCGGAGCGCGAGGCGCACGCGCGCATCCACGATGCGCTCGCCGTGGCGCTCGACACGCTGGCCGACGACGAGGTGTGGCCGGCGGTGCTGGTGCGCTTCGAACTGGGCATTCTCGACGAGCTGGGCTTCGGCCTCGATCTTTCCCGTTGCGCCGCCACGGGCGGAACGGCCGGCCTTGCGTATGTGTCGCCCAAGACCGGCCGGGCCGTTTCGGCGGCGGCCGGCGAGCCGTGGAAGGACCGGCTGTTTGCGCTGCCCGCGTTCCTCACGGGCGAAGACCGGACCCCGGAGCCGGCCGACGTGCTGGCCGGGCTTAGGCTCACCGGCCATTTCCTCGCCCGCTACGTCTACACGCCGCGGGCCATCGAGCCGCCTGAAGCGCGCCGGGCGCTGGAGGAGCGCTTCGCCCGCGCGGCCCGCGCCGCATCCGCGCCATGAGGCGTGACAATCCGGCCCGCTTGGCAACCGCCCGCGGGTGGGGCATCTAGGGCAAACTGTCGTATGGGAGTTCGACCATGCTCGGCCGCCTCAACCACGTCGCCATCGCGGTGCCCGATCTCGCCGCCGCCGTCGCCGTCTATCGCGGCGCGTTGGGCGCGAAAGTCTCCGCCCCGCAGGCCGAACCGGCGCACGGGGTGACGGTGGTGTTCATCGAGCTTCCCAACACCAAGGTGGAGCTGCTCGAACCCCTGGGCGACGCCTCGCCGATCAGGGGGTTTCTGGACAAGAACCCGGCCGGCGGCATCCACCACGTCTGTTACGAGGTGGACGACATCCTCGCCGCCCGCGACCGGCT
>DAIODI010000265.1:0-2558 GCA_036746875.1 Aestuariivirgaceae bacterium | reverse complement strand
GGGCGGCGTCCACATGCAAGAGCCCGCCGTGGCGGTGAACGATCTCCGCCGCCTCGCGCACCGGCTGGACCACGCCGGTCTCGTTGTTGGCGAGCATGAGGGAGACGAGAGCACGGCCTCCCGGCTTGGCGAGCAGCGTCTCCAGCGCGTCGAGATCGGCCACCCCGTCAGCCGTCACCGGGGCGACCGTCAGCGGTTCGCCGTCGGCGGCCGCGGCAGCATAAACGGACGGGTGCTCGATGGCCGACACGATGATCCGGTCCACGCCCCTGATCCGAAGTGCAGCCGCGTTCGCTTCGGTTCCGCCGGAGGTGAACGTCACCATCGACGGGCGCACGCCTGCGACCGCCGCCAACGCCTCGCGCGACTCCTCCACAAGATTTCGCGCCGCGCGGCCTTCGGCGTGAACGGACGAGGCGTTGCCGGGAAGATCGAGCGCCGCCAACATCGCCGTCTTCGCTTCCGGGCGAAGCGGCGAGGAGGCGTTATGGTCCAGGTAGGCGCGCTCCATGGCGGTCATGCCAGCGTGCGCACCGGCGGAGCCTTGGCGCGGCGCACCGATGCGGCGAGCGCCAGGTTGCGGCGGCCGACAACGTCGCCCAGCGTCACCGCCGACAGGAAGCCGACGATCTGCCGGCCAAGCGCCGCCCAGAGCTCGTGCGTCACACACTTGTCGCCGGCAACGCAGCCATCGATGGCGTCGCCCTGGCAGCGCGTCACCTGCAGCGGCTCGTCGACGGCGTGAACGATGTCGGCGATCCGGATGTCGTCCGGGTCGCGGGCCAGCGAATAGCCGCCGCCGGGGCCGCGCGCGCTGTCCACCAGTCCTGCCCGCCGCAGCTTGGCGAACAGCTGTTCGAGGTACTCCTGGCTGATCTCCTGGCGCTGCGCGATCCCAACGAGGGGCACGGGCGCGCCGTCCGCGTTCTGGGCGATGTCGGCCATCGCCATCACCGCATAGCGCCCCTTGGTGGACAGCTTCATGATCAGGCCCTGACCGGCTGGCGGAAAGTGTTGCAACGGCAAACCGCACCCGTGTATCTCAGCCGCTTGATGACGATCTTTTCTGGAACGGTTCCAGATTTCATATAGGAAATCCGACCAGCACAGTCAACAATTATGGACCCGCCTTTGCCTCGCGAGGCTCACGGGTTTCCCATTCGCTCCGATGCCAGGACCTTCAGCCACATGCCGGAAGTGATTTTCAGCGGCCCCGCCGGCCGTATCGAGGCGCGCTACCACAAGGGCAGCGAGCCGGGGGCGCCCATCGCTCTGCTTCTCCACCCGCACCCGCAGTTCGGCGGCACGATGAACAATCCCATCGTGCATTCCTTGTACTACATGTTCGCCGACCGCGGATTTTCGGTCATGCGGTTCAACTTTCGCGGCGTGGGCCGCAGCCAGGGGCTGTTCGAGAACGGCGCGGGCGAACTGGCGGACGCGGCGTCCGCGCTCGACTGGGTGCAATCGTTCAACCGGGAATCGAAGATCTGCTGGCTCGTCGGAGTGTCGTTCGGCGCGTGGATCTCCATGCAGCTGTTGATGCGCCGCCCCGAGGTGACGGGCTTCATTTCCGTCGCGCCGCTCGCCAGGCACTACGACTTCTCGTTCCTCGCGCCTTGCCCGGCTTCCGGGCTGTTCGTGCACGGAGAGAAAGACACGGTGACGCCGCTCGACTCCGTCAACAGCCTGGTGGCGAAACTCAAGACCCAGCGCGGCATCCGCATCGAGCACCGGGTGATCCCCGGCGCCAACCATTTCTTCCAGGACCGCACCGACGAGCTCACCGCGATCTGCGGCGAATACCTGGACCGCCGCATGCAGAGCGCAAGCTGATCGGCGTCAGGGCCGGTGCAGAACGCCGCCGGTCATCGGCGTCGGACAGCCGGTGGTGGTGGGGAAAGTGATTGGCAATCCCTTGAGGCTTCTGACGGCCAGGTAGGCCCACGCCTCCGCTTCCATGGCGTCGCCATCGAACCCCGCCGCCTCGGCGGGTTCGACGGGAGCGTCGAGCCGCGCCGCCAGCGCCGCCAGCAGAACCGGATTGCGCCGCCCGCCGCCGCAGACGATCCAGCGCAGCGGCCGGCCCGGGAGCAAGCGGCGCGCCGCCGCGATCCCCTCCACCGTGAACCGCACCAGCGTCGCCGCGCCGTCCTGCGCCGACAATCCGGCGAGCAGATCGAGGGAAAAGGCGTTCCGGTCGAGCGACTTCGGCCACGCAGCGGCGAAGAAGGGATGCGCCATCAGCCGGGCCAGGACGCCCTCGTCCGGGATGCCGCTGGCGGCGAGGGCGCCGTCGCGGTCGACCGGCGTACCCGTCACGCGCAGCGCCCAATCGTCGAGAAGGGCGTTGCCGGGGCCGCAATCGAACGCGATCAGCGCCTCCTCGCCGACCAACGTGACGTTGGCGACGCCGCCGATGTTCACGAACGCGACCGGGCTCTCCCGCAGCGACGCCGCGAGCGCGCGGTGATAGACCGGAACCAGAGGCGCGCCCTGCCCGCCGGCCGCCACATCCGCCTGCCTGAGGCTGTCCACCACGGGAACGCCGGTTGAGC
>DAIODI010000264.1:0-2583 GCA_036746875.1 Aestuariivirgaceae bacterium | reverse complement strand
AGAACGTCGAGATGATGTGGCTGACGATGCCGAAGCCCGGCAGGATGAGGATGTAGACCTCCGGATGGCCGAAGAACCAGAACAGGTGCTGGAACAGCACCGGGTCGCCGCCCTGTTCGGGCACGAAGAACCCCGTGCCGAAGTTCCGGTCGGTGAGCAGCATGGTGATGGCGCCGGCGAGTACCGGCAGCGACAGCAGCAAAAGGAACGCCGTCACCAGCACCGACCAGACGAACAGCGGCATCTTGTGGATGGTCATGCCGGGGGCGCGCATGTTGAAGATGGTGGTGATGAAGTTGATCGCGCCGAGGATCGACGATGCGCCCGCGATGTGCAGCGCAAGGATGGCGTAGTCCATCGCCGGGCCGCCCTGCGCCGACAGCGGCGGGTAGATCGTCCAGCCGCCGCCCACGCCGGGGCCGCCCTGCCCTTCCACGAACATCGAGATGATGAGCAGCAGCAACGCCGGCGGCAGCAGCCAGAACGAGATGTTGTTCATGCGCGGGAACGCCATGTCGGGCGCGCCGATCATCAGCGGCACGAACCAGTTGCCGAACCCGCCGATCATCGCCGGCATGACCATGAAGAAGATCATGATGAGGCCGTGCGCGGTGACGAACACGTTGTACATGTGCTTGCCGCCGTCGATGGCGGCGTCGCCCGGCGCATAGCCGTAGACCATCGAGGCGAGGCCGGCGAAATACTGGATGCCGGGCTCCTGCAGCTCCATGCGCATGACGATCGACAGGACGCCGCCGATGATCCCCGCCACGATGGCGAAGATCAGGTACATCGTGCCGATGTCCTTGTGGTTGGTCGAGTAGACGTAGCGGCGCCAGCCGTGCGGATGGTCGTCGTGACCGGCGTGAGCTGCGGGTGCGGTGGCCATGGTCTCAAACCCCTCGGGATGTGTCGTGTCGTGTCGGGCGGCGGCGCATCACTGAGACTGCGCCATCTGGCCCTTGGCGGTGAGGATTTCGGCGAGCTTGCGGTTCGCCTCCTCGACGCCGGCCTGCCTGGCGGGCTCGGCCCAGGCGTTGAAGTCGGCCTCGGAGACCGCGCGCACCGCGATCGGCATGAACGCATGGTCCTTGCCGCACAATTCGGAGCACTGGCCGTAATAGACGCCCTCGCGTTCGACCTTGAACCAGTCGTCGTTCAGGCGGCCGGGGATCGAGTCGATCTTCATGCCGAACGCCGGAATGGTCCACGAGTGGATCACGTCGTTGGCCGTAGTGAGAAGGTGAACCGTCTTGCCGACCGGCACGATCACCTCCTTGTCCACCGTGAGCAGGCGCGGCTGACCGGGCTTCAGATCCTTGTCGGCCACCATGAAGGAGTCGAACGACACGCCGCCGAGGTCGGGATACTCGTAGGACCAGTACCACTGGTTGCCGATCGCCTTGATGGTGAGGTCGGCCGGCGGAATGACGCGCTGGAAATACAGCAGCTTGAACGACGGAACGGCGATGCCGATGAGGATCAGCACCGGAACCACCGTCCACACCACCTCGATCACCGTGTTGTGCGTGGTGCGCGACGGCGTGGGATTGGCCTTCGCATTGAACCGCACGACGACGAAAACCAGCAGCGCCAGCACAAACAGCGAAATCAGCGTGATGACGACGAGCAGCCCGTCATGCAGCGCGTGCACGTTGTTGGCGACCGGCGTGGCCGCCGGCTGCAACGTCATCTCCCATGGCTGTGGCTGTGCGGCGAGCGCCGCCCCCGGCGCGGCCAGCGCCGCAACCAGCCCTGCGGCGGCGAACCCGCCGCGCCGCGCCACGCCTGACCGCTTCAAGTGCATCGACCGCCTCGCTCATCGTTTCAGCCATCAGCCCGGGCCGGGAATTTGCGATCCCGACGCCGGCCGCTGCAGATCTCTTCGCCGCATTTCCCTGCCGGGGACGCCCTGCCGCGACGGACGCTCCCGCTGCTTTCCCGGCGCAGCGAAGCCCCGATCCGCCGGCGGGACTGCTCCCTTGCGATCCTGTGAACCACAAATGCCAGGCCGCCGCAACCGCCAAGCCGGGCGCGGCGCGCGGCATTTCTTCGCGTCCGCCACGGCGCGCTCCACGGCGCGCCACGGTGTTCCACGCTGTGGGGAGCGATCAACGCCAATCGCAATTCCGCCCCAATTGTTCCCGATCAACCTCGCCTTCCGGGGTCGGCGGTTGCGACCATTTGACACAATCACCCGCGCCCTTCCGGGCCATCGCTTGCGAGGCGCGTTAGCTTGGTGTTTCCGTGCCGCCGTTCGGGCCATGGCCTGGTTGATTCGGACTGCCGCGGGGAGACGACGTTTCGGGGACGCCTGATCGCCGGCCTGCGACGCCGGCGGCTTTCGACGGAGTTGCCATCGTGAGGATGACTTGCCGCCTGCGCCTGCCGGCCCTTCTGGCCGCCGCCGGTCTTGTGAGCGCGCCGCTCGTGACGGCCGCGCTCGCCCAGCAGCAGCCCGCCCAGCAGTTCGGCCCGCGCGTGCAACAGCAACAGCAACAGCAACAGCAAGAGCCGGCCGCCCAGCAGCAGGGCCAGCGGCCGCAGCGTCAGGGGCCGCCGCCGGCCGTGGTGCTCGGCAAG
>DAIODI010000263.1:0-2593 GCA_036746875.1 Aestuariivirgaceae bacterium | reverse complement strand
ACTATCCGCTGCTTCGCGCCCCTTATCGGCCCCTGCGTTTCGTCTTGCCTCGGGTCGCCTACGGTGGGCCGGCCGCCGGTCTCGGCCATTATCTGCGCCTGGCGCGCACGCGACTGTCGGGTCGAGCCGGTGCGGCGAAGCTCGCCGGCCGCGCCGTCGTCGAGGCGGGCGATATCCTTGCTGGCGAGGCCGAAATCGGCGAGCCGGACGAACTCCTGCTGGTTCATCGGAATACCGCCGGCGACATGATTGAGGTACTCGCCGAAGACGATCGACGCCAGAAGCTGCTCGGTTTCGCCAAACAGCCCCCGGTCAACCAGGCGGCCCGCCCAGGCTTCAACGGCATGCAAGGTCGCCGCGTAGGTGGCGAGCCACGACAGGCCGTGCACGATATGCTGTTCGCGATCCAGCGCCGCTGCGGAAAGCTTGCCGTTCGCCGTCACCAGGCCGCCGACGCGCGATTTCGCCTGGGCCAGCAGGCCGTCGACGGTTCGCGTCGCTTCCCTCATCGCGGGCAGGAGGTCCGCCGGTGTCGCTTCGGGGCTCTTGTGCTGGGCCAGGGCCATGGTCTTTCGCCTGTTGATTGTCTGGTGACGGTTGGGATTATAGCAAGGGTTCAGCCGGGGTGAATGCGACGGATTTCGCTGGCCCTGACTTGCAGGATTACGCTTGCGCCCCATGTCTGGACTTCGGGACCATGGCGTGCGCGGAGACGGTTGTTTGGCTGACGGCATGGAGAAACAGCAGCCTTCGCCGGGGGAAGCCGGTATCCTGCCGCTTCTCTACGCCGCCATCGTGCGCCTGTTCGCCGACGAGGCGCTGCCGCTGGCCGGCAATATCGCCTACCGCACGCTCCTGTCGACGTTTCCGTTCCTGATCTTTCTCGCCTCGCTCGCCAGCCTGTTCGGCGACACGACGCTCGCCACCCGCACCGTGGACTTTCTGCTTTCGGTCGCGCCCGATTACATCGTGAAACCACTCGCGCAGGAGATCCACAACGTGCTGTCGATCCCGCAGCGCGGCGTGTTCACCGCAGCGTTCTTCGTGACGATCTGGTCGGCCATGGGCGGCGTCGATTCGATCAGGGTCTGCCTCAACCGCGCCTACGACATTCGCGAGAACCGCAGCATCATCACAATCTTCCTGATCTCGCTGGTGTTCGTCGTCGTCGGCGCGCTGGCGCTCCTGATCGTGGCGGTGCTGCTGATCATCGCGCCGATCGTGCTCAGCGTTCTCCAGGAGCACTTGCCGGAGAGCGCGCTCGTCATTCGACAGCTCGACAACGTTCGTTATCCCCTGGCGGTGGTTCTCCTGACGGCGCTGCTGCTGATCTTTCACCTGGTGTTGCCGGCCGGGCGGCGGCGGCTCTCCGAGGTCTGGCCAGGCGTGGTGCTGACGGTCGTGCTCTGGGTGCTGATGGCGGTCGCCTACCGTCACTACCTCGCCATGTTCCCGATGTTCACCACGACCTACGCCGGACTGGGCGGCGTCGTGGCGGCGATGTTCTTCCTCTACCTCGCCTCGATCGTGCTGATCTTCGGCGGCGAGCTGAACCGGGTGCTGATGCTCAGGCGCGAGGCGCGCAGCGGCGTGCCCCTGCCGCAGCCGCGCCGACGCTGAGGCCTTCAGGCGGCGCCGTGGCTGGCCTCCAGCACGTCCTCATAGGTGCGAAGGCCGGTGCGCGGGGCGCACACGAGAACCGCCATGTTGCCCGGCCGGTGCGCGTTCTTCCACATCATCATGTGCGCCTTGGGAATGTCGCGCCAGGCGTAGACTTCCGACATGCAGGGGTCGATCCGGCGGCTGATCACCAGCCGGTTGGCGGCGGAGGCCTGCGCCAGGTTGGCGAAGTGGGAGCCCTGCAGCCGCTTCTGGTGCATCCACAGATATCGCGCGTCCACCGTGAGATTGAAGCCGGTGGTGCCGGCGCAGATCACCACCATGCCGCCGCGCTTGACGATGAAGCTCGACACCGGAAACGTCGTCTCGCCCGGATGTTCGAACACGATGTCGACGTTGTTGCCCTTGCCGGTGAAGTTCCAGATCGCCTTGCCGAACTCCCGGGCCTGCTTCAGCCACTCGGCGTACTCGGGCGTTCCCACTTTCGGCATTTGCCCCCAGCAGCTGAAATCCTTTCTGTTGATGACGCCGCGCGCCCCGAGGCCGAGCACGAAGTCGCGCTTGTCATCGTCGGAGATCACGCCGATGGCGTTGCCGCCTGCCGTGGCGATGAGCTGCACGGCCATCGACCCGAGCCCGCCCGATGCGCCCCAGACCAGCACGCTCTGGCCGGGCTTGAGGGTGTGGGGCCGGTGGCCGAACAGCATCCGGTACGCGGTGGCGAGGGTGAGCGTGTAGCAGGCCGATTCCTCCCAGGTCAGGTGCTGCGGCCGCGCCAGCAGCTGGCGGGCCTGCACGCGGCAAAACTGGGCGTATGCGCCGTCCGGCGTTTCGTAACCCCAGATGCGCTGCGACGGCGAATACATGGGATCGCCGCCGTTGCATTCCTCGTCGTCGCCATCGTCCTGGTTGCAGTGAATGACGACCTCGTCGCCGACCTTCCAGCGCCTCACCTTGGCGCCGACCGCCCAGA
>DAIODI010000262.1:0-2623 GCA_036746875.1 Aestuariivirgaceae bacterium | reverse complement strand
TTCCAGGGCGACGACGCCTTCGGCTACCTGCCGCGCGACAAGGTGGTGCTGATCTGCACCGGCAGCCAGGGCGAGCCGCGCGCCGCCATGTCGCGCATCGCCGACGGCTCACACCCGGAACTGGCGCTGGAGGAGGGCGACACGGTGGTGTTCTCCTCGCGCAACATTCCCGGCAACGAGAAGGCCATCGGCGCGGTGATGAACGGCCTTTCGGCGCAGGGCGTCGAGGTGATCACCGCGGACGAACGGCCGGTCCACACCTCCGGGCACCCGCGCGAGGAGGAGCTGAAGGCGCTCTATGGGTGGCTCAAGCCCCGGCTCGTCGTGCCGATGCACGGCGAGGTTCGCCACATGCGCCGCCAGCTGGCGATAGCGCGCGCGGCCGGCGTGCCGGAGCAGATGCTGGCGCTCGACGGGCAGAT
Source organism: Aestuariivirgaceae bacterium (assembly GCA_036746875.1). GTDB lineage: Bacteria > Pseudomonadota > Alphaproteobacteria > Rhizobiales > Aestuariivirgaceae > DAIODI01. Next base: position 2,201 of record DAIODI010000262.1, on the reverse strand, counting down.
GGTGCGGCTCGCGCCCGGCCCGGCGGAACTGGTGGACCGGATTCCGGCGGGCGTCCTCCACGTGGACGGACGCCTCGTGGTCCCGCCGGATGGTCCGGCCCGGCAGCGGCGGAAGCTCGCGTTCGCCGGTCTCGCCGTCGTGTCGGTGGTGATCGACGACCGCGGCGACCTGGCTTCGCCGCCCGATGTGGTGCTCGCCGGCGTTCCCGCTGAAACGGCGGACGGCCGTTCCATGCGCGAGGAGGTGCTCGACCGCCTCGACGAGGTGATCGCCGCCATGCCGCGCGCCCGCCGCCGCGAGTCCGAAGCGCTGGCGGAAGCGCTGCGCGGGGCCGTGCGCAAGACGCTGGAGACGCTGTGGGGCAAGAAGCCCCTCTGCGAGGTCGTCATCCACCGGGCGTAATCCCGGCCGCCGGGCGGCCGCATGCGGCCCTGGCCCCGCAAGCTGCCGGCCTTGTGCTAGATTTTCCGACGAATCATGAGCACGCAAGCCCCGCCGCCCTCGCCGTCCGAAGGCATCGAGCCGATCGACCTGCGCTCCGCGCTGGAAGAGCGTTACCTCGCCTATGCGCTCTCCACCATCATGCACCGGGCGCTCCCGGATGCGCGCGATGGCCTGAAGCCCGTGCACCGGCGGCTGGTCTACGCGATGCAGCAGCTCAGGCTCGATCCGGCGTCTGGCTTCAAGAAGTGCGCCCGCGTCGTCGGCGACGTCATCGGCAAGTACCATCCGCACGGCGATCAGTCGGTGTACGACGCGATGGTGCGCCTCGCCCAGGACTTCGCCCAGCGCTACCCGCTGATCGAGGGGCAGGGCAACTTCGGCAACATCGACGGCGACAACGCCGCCGCCTACCGCTACACCGAAGCCCGCCTCACCGATGTGGCGATGGCGCTGCTCGACGGCATCGACGAGGACACCGTCGACTTCCGCGAGACCTACAACGGCGAGGATGAAGAACCCGCCGTGCTGCCCGGCGCGTTCCCCAACCTCCTCGCCAACGGCGCGTCCGGCATCGCGGTGGGCATGGCCACCAACATCCCGCCGCACAACGCGGCCGAGTTGTGCGAGGCGGCGCTCCACCTCATCAGGCACCCGAACGCCACAACCGAGAAGCTGGTGCAGTTCGTGCCGGGTCCGGATTTTCCCACCGGCGGCATCGTCATCGACGGACGCGCGGAGATCATCCAGGCCTACGAGACCGGGCGCGGCGCGTTCCGGGTGCGCGCCCGCTGGGAGCAGGAAGACCTGGGTCGCGGAACCTGGCAGATCGTCGTCACCGAGATCCCGTATCAGGTGCAGAAGGGCCGCCTGATCGAGCGGATCGCGGAACTTTTGAACGAGAAGAAACTGCCGCTGGTCGCCGACATCCGCGACGAGTCCGCCGCCGACGTGCGGGTCGTGATCGAGCCGAAGAGCCGCACCGTGGACCCCGTGGTGCTGATGGAGCAGCTGTTCCGGCTCACCGAGCTTGAGGTGCGCTTTCCCCTCAACATGAACGTGCTGTCGATGGGCCGCGTGCCCCAGGTGCTGCCGTTGAAGCAGGCGCTGCGCGAGTGGCTGGACCATCGCAACGTGGTGCTGGTGCGGCGCTCGCGCCGCCGCCTCGCCAGCATCGCAACGCGCCTCGAAGTGCTGGACGGCTACCTCGTCGCCTACCTCAACCTCGACGAGGTGATCCGCATCATCCGCGAGGAGGACGAGTCCAAGCCGGCGCTGGCGCGGCGGTTCGCCCTGACCGACGCCCAGGCGGAGGCGATCCTCAACATGCGGCTGCGCGCCCTGCGCAAGCTCGAGGAAATGGAGATCCGCCGCGAGCACGGCAAGCTCACCGCCGAGCAGCAGGAGCTTGAGGCGCTGCTCGCCTCGCCGGAAGCGCAGTGGGAGAGGATAGCCGGGGAAATCCGCGCGGTGCGCGACCGCTGGGGCAAGAAGACCCCGCTGGGCCGCCGCCGCACCACCTTCGCCGACGCGCCGGACGTGGACATGGAGGCGGAGGCGGCGCTGATCGAGAAGGAGCCGCTCACCGTGGTGTGCTCCGGGAAGGGCTGGGTGCGCGCGCTGAAGGGTCACCTCACGGACACCTCCACGCTCCAGTTCAAGGACGGCGACCGGCTTCTGGTGGCGCTGCACGCGCTCTCGACAGACAGGCTGCTGCTGTTCTCCTCCTCCGGCAAGATGTTCACGCTCGATGCAGCGA
>DAIODI010000261.1:0-2715 GCA_036746875.1 Aestuariivirgaceae bacterium | reverse complement strand
ATTGTCGCTGAAATAGCTCCAGCGCACCCGCATCAGCGCATTGAGAAGGCCGCGCCGGATCCGTGTCGAGACCTCGGCCGCCGCGCGCGCGACGTAGCTCAGCGCAAGGAACGACAGCAGCGACTTGAGCGCCATCGAAACGGCGAGCACGAGGAGCAGGGGCCCCAGCGCCGGCACGAACCCGATCGTATCGAACACCGAACGCACGAGCCCGCCGAGCCTGGACGTGGACTGCGCCGTGATGCCCCCGGCGATCGCCGCGATGGGCAGCACCATGCCGGCGCTCACCACGTCGAACAGACCGGCGAGCAGCATGCAGACGAAGACGCCAAACGGCCGGCTGCCGGGGGCGCGCAGAAAGATGCGTAGAACGTCCCGCATGTTTTTAGGGAGATGGTTCCGCCCGGTTTCGCTACCGGGCAGGGTTAGCGGCTATCTGTTCCGGCGCAAACCGATTTTTTTGACGCAACCGCGAAGACCGTTCCATTATGACCGCAACACCGGAATCCGGGACGGGGGAAAAGCACAGATGGCGCGGACGGTCACGGACGAGCTTCGCGAGAACGCGCTCTACTATCACGCCGAGCCGCAACCCGGAAAACTGGAGATCAAGGCCACCAAGGCGCTGTCCAACCAGCGCGACCTGGCGCTCGCCTACACGCCCGGCGTCGCCGCCGCCTGCGAGGCGATCCGCGAGAACCCGGGCGAGGCCGAACGGCTGACCGCACGCGGCAATCTGGTCGCCGTCGTCACCAACGGCACGGCCGTTCTGGGCCTGGGCGACATCGGCCCGGCCGCCGCCAAGCCGGTGATGGAGGGCAAGGCGGTGCTGTTCAAGAAGTTCGCCAACATCGACGTGTTCGACCTCGAACTCGACGCCAGCGATCCCGCCCGCTTCTGCGAGGTGGTGGCGGCGCTGGAGCCGACCTTCGGCGGCATCAACCTTGAGGACATCAAGGCCCCCGAGTGCTTCGAGATCGAAGAGGCGCTCAAGGCCCGCATGAAGATCCCGGTGTTCCATGACGACCAGCACGGCACCGCGATCATCGTCGGCGCGGCGGTGCTGAACGCCCTGGAGCTGTCCGGCAAGGACATCGCCGGCGTGAAGCTCGTCACCTCCGGCGCAGGCGCGGCGGCGCTCGCCTGCCTGAACCTCCTCGTCTCGCTGGGCGTGCGGCGCGAGAACATCTGGGTCACCGACATCGAGGGCGTCGTCTACAAGGGACGCGAAAAGCTGATGGATCGCTGGAAGGCGGTCTATGCGAAGGACACGGACAGGCGCACCCTGGCCGAGGCCATCGAGGACGCCGATATCTTCCTCGGGCTGTCCGCCGGCGGCGTGCTGAAGGCGCCCATGCTCGCCACGATGGCGGCGAACCCGCTGATCATGGCGCTGGCCAACCCGGTGCCGGAGATCATGCCGGACGAAGCCCGCGCCGCGCGCCCCGACGCGATGGTCTGCACCGGGCGATCCGACTATCCCAACCAGGTCAACAACGTCCTGTGCTTTCCCTATATCTTTCGCGGCGCGCTCGATGTCGGGGCGACGACGGTCAACGAAGCGATGAAGCTCGCCGCCGTGAAGGCGATCGCCGAGCTGGCGCATCAGCCGTCCTCCGAGGTGGTCTCGCAGGCCTACGGCGGCGAGACGCGGCTGTTCGGGCCGGACTCGCTGATCCCCGCCGCCTTCGATCAGCGCCTCATCCTCCACATCGCGCCGGCGGTCGCCCGCGCCGCCATGGAGAGCGGCGTCGCCCGCCGGCCGATCGCCGATTTCCACGCCTACGAGGAGCGCCTGAACCGCTTCGTGTTCCGCTCCGGCTTCGTCATGCGGCCGGTGTTCAACCAGGCCCGCCGCGAGCTGAAGCGCATCGTGTTCGCCGAAGGCGAGGACGAGCGGGTGATGCGCGCCGCCGCCGCCGCCATCCAGGACAATTTCGCCGTTCCCATCCTGATCGGGCGGCCGGACGTCATCGCCCACCGCATGGAGCGGTTCGGGCTCACGGTCCGGCCCGGGCGCGACTTTCCGGTGATCAACCCGCAGGACGATCCGCGCTACCGCGACTATGTGGACACGCTGATCCACACCGCCGGCCGGCGCGGCGTGACGGCGGACACGGCGCGGACGCTGGTGCGCACCAACTTCACCGTCATCGCCGCGGTGGCGGTACGGCGCGGCGACGCCGACGCCATGATCTGCGGCCTCGAAGGGCGGTTCTACCGGCACCTCGAGCACATCGGGAACATCCTTGGCTATGCGCCCGACACGCGCGACTTCGCCACCGTGAGCATCCTCATCCTCAATCGCGGCTTCTACTTCTTCGCCGACACCTACGGCAATCGCGAGCGTGACGCAGCCGGCGTCGCCGATCTGGCGCGCCGGGTCGCCGCGCTGGTCCGGCACTTCGGCGTCGAGCCCAAGGTGGCGCTGCTCGCCAATTCGAGCTTCGGCTCGGCGTCCTCCGAAAGCGCCACGCGGATGGCGGAGGCGACCGCCATGCTTTACCGCGAGGGCGCCGATTTCGAGGTGGACGGCGAGATGCATGGCAACACCGCCCTTAACCCTGACCTGCGCGAACGTCTCTACCCGGACTCGTTGCTGAAGGGCGAGGCGAACACCTTCATCATGCCCAACAGCGACGCCGCGAACCTCGCCTATCAGCTGGTGATGGAGCTGGGGGAAGGCACGCCGGTCGGCCCGATCCTCGTCGGGGC
>DAIODI010000260.1:0-2756 GCA_036746875.1 Aestuariivirgaceae bacterium | reverse complement strand
CGTCGTCGCGCTCCAGCAGCGCCCGCGTCGCCGAGTGGCGCATGCGGTCGATCTGCTCGTTGATGGAGGATTCCTTCTCGATGTAGGTGTCGGTGCGCGGAACGTAGGCTTCGGGCTGGTAGTAGTCGTAGTACGAGACGAAGTATTCCACCGCGTTGTCGGGGAAGAAGCTTTTGAACTCGCCGTAGAGCTGGGCGGCGAGCGTCTTGTTGGGGGCGAGCACCAGCGCCGGGCGCTGCGTGCGCTCGATGACGTGGGCGACGGTGAACGTCTTGCCCGAGCCGGTGACGCCGAGCAGCACCTGGTCGCGCTCGTGGGCGTTCACGCCCGCCACCAGCTCGCCGATCGCCTGCGGCTGGTCGCCCTTGGGCTCGAACGGCGAGACGATGCGGAAGCGCCGGCCACCCTCGGATTTGGCCGGGCGCGGCGGGCGGTGGGGCGTGAAGCTGTCGAGCGCGGCGATCTCCGGGCGCAGGTGCGAAAGCCCGTCGCGCGGACCCGAGACGCCGGCCATCGGATCGGGCCGCGCGCCGCGCAGGCGCGCCGCCACGGGGATCTCCGGGTAGCCCTCGATGGGCTTGACCGGCGCTTCCCGGAACCCGCCGTCCTGTCGCGAATGACCCATGCCTTCGCATATAGGCCACGGGCGGGGACGGGGGAAGGGTGCAGCCCTTGACGACGATCTCGCGGTGGCGGCGGAGAAAGGCGCGGTGCGGATGGACTCTCAAAGCGTCCGGACGGCGAAGAACGCCGCCCGGAACCGATGCTGTATCGCTCGACGGACCGCCTCTGTCGTCGTGGCGCGCCCGTGCAGAACCTGGCCCATAGCGCCTCCCTCGCTGCCTGCAACGACGATGCACCATCAATCCCGGGGATCAACCGCTGCAAGGGAGGGCGCGCCCCGCGCCTGCGCCGTCACCGCCGCCCATGACATGGCTTCCGTTCGGCGGCGGGGGAGCGGCGCGGCGACGCTCCGGACCAGCGGACGGGTGGACCTCATCCTCGCCGCCGGCTTACGATCCACCGATGGTCGCCAAGATCGGAACCTTGCGCCCCTTCGACGTCGGCCTCCTCGCGGCGGCCGTGTTCGCCATCGCGCTGAGCCTCTGGCAGCTTGCGGCGGCCGAACGCGGCGTCACCATCACGCGCATCGAGATTCAGGGAACGCCCGCCACCGTGTTCGCGCCGGCCGGCGGCGGCCCAACGCCGGTGGTGGTCATCGCCCATGGTTTCGCCGGATCGCAGCAGCTGATGCGCTCGCACGCGCTGGCGTTCGCGCGTAACGGCGTCGCGGCGATCACCTTCGATTCGCTGGGCCACGGCCGCAACCCGGCCGCGCTTACCGGCGATCTCGGGGCCATCGAGGGAGCGACCGAGGCGCTGAAGGCGGAGGTTTTGAGGGTCGCCGACCACGCGCGCGCCATCGGCGACGGCGACGTGGCGCTGCTCGGCCACTCCATGGCCTCCGACATCGTGGTGCGCGCGGCGGACGAGCTTGAGGACGCCATCGCCACCGTCGCGGTGTCGATGTTTTCGCCCGCCGTCACCGCCGCAACGCCGCGCAACCTGCTCGTCATCGTGGGCGACTGGGAACCCGGCCTCAAGGCGGAAGCCTTGCGGGTCGTGGGGCTCGCCATCGCGCCACGCGCGGCGCAACCCGGCGTCACCTACGGCGCGTTCGTGGAGGGAACGGCGCGGCGCGCAGCGTTCAGTCCGCATGTGGAGCACGCAACCGTGCTGTTCAGCGCCGCGAGCCTGCGCGAGGCCGTGGCATGGGTCGCCGAGGCGGCCGGCCGGCCGTTGCCCTCGCCGGTGATCGACGCGCGCGGGCCGTGGCTTGCGCTCCTCATCGCCGCGCTTGTGGCGATCGTGCGGCCCCTGAGCCCGCTCCTCCCCGTGGTGGCCGATCCGCCGGCCGGCCTCGGCCTGCCGTGGCGAGACCTGTGGAAGGCGCTGGCGGCGGCGGCCGTCGCCACGCCGTTGATCCTGCGGTTCATGCCCACCAACGTGCTGCCGGTGCTGGTCGCCGACTATCTCGTCATGCATCTGGCGGTGTTCGGCGCGCTGCTCGCCGCATCGGCGCGCATCCTTGCCGGGCGCCTTGGCCCGTTCGCGCTGTCGCCGCGGCTCGCCGTATCGGCGCTGCTTCTGGCGCTCGCCACCACCGGGCTGCTGCTCCCGGCGATCGACGCCAATCTCCTGTCGTTCTGGCCGACGGCGCACCGCCTGCCGCTGGTGGCGGCGCTGTTCTGCGGCACGCTGCCGTTCTTCGCCGCGCTCGAATGGGTGACGCGCGCAGCCTCCTCGCCGCGCGGGGGCTACGCGGCCGGCCAGGCCGCCTTCCTCCTGTCGCTCACCCTCGCCATCGGGCTCGATTTCGAGCGGCTGTTCTTCCTCATCATCATTGTGCCGGCCATCGTGATCTTTTTCGTGATCACGAGCCTCTACAGCCGCTGGTCCTGGCGGCGGACGGGCCATCCGCTGGTGGCGGCGCTCGCCAACGCGCTGCTGTTTGCGCTCGCCATCGGCGTCACGTTTCCGCTGGTCGCGGCCTGACACAGCGCCTTGCCCTGGCCGCAGGTCGCCCGGGGACGCCGTGTCGCGCGACGAACCGCCTCTGTGGTCGTGGCGCTCCCGTGGCGATGTAGAGCGGGCTCAGGCGGCCTGGTCGTTGAGCCTGTCGCCGATCACGCCGGCGATCTCGGCGAGCATCGCGTTCACCCGAAAATCCTTCGGCGTGTAGACGCGCGCCACAC
>DAIODI010000259.1:0-2788 GCA_036746875.1 Aestuariivirgaceae bacterium | reverse complement strand
TCATCTTTTTCCGCCAAATGCGGCCACCCGGCGGGATGATGCTTCAGGCCAGCCGCACCATCGGCCGTTGCGCCGGGCCGCTCAAGGGGAAGCGGCAGATCACCGTGGTGCCGCTGCCGACCCGCGAGATCAGCGCCACCTTGCCGTCGTGCAGTTCGACGAAGCTCTTGACCAGCGACAGCCCGAGACCCGGCCCGCGATGGCCGCCGGCGATCGGGCGCGAGTGGAAGCGGTTCCAGACCTCCTTCTGCTGGTCGAGGTCAATGCCGCGTCCCGTATCGGCCACCCACAGCACCATGTCCGTCTCGTCGCGCCGGGCGCCCATGCGAATGGTCGCGCCAGGATCGGAGAAGCCGATGGCGTTGGAGAGCAGATGGGTCAAAACCTGCCGCACCCGCTTCTCGTCGGCCACGAACGTCGTTGCGTTGGCGGCGATCTCGACGCTCACCGAAAGATCGCGGCGCTCGATATCGACCGAAGCGGCCTCGGCGATCATCTCGAGAAGCGCCGCCGCGTCGACCGGCTCGAGTTTCAGCTCCATGCGGCCGGCGTCGATGGTGGTCAGATCGAGGATGGCGTCGATGATCGCCAGAAGATCGGTGGACGAGGTGCGAATATGCTTGAGGTATTCAAGCTGCCTCGGCTGCATCGCTCCGGCGATGCCGAGCGACAACCCTTCGGAGAAGCCGATGATGTTGGTGAGCGGCGTTCGCAGCTCATAGGAGACGTTCGACAGGAAGTTGGTCTTGAGCCGGTCCGCCGCCTCCAGCGCGTCGTTGCGCTCGCGCAGGGCCCGTTCGATGCCGGCGCTGGCGGTCATGTCGACGAAGGTGAGAAGCGTGTTGCCGTCGGGCAGCGGCACGGTGGCGTAATCGAGGACCGCGCCGTCTGGCCGCGTCAGCCGTCCCTGCAGCGACCGCCTGCCGGTGTCGAGCGAGGTGGCGACAATCTTCACCTCCTCCCACATATCGTCGTCCGGGTAGAGCGGCCAGCACAGGGCGATCACCTCGTCGATGTGCGGCTCGCTCACCAGCCGGTCGGGATCGAGCTCCCAGATGCGGCTGTAGGACGGGTTGAACAGCTTCAGCTTGCCGTCGGTGCCGAACAGCGCCACGGCTTCATGGAGGTTGTCCATCGTCTCGCGCTGGACGCCGATCAGCTCCTTGAACTGGCTTTCGAGACGGATCAGCTCCGTCACGTTGTCGTAGAGGTAGGTGACGCCGCCGAACGGGTGCTGTTCGGAGATCACGCGCAACGTTTGCCCGTTGGGCAAATGCCACCAGGTCTCGCGCGGTTCGAGCGCCTGGTACCCGGCGAGCTGGCGCGCCTTCCAGTCCTTGAAGTTCTCCTGCTCCGGCAGACGGCGCATGTCGCGCAGGCGGTCGAGGATCTCCCCGTCGAGCGGGTGCTGGTCAAGCCATGCGGGATCGAGCCCCCACAGATCGGCGTAGGCGGCGTTGTGAAAGCGCAAGCGCTGATCGGGGCCGAAGATGGCGATGGCTGTGGCCAGCTTGTCGAGCGTGCTGGCGTGGGCGGAAATGTGCCGCTTCAGCTCCTTCTGCGTCTCCTCAAGCAGCGTCATGTCCACAGCGAAGCTCACGCGGCCCTCGGCGAGCGTCACCTCATAGACGTCGAGCGCGGTCTTGCGGCCGGCGATCACGGCGTGCGCGCGCCCGCGCCGCACCGGCTTGTCCGGCTGGGCGGTGTCGTAATCGATCCGGGACGGCTCGACGAGCCGGATCTGGCGCGCCGTCAGCTGGTCGACGTCGGACGTTTCAACGCTGTCGGCGTAGGCGCGGTTCGCCCATAGCAGCTGCCCCGCCGCATCGTCGAGCCAGACGGCGAGCGGCGCGGCGTCGAGGATCGCGCCGAGGCGCTCCACCTGCCTCGCGAGCTTGCGCGCATCGAGCGTGAGTTCCGTTGTCTGGCGCCGCTCGCCAGCCAGTGTTCGAAGCCGCAACGTGGCCTGGCCGCCGGCTGATCGGCCATCGGCCTCCAGAAGCTCGCCGCGCAGCGTACGCAGGCCAAGATTGAAGGGCCGTCCTGCGTCCTTCAGCAGAACCAGCGCAGCCTCGAGCGTCGAGGCCGATTCGGACTCAAGCCAGGCGTCGAACGCGGCGAGCGTCTGGCGATCGGCGGGAATGTCGGCGGCGCCGCGCATGTCGCCGGCGATCCGGTCGGGATTGCGGGTGTTGCCGCGCCAGATCATCAGGATGTTGGGTTCCGCGGCGAGAGCCGCTTCGGCCTCGTTCAGCGCGGCTTCGAGGTCGGCGATCTGGCGGCGGCTCTCAACCAGGCCGCGGTTCAGCCGGCGGACAATATGCATGAGGACGGCGCAGGCGACGGCGCCGATCAGCGCGGCGGGCAGCGCCGCCCACAGCGCGGCGGGCATGGTCTCGCCGGCCGGACCGGCGAGGGCGGCTTCAGGCCAGACCGCGAACGCCGCAAGCAACGCCGGGCGCGCCTTGCGGCCGCGCGCCGCAATCGCCGTGCGGGCATTCATGACGACTGTCCCCATCCTCGTGCGCATTCGCCCTGCGACGCCGCCGGGACCATGGCCGCTGCCGGAGGTTTCCCCGCCCTCCGCAACCGCCCGGGCGAATCAACCCGAATGGCCCCCCAAACGGGGTATACAGGCAAAGATTCCGGCTCACCACAGCCGGGCGGCCGCTCAGTAGCGGTAGTAGTCCGGCTTGAACGGGCCGGACTTCCCGACGCCGATGTAGGTGGCCTGGTCGTCGCGCAGTTCCGTCAGCTTCACGCCGAGCTTGGCGAGGTGCAGGCGCGC
>DAIODI010000258.1:0-2810 GCA_036746875.1 Aestuariivirgaceae bacterium | reverse complement strand
CCATGCCGATCGCCACCGCCTCGCCGTGGAGCAGGCGCGCGCCATAACCGGTCGCCGCCTCGAGCGCATGGCCGAAGGTATGGCCGAGATTGAGGAGCGCGCGGTCACCGGTCTCGGTCTCGTCGCGCGCGACGATCGCCGCCTTGGCCCGGCAGCTCGTCTCGATGGCGCGGATGCGCTTCTCCGGATCGCCCGCCAGCACGTCCGCGCCGTTGGCTTCGAGCCAGGCGAAGAACGCCGCGTCGCCCAGCAGCCCATACTTCGCCACCTCGGCGTAGCCCGCCTTCAGTTCGCGCGCCGGCAAGGTGTCGAGAACCCCCGTGTCGGCGATCACCAGGCGCGGCTGGTGGAAGGCGCCGACGAGGTTCTTGCCGAAAGGCGAGTTGACGCCGGTCTTTCCGCCCACGGACGAATCGACCTGGGCGAGCAGCGTGGTGGGAACCTGCACGAAATCGACGCCGCGCCGCAGCACCGCCGCGGCGAAACCGGCGAGGTCGCCGATCACGCCGCCGCCCAGCGCCACCACCATGTCGGCGCGCTCGACGCCGGCCTCGAGCAGTCCGTCGCACACCCGCGCCAGTCCGGCGTAGCTCTTGGACGCCTCGCCGGCGGGAACGGTTACGCAGCGATGGCGCACGCGTGCGCGGTCGAGCGCCGATTCGAGTCGCGGCAGGTGCAGGCGGGCCACGGTTTCGTCGGTGACGACGGCGGCGAACGGCCGCGCCAGCAACGGCGCGATCAGCGTCCCGGCGTCGTCGAGCAGGCCCTCGCCGATGTGGATATCGTAGGAGCGCGCGCCGAGCGCGACCGGCGTGATCGCCCCGGTGGGCCGTACGGCGGGTTCCGGCCGGAGCGTCACGGCTGGCTCCGGGCTTCGAGCGCCGCGCCCGCGTCGTCGCGCCCGGGGCCTGCGAAGCGGGCGACCAGCGCGCGCATCACGTCGTTGACCATCGCCGATTGCGCCACCTCGCGGCACGTCACGCTGACGTCGGCCAGCGCGTACACCGGGTAGCGCTCCGCCATCAGCCGCCGCATCACGGCTTCAGGATCGTCGTTGGCGAGGAGCGGCCGGTTGGAGCGCCGCTTCACCCGCTTCATCAGCAGCGGCAGATCGGCCTTGAGCCACACCGACACGCCGCGTGCGGCGATGGCGGCGCGGGTTTCCGGATTCATGAACGCTCCGCCGCCGGTCGCCAGCACCTGCGGCCCCTCGCCGAGCAGCCGGGCGATCACCCGCCGCTCGCCGTCGCGGAAGTAGGGCTCGCCGTGGTCGGCGAAGATCTCCGGGATCGTCTTGCCCGCCGCCCGCTCGATCTCGTGGTCGGCGTCGACAAACGGCAGGTCGAGACGTTCGGCCAGCTTGCGCCCGACGGTCGTCTTGCCCGCCCCCATCAGGCCGACCAACACGAGCGAGCGGGCGCCGAGTGCGTCCAGCACCAGCGCCTGGTCGTTGGCGGAGATCCTGCGCGGCATCGTCGTTCCCGTCGGCTCCTGGCGTTGCGACAGCTTGTAGCGGCTCGGCCCTCGCGGCGCAAACCGCGCCTGGCGCTGCGCGCCGGGGCCGCGCTTCACAACCGGCCGGGTCTTCTCCACACTCGCCGCACCCCAGCCGCACGCCTGCGGGAGCCATTCGGTCGATGATGCCGTCAAGCCTTCGCTTTCTGTTAATCGCGCTGTGTTTCGGTCTGTTCGCGACCGCCGGGGTTCTCTGGCTGGCCAGCGTGCCGCCGGCGCAGATCGAGATCGTGAAGCCGGTGGCCAATGACCGCCTCAGCCCGAAGTGACGTTTCGGCGGACCGCCACGTCGAGACCTTCCTCGAGATGATGAGCGCCGAGCGCGGCGCCGCCGCCAACACGCTCGACGCCTACGCGCGCGACCTCGGCTGCTACGTGGCGTTTCTCGGCGCCCGGCGGCGCGCCGCCACGGACGCCACGCCCGCCGACGTCGAGGCGTTCGCCTCCGCGCTCGCCGCGCAAGGGCTGTCGCGCGCCACCCGGATGCGGCGGCTATCGGCGGTGCGCCAGTTCCATCGCTTCCTGTATGGCGAGCAGATCGCCGCCGACAATCCGGCAGCCGGGGTGGCCTCGCACCGGCGCGCCCGGCCCCTGCCGGGTGTGCTGACGCGGGCGGAGGTGGAGGCGCTGCTTGCCGCCGCCGCCCATGCCGCGGGCCGTCCCGCCTCGCTGGCGCGCCGTCTGCGGGCGCTGAGGATACGCTGCCTGATCGAGCTTCTCGCCGCCACCGGGCTTCGCGTGTCGGAGGTCCTTGCGCTGCCTTTTCGCCCCGCGCTTGCCGCGGACGGCGTGCTGGACGTGACCGGCAAGGGCGGGCGCGAACGCCTCGTCCCGGTGTCGCGGCGCGCGCTCGACGCGGCGGCCGCCTATCTCGCGGCGGTCAGGGACGACTGCGCGCGCCGGAAGCGTCCGCCGCCCCGGTTCTTGTTCGCCGGGCGCGAGGGCAAGCGGGCGATGACGCGCCAGGCGGCCGCGCTCGACCTCAAGGCGCTGGCGATCGCCGCCGGCCTCGATGCGGCGCGCGTGCACCCGCACGTGCTGCGCCACGCCTTCGCCACCCGGCTGGTGGACGCCGGGGCGGACCTTCGCGCCGTGCAGCAGCTTCTTGGGCACGCCGACATCTCGACGACGCAGATCTACACCCACGTCGCGGGCGCGCGGCTGCGCCACGTGGTGGAGAGCCACCATCCGCTGTCGCGCCGCCGGAGCGGCTGACGGGCGGGAATGCGCGTCGCGCGCGGTGTCCTGGATCAGACAGAAGTGAGACGGATTGAATGAAGGCGGGGGTCCCCGCA
>DAIODI010000257.1:0-2859 GCA_036746875.1 Aestuariivirgaceae bacterium | reverse complement strand
CCTCATGGATGCGGCGGCGGCTTGGCGGTGTGGCGTGGAGCAGTTCGCCGAGCTGCCCCTGGCGCACCAGCGCGGGCGAGCGCGCGCCGGTGGAGGCGTCAGCGAACAGAAGCTGCACGTCGCGGGCGCGCGCCTCGCGGCCGTTGATGCGGTAGGCCGAGCCAACCTCGCGCTCGATGCGGCGCGACACCTCGATCGCCTCCTCGCCGTTGAAGGCGGCGGGCGCGTCGTGGTCGGCGTTGTCGAGGGTGACGGTCACCTCCGCCATGTTGCGGGCCGGGCGGCTCGACGTGCCGGAGAAGATCACGTCGTCCATGCCGGAGGCGCGCATGTTCTTGTGGGAGCTTTCGCCCATCACCCAGCGCAGGGCTTCGAGCAGGTTCGACTTGCCGCAGCCGTTGGGTCCGACGACGCCGGTGAGGCCGGTCTCGATGGCGAGCTCCGACGGCTCGACGAATGACTTGAACCCCGACAGCCGCAGCCGCGTGAACTTCATGCCTTCAACCCCATGCCTCCTGCCGGCGGACCGCCCGCGTCACCGCTCCGGCCCGATGGACCGCCATCCGCCGGCGGTCAGCCGCCAGCCTCGGCGATGTGCTGGCGGAACGATTCGATCGACTGTTCGCCGCGGAACACCTTGCCGTTGATGAAGAACGTCGGCGTCGCCTCGACCCCGAAGGACTGCGCCGCCTTGTCGCGGACCGCGATGATGCCCTTCGCCACGGCCTCGTTGGTGAGGCAGGCGTCGAACTGCTCCTGCGTGAAGCCCGCCATCTGGGCGATTCTGAACAGCTCGGCGCGGGCGTTGGGCCCGGCCCACAACTTCTGCTGCTCGAACAACATGGAGATCATCGGGAAGTATTTGTCGGCCGGCGCGCAGCGCGCCAGCATGAAGGCGGCGAGCGCAAGGTCGTCGAAGGGGAACTCGCGGAACACGAAGCGCGCCTTGCCGGTGTCGATGAACTCGCTCTTGAGCTGCGGGAACACAGTGGCGTGGAAGGTGGCGCAGTGCGGGCAGGTGGCGGAGGCGTACTCGATGATCGTCACCGGCGCGTCCGCCTTGCCGAGCGCCATTTCGCCGATGGCCGGGGCCTCGCCAAGCGTCGAGAGGTCGGGCTCGGCGGCGAAGGCGGCTCGAGGAAGAGCGGCGGCCATGGCGAAGGCGGCGCTCCCGGCGGCCGCCAGCAGGAGAGATCGGCGATTTGGCGTGTCCATGGATCAGAACCTACTAGATGTTGGGGGTGGAGAAAAGAACCGGGGCGCGCTCCCTTGTGGAGAACACCCCCGGCCGGACGACCGGGCGCAATTGTTCAGGACCGCGGTTTGCCGCCGCGTCCGGAGCGCGCCAGCACCTCCTGGCCAAGCCGCAGCAGCGCCTCACGCAGGCGGTCGTCGCCGATCGAGCGCAGCCGCACTTTCAGCGCTAGGGCGTCGTTGGGGTGATTCTGTGGCGGCGCCGGCGGCGCGGCGCCGCTTGCCGAAAGGTCGCCCGCCACCACCTTGAGCGCGTCCACGAACCGGAAGCCGTAGACGACGTTGATGCGCTCCACGATGCGGGTCTGGTCGTGCTCGACGAGGAGCGCCGCGCCGGGAGAACAGCGCACCACCAGCCGGGTGACGGTTTCGCCGTTGCGGGTGGACTTCGACAACCGCTCCGGGCGGCTGATGCGGGCCAGCTCCTCGCCCGCCACCGCCGGCCACTGCCGCAAGAGGTCGGCCCACGCCTGGCCGTACCGCTCGAAGGCGGGGCGGAACAGGCCGCGGGCGTGTTTGTCGAGGCGGTCCATGGAGTGCGTCGGCGGCGCTTGAGGCTGGCGAGCGGATATCGCATGGATCGGCCATGGTTTCGAGCCCCCACGCCCGTTTCTCCAGCCGCCTTCTCGCCTGGTACGACCGGAACCGGCGGCGGCTGCCGTGGCGCGCGCAATCCGGCGAGCGGCCCGACCCCTACCGGGTCTGGCTGTCGGAGGTGATGCTGCAACAGACCACCGTGGCGGCGGTCGGCCCGCGGTTTGAGCGCTTCCTTGCCCGCTGGCCGACGGTGGAGGCGCTCGCCGCCGCCCCCCTCGACGATGTTCTCGCCGAATGGGCGGGGCTTGGCTACTACGCCCGCGCCCGCAACCTCCACGCCTGCGCCAGGGCCGTGGCGGCGGACCACGCCGGGGTGTTTCCGGCGACGGCGGCGGGATTGGCGGCGCTGCCCGGCGTCGGCCCCTACACGGCGGCGGCGGTGGCGGCCATCGCCTTCGATGTCCCGGTCGCGGCCGTGGACGGCAACGTCGAGCGGGTGATCGCCCGCCATCGCGCCATCGCCACGCCGATGCCGAAGGCGAAAGACGAGATCCGGGCGCAGGCCGCGGCGCTGGTTCCCGCCCGCCGGGCCGGCGACTTCGCGCAGGCGCTGATGGACCTGGGCGCCACGATCTGCGCGCCGCGCAACGCCGCCTGCCTCGCCTGCCCGGTTTCGGACGACTGCCGCGGACGGACCGGCGGAGACCCGCTGCGGTTTCCGGTGAAGGCGGCGAAAGCGGAGCGGCCCCGGCGGTATGGCGCGGTCTACTGGGTGGAGGATGGCGAGGGCCGCGTGCTGTTGCGGCGGCGGCCGGAGAAGGGCCTGCTCGGCGGGATGCTGGAGGTGCCGGGCGGGCCCTGGACCGCCGCGCCCGAAGCCGTGCCGCCGCCGGTCACGGCGTCATGGCGCCAGCTGCCGGAACCGGTGGAGCACACGTTTACGCACTTCCATTTGACGCTCGCCGTCTATCGCGCCGCCGCCGCCGTTGCGGCGCTGCCGTCAGGCGGCGACTGGCGCCTGGTCGCCAGGGCCGACCTCGCGGCCGCAGCGCTGCCGTCGGTGATGCG
>DAIODI010000256.1:0-2926 GCA_036746875.1 Aestuariivirgaceae bacterium | reverse complement strand
TGGTGGAGCCAGGCGGAATCGAACCGCCGACCTCTTGAATGCCATTCAAGCGCTCTCCCAACTGAGCTATGGCCCCGTCACGCAACGGATTTGGGAAACTCGCGCATACGGGCGGACGCCCTTTCGCGAGGCGGCCGGACCATAGGTCCGGCTCACACGACAATCAAGCAAAACTTCCGGCCCGCGCCCTCGCCGGTCAGGGCTCTTCCTCGCCCGCGCCCTTGCCGCCGCCGATGATTCCGGAGACGTTGCCTTCCTCTTCTTCCTCCTCGAGGAAAACCTCGTCGCCGCCGATCTCGCCGCCGCCGATTTCGACGTCCTCGCCCTCCTCGTCGCCGCCCTCGTCGACGTCTTCAAGGCTGACCAGCTCGACGTCGCCAACCTCGGCCTCCTCGGCGACCGGCACGGGCTCGCGCACCTTGTGCACCGCGACCGGCTGCTCGCCCTTCGACGGCAGCAGCGCCTCGGCCACGAACGACACGCCGCACCTGGGGCAGACGATCGGGTTTTTCAGCAGGTCGTAGAAGCGGGCGGCGCAACTCGGGCACGTCCGCTTGGTTCCAAGTTCGGCGCTGACCAAGGCGGTGCAATCCTTCTGGTTTCGGGCTTGAGGCGCGATCCCATGCCACTTCCAACGGGCGCTGTCAAAACCTAAGGCTCGGCGGTGGTGACAGCCGTCGAGCGCCCGTGCTACCCCACGGCGCGCTGGCAATCCGGGGGAGGAACGATGGCCGCCAACGAGCATCAGCCAAGGCCGCTTGCGGGCCGCCCCTCGCGCGGCCTCAAGGGCGTCGCCACAGTTCCGGGCGACAAGTCGATCTCCCACCGGGCGCTGATGTTTTCGGCGATGGCGATCGGGGAAAGCCGCATCACCGGCCTGCTCGAGGCCGAGGACGTGATCCACACGGCGAAGGCCATGGCGGCGCTCGGCGCGCAGGTCGAACGCTGGCGGGACGGGTCGTGGCATGTCACCGGGGTCGGCGTCGGCGGGTTCTCCGCGCCCGCCCGCGCGCTCGACTTCGGCAACTCCGGCACCGGCGCACGGCTCACCGCCGGGCTCGTCGCCACCACGCCGATCGACGCCGTGTTCACCGGCGACGCCTCGCTGAGAAAGCGGCCCATGGGCCGCGTCACCGCGCCGCTGTCGCGGATGGGGGCCCGCTTCGACACCGCCGAAGGCGGCCGGCTGCCCATGACGGTGCATGGCGCACGCCATCCCGTTCCCATCGTCTATCGCCTGCCCGTTGCTTCCGCGCAGGTCAAATCGGCGGTGCTTCTCGCCGGCCTCAACGCGCCCGGAGAAACCACCGTGATCGAAGCCGTGGCGACGCGCGACCACACCGAGCGCATGCTCGCCGGGTTCGGGGCCGCCATCCGCGTCGAGGACAGGGACGGCGAGCGCCACATCGTCGTCGCCGGCGAGCGCGAGCTTTCGGCGCAGGACGTCACGGTGCCGGGCGACCCGAGCTCCGCCGCCTTCGCCATCGTCGCCGCGCTGGTCACGCCGGGATCGTCGGTGACGGTGGAGAACGTCCTGCTCAACCCGACCCGCACCGGGCTGATCGCCACGCTCATCGAGATGGGCGCCGACATCTCGATCGCCAGCGAGCGCACCGCCGGCGGCGAGCGCGTGGGCGACGTCACCGCAAGGTCGAGCGCGCTGCGCAGCGTCACGGTGCCGGCCGCCCGCGCGCCCTCGATGATCGACGAGTACCCCGTCCTCGCCGTCGCCGCCGCGTTCGCCAGCGGAACCACCCGCATGGAAGGGCTGCACGAACTGCGCGTGAAGGAAAGCGACCGGCTGGCCGCCGTCGCGGCCGGGCTGGCCGCCAACCGCGTCGCGCACCGCACCGGCGAGGACTGGCTCGAGGTGACGGGCGGCAAGGTCGAGGGAGGCGGGCGCGTCGCCACCCACATGGACCATCGCATCGCCATGTCGTTCCTCGTCATGGGCCTTGCGGCGCAAAACCCGGTGACCGTGGACGACGCCGCAATGATCGCCACCAGCTTCCCCGGCTTCGAGGACTTCATGGGCGATCTCGGCGCCGAACTGGCCCCCGGAGCGGCCGCATGATCATCGCCGTCGACGGACCCGCGGCGTCCGGCAAGGGAACGCTGGCGAAGCGGCTGGCAAGGCACTACGGCCTGCCGCATCTCGACACCGGGCTTCTCTACCGCGCCGTCGGGCTTGCGGCGCGGCGCGCCGGCGACGACCCGTCCGACCCGGCGGCCGCAGCGGCGGCGGCGCGAGCGCTTGATCTTTCCGGCTTCGAGGAGGCCGAACTGCGCACCGCCCCGGCCGGCGAGCTGGCCTCGATCGTGGCGGCGATCCCGGCGGTGCGGGCGGCGCTTCTCGACCACCAGCGGGCGTTCGCGGCGACCCCCGGCGGAGCCGTGCTCGACGGGCGCGACATCGGCACGGTGGTTTGCCCCGGGGCGTCGGTGAAGCTTTACGTCACCGCATCGCCGCAGGTGCGCGCCCGGCGCCGCCATCTGGAGCTTGAGGCGCACGGGCGGCTGACGCCGTTCGAGGAGGTTCTCGCCGACATCCGCCGCCGCGACGCGCGCGATGCGGGCCGCGACGTGGCCCCGATGCGCCCGGCCGAGGGCGCGCGCTTGCTCGACACCACGGAGTTGGATATAGAGGCCGCTTTCCAGGCGGCCCTCGGCATCGTCGAGAGCCACAAGCCGCGCGGCGTCGCAGCTTCCTGAAAGCCGCTACATCGCCATGTGTCCCCGGTTTGCCCGGCCAACCGTCCTCCCGCCTGGAGAGGCAGGCCGGACCGGCGGGGGATGATCTTCGGCCCGTGCCAGCGCCGCATCGGGTGCGTCACGGGAAGACCCGCGGGCATTGCCGCCGGGCCAACCCCTTTGAAAGAGACGAGGACCAATGGCTCAAACCAGCACGCTCAATCCGTCCCGCGAC
>DAIODI010000255.1:0-2970 GCA_036746875.1 Aestuariivirgaceae bacterium | reverse complement strand
CGACCTCGTCGCCGACCTTCCAGCGCCTCACCTTGGCGCCGACCGCCCAGACGATGCCGGACGCGTCCGAACCGGCGATGTGGAAGGGCTGCTTGTGGCCGTCGAAGGGCGAGATCGGCTGGCCGAGCGCCGCCCAAATGCCGTTGTAGTTGACGCCGCCCGCCATCACCAGCACGAGCACCTCGTCCTCGCCGATGCTCCAGGTTGGAACGACCTCAACCTGCATGGCCGAATCCGGCGATCCGTGGCGCTCCCGGCGGATGGTCCAGGCGTACATTCTCGCCGGGACGTGACCGAGCGGCGGGATCTCGCCGATCTCGTAGAGATCCTTCAGGGTCGTGTTCGCATTGGCTGCGACAGGGGCTGTGGCTGCGACGCTCGCCATCGGGTCCTGACCTCGGATTATCTTGTCCGTCAGGTGACGTTAAACGGGCGGGAGCATTTTGCAATGCAATAAATCGGCCTGAGCGTCTTCCGCCAAGGCGGCCGCCGGCGCGGTGAACCTTAACCTGTCCTTGCGACGTCTGCGCCCATATGACAGACTTTTCCTGCAAGCGGTCCACCCCTCCGGCGACCGGCCCAGCACAGGCCTCGCCGATCACACGCGGTCAACATGTTCGACCTTTTGCGAGCGATATTCGCTTCCCCATACTGGACGCTGCCGGATCTGTCCGCGCTTCCCGTCGAGGCCCGTCTCGTCACCCTGATTCTAAGCGCTACCGGGGCCATGATCCTCAGCTTCTTCGTTCGGCACCCCACATGGTTCAACGGCATCCTGCACTTCCTGGCGCTGTTCGCAGCCGGCATCACCGCCATTTTCTTCTACGACGCAGCGGGCTTTCGCGGCTTCGACAGCGTTGCGATGGCGGCGATCGTCGCCAACGCCGGGATGATCCTGTGCGGCCTGCTCATCATCTTCCTCAGCCGCCGCGCCACCTGAGGCTGCGCCGCGAAACGAGACTGTTGCCCTGCAGCATCGGCTCATGCTTCGATCTTCGCACCGCAGACAACGGGTGAGGCCATGATGTCCGGCGACAGCACGAAGCGCGAGCGTCCGTGGATTTTCCGCACCTATGCCGGGCATTCGACGGCGGCCGACAGCAACCGGCTGTACCGAACCAACCTCGCCAAGGGTCAGACCGGTCTTTCCGTCGCCTTCGATCTGCCGACCCAGACCGGCTATGACAGCGACCACGAGCTTGCCCGGGGCGAGGTCGGCAAGGTGGGCGTGCCGATCTCCCACCTTGGCGACATGCGAACCCTGTTCGACGGCCTGCCGCTCGCCGAGATGAACACCTCGATGACGATCAACGCCACGGCGGCGTGGCTTCTGGCGCTCTACGTGGCGCTGGCGAAGGAGCAGGGCGCGCCGCCGGACAAGCTCCAGGGGACGACCCAGAACGACATCGTCAAGGAGTACCTGTCGCGCGGCACCTATATCTTCCCGCCGAAGCCGTCGCTGAAACTCATCACCGACACCGTCACCTGGTCCACCCGGGCGCTGCCGAAGTGGAACCCGATGAACGTCTGCTCCTACCATTTGCAGGAAGCCGGCGCCCGGCCGGTGCAGGAGCTGTCGTTCGCGCTCGCCACCGCCATCGCCGTTCTCGACGCGGTCCGCGCGTCGGGCGAGGTGTCCGAGGCCGAGTTTCCCGACGTCGTCGGCCGCATCAGCTTCTTCGTCAACGCCGGGATCAAGTTCATCACCGAGCTCGCCAAGATGCGCGCGTTCGCCGAACTCTGGGACGAGATCACCCGCGACCGCTACGGCGTGACCGACGAGAAGCTGCGCCGGTTCCGCTATGGCGTCCAAGTCAATTCCCTCGGCCTCACCGAACAGCAGCCGGAGAATAACGTCTACCGCATCCTCATCGAGATGATGGCGGTGGTGCTGTCGAAGAACGCCCGCGCCCGGGCCGTGCAACTGCCGGCGTGGAACGAGGCGATGGGGCTGCCCCGCCCCTGGGATCAGCAGTGGTCGCTGAGGATGCAGCAGATCGTCGCCTTCGAAACCGACCTGCTCGAACACGACGATATCTTCGACGGCTCCGTCGTGATCGGGCGCAAGGTGGAGGCCCTGAAGGCGCAGGCGCGCGCCGAACTGCAGCGCATCGAGGCCATGGGCGGCGCGATTGCGGCGATCGAGAGCGGCTACATGAAGGCCGAACTGGTGCTGGCCAACACCGCGCGGCTGAAGGCCATCGAGACCGGACGAGAGATCGTTGTCGGCGTCAACGGCTTCACCGAGACTGAACCCTCTCCGCTGTCCTCGGGCGAGGGGAAATCGATCATCACCGTTCCCGAACACGTCGAACAGGAGCAGATCGAACGGTTGAAGGCATGGCGGGCGAAGCGTGACGCCGCCGCCGTCAGGACGGCGCTTCAGGAATTGAAGCAGGCGGCGCGCGAAGGGCGCAACATCATGGAGCCGTCGATCGCCTGCGCTGAAGCTGGCGTCACCACCGGCGAGTGGGGCGGGGCTTTGCGCGAGGTGTTCGGCCAGTATCGCGCGCCGACCGGCGTCGGAACGGTCATCGTCGTCGACAGCACGGAGACCGAGGAGGTCCGCGCGCTGGTGTCGGCCCTCGCCGGGCGGCTGAACCGGGCGCCGAGGCTGCTCGTCGGCAAGCCCGGGCTCGACGGCCATTCGAACGGCGCGGAACAGATCTCCGTGCGCGCCAGCGAGGCCGGTTATGAGGTGATCTACCAGGGTATCCGCCTCACGCCTGCGGAGATCGTCGAGGCGGCGGCACGGCATGCGGTCGACGCCGTCGGCCTGTCGATCTTGTCGGGAAGCCACGTGCAGCTCGTCCGCGACGTGGTGCGGGGCCTGCGCGCGGCTGGCCTCGACCACGTGCCGCTGATCGTCGGCGGTATCATCCCCGAGGAAGACCGGCACGTGTTGCGCCAGCTTGGTGTGGCGCGCGTCTACACGCCGAAGGATTTTCGGGTGAACGCGATGCTCGCCGA
>DAIODI010000254.1:0-3001 GCA_036746875.1 Aestuariivirgaceae bacterium | reverse complement strand
CGCAGCAGTTCAACGGCTTTTCGGTGAAGCCTCTCGTCCATCGCACCTGGGGTGGCCACGACATCGTGCTGCCCGATGACGCTTCGCAGGTGCTCTCGGGCGCGAAGTTTCCCTACCTTGCCGGAAAGCTGGGCGAGGACATCGTGACGGCGAGCGGCACGACGCTTTTGGGCGCCGACGACAAGGCCGGCGTCGCGATCGTCATGACCGTCGCGCGCCATCTTCTGGCGAACCCCGGCGTCGCCCACGGCAAGATCCGCCTGTGCTTCACGCCGGACGAGGAGATCGGCCGCGGCGTGCACCGGGACCTGCCGCGCGACCTCGCCGCAGACGTCGCCTACACGCTCGACGGCGCGCAAAAGGGCGAGATCGTCTACGAAACCTTCTCGGCCGACCAGGCGACGGTGCGGGTCGAAGGCGTCTCGGTGCATCCCGGCTGGGCCAAGGGGAAGCTCGTCAACGCGCTGCACCTTCTGGCGAAGATCATCGACACCCTGCCGCAGGCCACCCAGACGCCCGAGACCACCGAAGGCCGCGAGGGGTTCTGGCACGTCACCAACGCGTCCGGAGGGTCGGCGGCGGCCGAGATGACGATCATCCTGCGCGATTTCGAGCGCGAGGGCCTGCACGCGCGGGGCGAGATGCTGAAGGCGGTGTGCGCGGCGGTCGCCGCCACCGAGCCGCGGGCGAAGATCACCTGCACGATCACCGAACAGTACCGCAACATGCGCTACTGGCTGGAAGCCGACATGACGCCGGTCGAGATCGCGCGCGAGGCCGGCCGCGCCGGCGGCGTGGAGCCGTTCACCAACGTCATCCGTGGCGGCACCGACGGCTCGCGCCTCACCGAGTTGGGCGTGCCCGCGCCCAATATCTTCACGGGCATGCAGGAGATCCATGGGCCGCTGGAATGGATTTCGCTCCAGGACATGCAGGCGGCGGCGCGCGTCTGCGTGAAGCTGACGGAGCTTTGGGCGAGACCGGACGCGAACCGCTGATCGAGGCGGCCGGCCGAAAGCCCTTTGCGGCCTCGCCAGCGCCAGGTCGAGCAACCGCCGCGCGCCCGCGCCCGCCCTGCTGCGCCCAACCCCGCGCCAGGCGCCGCCTGCGGGACGGGCGTCTTGCCTCATTGCCGGGCAGCGGCCTCGCCAGCCGCCGTTTTGCGCTTGGCAACCGCCGGAACGGTTGCGCAAACTGCGGCCGCGAAAGGGGGGAGCGCGATGGCGGCGGCGTTCGACGAGATGCTGGGCCTTGGCGGCGAGGTGCGCCCGCCCTACCGCCTTCTCGATCAATGGCTGAAGGCGACGCCTGGGGCCGAGCTGAAACGCAGTCACCGCGAGGCCGAGCGGCTGTTCCGCCGCAACGGCGTCACCTTCGCCGTCTACGGCGGCCAGGAGGCCAACGAGCGGCTGATCCCGTTCGACGTCATCCCGCGCATCTTCTCCGCAGCCGAATGGCGCCGCCTCGCCACCGGCATCGAACAGCGCGTGCGCGCCATCAACGCCTTCATCCACGACGTCTACCACCGGCAGGAGATCCTGCGCGCCGGGATCGTGCCGGCGAACCTCATCCTCGCCAACAGCGCGTTCGTGCCGGAGATGATGGGGTTCACGCCGCCGCGCGGCGTTTACGCGCACGTCATCGGCGTCGATATCGTGCGCGTCGGCGAGAGCGGGTGCTATGTGCTCGAGGACAATTGCCGCACGCCGTCGGGCGTCTCCTACATGCTCGAGGACCGCGAGGCGATGATGTTCCTGTTCCCGGAACTGTTCGCCCGCCACCGCGTCGCGCCGATCGAGAACTACCCGCAACTCCTTCGCAAGACGCTGAAGTCGGTCGCGCCGCCGGGCGCGCCGGCGGCGCCGGTGATCGTGGTGCTCACCCCCGGCATCCATAACTCCGCCTTCTACGAGCACGCCTTCCTCGCCGACGAGATGGGCGTGGAGCTGTGCGAGGGCTCCGACCTGTTCGTCGCCGACGGCTGGTGCTGGATGCGCACCACCCAGGCGCCGAAACGGGTGGACGTGATCTACCGCCGGATCGACGACGCGTTCCTCGATCCGCTCACCTTCCGGCCCGACTCGGCGCTCGGCGTTCCCGGACTGTTCGACGTCTACCGCGCCGGCCGCGTCACGCTGGTCAACGCGCCGGGCGCCGGCATCGCCGACGACAAGGCGGTCTACGCCTACATGCCGGAGATCATCCGCTTCTACACCGGCGAGACGCCGATGCTGTCCAACGTCCCCACCTGGCGATGCGCCGACCCGAAGGAGCTGGCCCATGTCCTCGACCGCCTGCCCGAACTGGTGGTCAAGGAGGTGCATGGGTCGGGCGGCTACGGGATGCTGGTCGGCCCCACCTCCACCAGATCGCAGATCGCCGAGTTCCGCCGCCGGCTTCAGACCAACCCCGCCAACTACATCGCCCAGCCGACGCTGGCGCTTTCCACCGCGCCCACCCTGACGCCCGGCGGCATCGCCGGCCGCCACGTCGACCTCCGGCCGTTCGTTCTCACCGGCGAGCGGGTGCGGATCACCCGCGGCGGCTTCACCCGCGTGGCGCTGAAGGCCGGCTCGCTGGTGGTCAACTCCAGCCAGGGCGGCGGCACCAAGGACACCTGGGTGCTGGAGGACTGATGCTGCTCGGCCGCACCGCCGCCTCGCTCTACTGGATGTCGCGCTATGTCGAGCGGGCGGAGAACATGGCCCGCCTGCTTGAGGTCGGCTACCGCATCTCGCTCATGCCGCGCGCCACCGAAGGCCACCTCGACGAGTGGCGCTCGACGCTGCAAAGCTGCGGCTGCGAGGGCAGCTACCTCGCCCGCCACGGCGGCGAGTTCACGGCGGCCAACGTCATCGACCATATGCTGTTCGACGCCGCCAATCCCTCCTCGGTGAAGTCCTGCATCGCCACCGCGCGCAACAACGGCCGGGGGGGGAGAAAAGAAGAAAAGAGGGGATAGAGCAGACAGGAAAAACACCACAAAAACAAGAAAGAGAAC
>DAIODI010000253.1:1807-3043 GCA_036746875.1 Aestuariivirgaceae bacterium | reverse complement strand
CGCACGGTGCGGGCGAGGCCTGCACCATCGGCCTTGCGCAGATGGCGGCGGAAATCGTCAAGAACCGGGCCGCCGGCGGCGATGGTTGCTGGCAGGAAGAAAGATTTTGCCGCGCCATTGACAAACATTCCGGTGCGGTTGAGCCGCCGCGCGCCCCAGGCGACGAACCGGTCGCCAAAGCCGCGCGCGGGCGCATTGACCGGCGTGTTGAGCATGACCAGCGCGCGGGTGCGCCCGGGATAGGCGAGCGCGAACTCGCCAGCCACCAGGCCGCCCAGCGAGGTTCCGACGACCACCACCGGCTGGGTTATTGCCAGCGCGTCAAGAACTTGGGCGAGCGCGCGGCCGCAATCGGCCATCCTGAAAGGCCCGGGTGCCGGGCCGCTGTCGCCGTGGCCCGGCGCGTCGATGACGACGAGGCGGTGACGGCCGGTCCACGCGGCGATCTGGGCCCGGTAAATCGTGTAGTTCGCCATGATCGACGGCCACAGCACGAGGATTTCGCCTGCGGCGGGCGCCTCGCCGGTATCGCGCACGGCAAGCCGGCCGATTGCGGTGTCGACCAGGCGGCGGCTTGGCAACAGGATGGCTTCAGTCATGGCCATGGTCTCCGGGGAGAGTCTCTCAGACAAGTTAACGATGTTAATATCGTCCATCTTGCAAAGAATGTCAACAGTGTTAACATTAACGGGATGAACAAGCCTGCTTCTCGCCGATTCCACCATGGCGATCTGCGCCGCGCCCTGATCGCGGCCGCGCTGGCCGCGCCTGACATCGAAACTCTTTCGCTGCGCCAGCTGGCGGGCGCCGTGGGCGTCAGCGCGCCCGCCGTGTACCGGCATTTCGACAGCCGCGAGGCCTTGCTCAATGCGCTGGCAGATGTCGGTTTCCGCCGCCTCGAAACCTATTTCACCGGGGTTTTCAACCCGGCGATTCCGGCGGCTGATGCCGCGGAAGCGCGCTCCCGCCTGATGCGCCTGGGCGAGGCCTATCTCAGGTTTGCCGATGCCGAGCCCGCCCTGTGGCGGCTGATGTTCGGCATTCACGCCGCGGGCTACCGGTCAGGTGCTGTGGCTGATGACCGCACCGCCACCTACAACTACCTGCCAGTCGCATTGGAAGACCTGTACCGGACCGGCGTCATCGCAGAGCCACCCGGCGAGCGCGATGCGCTGTTTGCCTGGAGCGCCATCCATGGCCTCGCCACGCTGCGGGCGGGCGCCGTGACCGCCGCCC
>DAIODI010000253.1:0-1707 GCA_036746875.1 Aestuariivirgaceae bacterium | reverse complement strand
CGGCGTCGAGGTCGAGGGTGACCGTGGGCAGGCCCGCCGCACTCTGGCCTTCCTCGAATGTGCGGCGCGCCGTTTCGGCGGCGGCGTCCACGGGGCGCCAGATGCGGGCGGCGAGGTCCACGCCGTCGGGCATGGGGATGCGAATGTCGTCGAGCATCCCGACGGCGCGCAGGGGAGCGGCGCTTGCTGCGGCGGGGGTGTCGGCGCCGGAGGTTTATGCGCCGGGGGCGTTCATGGGTGGAACCGGGCAGGTTTGCTTGCGGTTAGCGGCTGGCGGGCGAGGCCGTCGCTGCGCCGCTCGCACGGCCGGCCGGCTTGCGCCAGTTGGACGGTTCTAAAAACCTCGCGCTTTGAGCGGCTTCGTGATTCACTTTGCGGGTTGGCGGAGGGGATCGATGCGAGGCGAACCGGGCTTCTTCGATGTCGATGATCGGCTTCGGCGCCTCAGCGATCTGGGTGACCAGCTCGAGGCTTTTCGGAGCGCCGTGGACTTCGAGATCTTCAGGGCCGAGCTGGATGCTGCTCTCGGCTATCGGTCAGGCCCGCAGGGCGGTCGCCCCCCATTCGACCCCGTCCTGATGTTCAAGGTGCTGGTCATCCAGGCCGCCAACACGCTCTCTGACGAGCGCACCGAGTTTTTCATCAACGATCGCCTGTCCTTCATGCGGTTCCTTGGCCTGGGCCTGTCGGACCGGGTGCCCGACGCGCGCACGATCTGGCTCTTCCGCGAGAAGCTCACCAAGGCGGGAGCCATCAAGGGACTGTTCGAGCGGTTCGACGCAGAACTGAGGGCGGCCGGCTTCATCGCCATGTCGGGGCAGATCATCGACGCGAGCCTCGTGGCCGCGCCGAAGCAGCGCAACACCGACGACGAGAAGAAGGCGCTCAAGGCGGGCCTCATCCCCGAGGCCTGGAAGGCCCGCCCCGGAAAGCTCCGGCAGAAAGACCGCGATGCCCGCTGGACCGTGAAGTTCTCGAAGGCGAAGGAGCGCCCGGATGGGACCAAGCCGCCGGTCGACATCGCCATCCCCAGCTTCGGCTACCAGAACCACATCGGCATCGACCGTGCCTTCGGGTTGATCCGGACCTGGATGGTGACGGATGCTGCTGCCTACGAGGGCGCGCGGCTGCGCCAGGGGCTGCTCGACAAGACCAACACCGCCTCGGCCGTTTGGGCCGACAGCGCCTATCGGTCAGGCGCCAACGAGGAGCACCTGGCCAGCAACGGCTTCGTCAGCCGGATCCACCGCAAGAAGCCGCCGGGCAGGCCGATGCCGGAGAGGACCCGCCGGGCCAATGCCGAGAAGTCGAAGGTGCGGTCCTGCGTCGAGCATGTCTTCGCCCAGCAGAAATCCCACATGGGACTGTTCGTGCGGACCATCGGGATCGCCAGGGCGACAACGAAAATCGGCATGGCCAACCTCGTCTACAACATCAAACGCCTGATCTGCCTGAACAGTATGGCCACGGCGTAGCAAAATACGCCGCCAACAGACAAAAGCGCCGGAAATCGCCTGGTCCAGGCGCGATGCAATCACGGCGCGAATATCGAAAACGCATCACTGCCGTCGAAAGCGCGCCAAAATCACGCCGTCACGGCGTTGATAGAACCGTCCAGCTTGGCGACTTCCTGCGGGCAATGCGCTGGACATTCTGATACTTGTGGAACAGCGAGGGGCGCAATCGTTCGTAGATCATCGCAGTTGC
>DAIODI010000252.1:0-3052 GCA_036746875.1 Aestuariivirgaceae bacterium | reverse complement strand
GCACCAGACTACGAATCTGGGGGTCGGGAGTTCGAATCTTCCCCGGTGCGCCAATTAGATCAGGCATTTCTGCTGATTTCAGCGCTCGCAAGAAAAGCCAAGCCGGCGCGGGAAGCGCGCAGCGTTCGGGCTTGCATCGCCGGATGCATCATCCCGCCAAGTGGCGGCCACCTGATCGGAACATGCGCTACAGCACCGGCTCGAGCCGCCGGGCGAGGGCGGCGACAACGGGAGCGCGGGCGATCTCGTCGCGCGCCGCCAGCACCGCCTCGGAGGCGAGGATCAGCCCGTCGTCCAGCACCTTCAGCCGGTTGGCGCGAAGCGTGGAGCCGGTGGTGGTGATGTCCACGATCACCTCCGCCGTCCCCGCCGCCGGCGCGCCTTCGGTCGCGCCAAGGCTCTCGGCGATGCGGTAGCCGGTCACGCCCTTCTCCGCAAACCAGCGCCGGGTGAGGTGGCCGTACTTCGTCGCCACCCGAAGCCTGCGCCCGTGCAGCGCGTAGAACGACGAGCAGACCTCGTCGAGGTCGGCCATGGTGGAAACGTCGAGCCAGCATTCCGGCGCGGCCACCACCACGTCGGCGCGCCCGAAGCCGAGCCTGAGCGCCACCTCGACGCCCGCCGTTCCCCCCGCCGCCTCGTGCAGCAGGTCCTCGCCGGTCACGCCGATGTCGATGGCTCCGGAGCGCAGTTGCCCGGCGATCTCGGAAGCCGAAACGAACGCCACCTCGAGATCGTCGCGCCCGCGCACCGCACCTGAGTAGCCGCGCGCGCTCACGCCGCGCTCCACCTCAAGGCCGGCGCGGGCGAACACCGCCAGCGCCCCCTCCATGAGCCGCCCCTTGGAGGGCAGGCCGATCCGCAGCGGCCGGTCCATCACGCCGCCCCCTTCAGCGCCGCCACGAGCCGTTCGGTGTGGATGGCGCAGCCGACGGAGGGCACCGGCCACGGCGAGCCGATGTCGGAGAGCATGCTGTCGTAGCGTCCGCCGCCCGCCACGCTGAAGCCCGGCCCGCGCGCCTCCACCTGGAACACGAAGCCGGTGTAGTATTCGAGGCTGCGGCCGAACACGGTGGCGAACGTGAGCGCGGTGAGCTTCGGCAGCCGCTCGGCGATGAGCGCCGAGCGCCTTGCGAACCGCGCCACGGCGGCGGGCATTGCGCCGCCCACCTCGGCCGCCAGCGCCTGCAACGGGGCGAGCACCTCGGCGGGCGCGCCGCGCACCGCGAGATAGGCGTCGATCAGCGCCCGGTCGCGCCCGGCGATCGGCGTCTCCACCAGATCCTGCGCCTGCTCGTGCAGCCGCGCGGCGATCTCCTGAAGCGACCGCCCGCCGATGAGGTCGAGCGATTTCTCCCGCAGTGCGGTTTCCACGGCGGCCTCGACGGCGGCGGGATCGAGGCCGGCCAGCGCCTCCACCAGCGGCGCGTGGGCGGCGCGCGGGCGCGGGGCGCGCCCCGTGAGCACGTCGAGCATGAGCCGGAAGGCGCGCGGCCGCCAGAACTGGCGCTTCAGCCGCCGCCGCCAGCGGTCGGGGATCGCCAGCGAATCGAGCAGCGCCTCGAACAACGCCAGGTCGCCGGTCTGCACGGTCACGTCGTGGAGCCCCGCCGCCCGAAGAGCGGCGATGGCGGTGGCGAACACATCCGCGTCGGCCGCCTCGGCGTCGGGCGCGCCGAACCATTCGATCCCCGCCTGGTCGAACTCGCGCGGCTCCGCGCCGGTGGGATCGTAGCGGAAGGCCGGGCCGGCGTAGGAATAGCGCGCCTCGGTGCGCGGATCGGCGTGGTGGGAAAGGTGATAGCGGCAGGTCGGCACGGTGAGGTCCGGGCGCAGGCACAGCTCCGCGCCCGAAAGGTCGGTGAACACATAGGTCCGGGCGCGGATGTCCTCGCCCGACCGGTCGAGGAACACGTCGGCGGGTTGCAGCACCTCAGGCTCGATCTGCGTGTAGCCGTTCGCCTCGAACAGCGCGGTGACGGTGGCGCGCGCCGCCTCCAGCGCGCGGCGCTCGGCTGGCGTCCGCCCTGGCATCAGGGAGCTGAGCCGATGCGGGCCAGCGCGGCGAGCACCCCGGCGACGAGATCGCCCTCGGGGACTTCGACCTGCGCCACGCGCGCCGACTGCCACGCCTCGCGCGAGACGATGCCGGCGGAGGCTTCCGCCCCGGCGGCCAGGTCCTTGATCTGCACCACGCCGCGCGCCTTCTCGTCGCCGCCCTGGAGGATGACGAGCGGCGCGCCGCGTTTGTCGGCGTATTTCATCTGCGCCTTGAGGCCGGCCGTTCCGACATACATCTCGGCGCGGATGCCGGCTGCGCGAAGCTGCTGCACCATGCGCCAGTAGTCGCCCTGCCGGTCGCGATCCATCACCAGCACGACGACCGGGGCGAGGGTGGCGGTTTCCTGCGCCTTGCCAACCAGCTTCAAGGCCGAATAGAGCCGCGACACGCCGATGGAGAAGCCGGTGGCGGGCACCTGCTGGCCGGTGAAGCGGGCGACGAGATCGTCGTAGCGCCCGCCGCCGCCGACCGAGCCGAAGCGCACGGTTCGGCCATCCTCATCCTTGGTCTCCATCAGCAGTTCGCACTCGAACACGGGGCCGGTGAAGTATTCGAGACCACGCACGACGGAACTATCTATTTTGATGCGGTCCTCGCCATATCCGGCGGCGACGCAAAGCGCCCGCATGGTTTCGATTTCGGCCAGTCCTTCCTGTCCCGCCGCGCTTCCCGAAAAGAAACGTTTCTCAAGCGCCGTGGCGGTGACGAAGCCGATACTCGCCTCGATCTGTTCGGTCGAGAGCTTCGCACCGGGCGTGAAGTCGCCGGACTCATCTTTGCGGCCGGGTCCCAGCAACAGCGCCACGCCGTCCTTGCCGAGGCGATCCAGCTTGTCGAGCGCCCGCAGCCACGTCATGCGCGACTCCGCCGGGATGTGGAACGTCTCCAGGAAGCCGTCGAGCAGCTTGCGGCTGTTCACCTTCACCACGTATTGGCCGCGCTCCAGCCCCAGCGCCTCCATCGTGTCCGCCGCCATCATGCAGACCTCGG
>DAIODI010000251.1:0-3065 GCA_036746875.1 Aestuariivirgaceae bacterium | reverse complement strand
GCTGTTCTACGTGTTCTTCGAGGCGGGCCTTATCCCGATGTTCCTGATCATCGGCGTCTGGGGCGGTCCGCGCCGGGTCTACGCCGCGTTCAAGTTCTTCCTCTACACGCTGCTCGGCTCGCTGCTCATGCTCATCGCCATCATCGCGATGTACTGGCACGCCGGCACGACCGATGTCGTGAAGCTGCTCGCCATGCCGGACGCCTTCCCGGCGGCCATGCAGACCTGGCTGTGGCTCGCCTTCTTCGCCTCGTTCGCCGTCAAGATGCCGATGTGGCCGGTGCACACGTGGCTGCCCGACGCGCACGTCGAGGCGCCCACGGCGGGGTCCGTCGTCCTGGCGGCGATCCTCCTGAAGATGGGCGGCTATGGCTTCATGCGGTTTTCGCTGCCGATGTTCCCGCTCGCCTCGGAAGCGTTCGCGCCGATGGTGTTCACGCTCTCGGTGATCGCCATCGTCTACACCTCGCTGGTGGCGCTGATGCAGGAGGACATGAAGAAGCTGATCGCCTATTCGTCCGTCGCCCATATGGGCTTCGTGACCATGGGCATCTTCACCTTCACCAGGCAGGGCCTCGACGGGGCGCTGTTCCTGATGATTTCGCACGGCCTTGTCTCCGGCGCGCTGTTCCTGTGCGTCGGCGTCGTCTACGACCGTATGCACACCCGGCTGATCGACGACTACGGCGGACTGGTGAACCGGATGCCGGCCTATGCGCTCGTCTTCATGGTGTTCACCATGGCGAACGCCGGGCTGCCCGGCACCTCCGGTTTCGTCGGCGAGTTCCTCACCATGCTGGGCGCGTTCCAGGTCAACACGTGGGTGGCGTTCTTCTCGGCGTTCGGCGTCATCTTCTCGGCCGGGTACGCGCTGTGGCTGTTCCGCCGCGTGGTGTTTGGCGAACTCACCAAACCGTCGCTCAAGCACATCCTCGATCTGGACCGGCGTGAGCTTGTCACGCTGACGCCGCTGCTCGTGCTCACCATCTTCTTCGGCGTCTATCCCGCCCCGATCCTCGATCTGGGGTCGGTGGCCGTCGACGGCCTCGCCGGACAGGTGCAGTCGGCCATCGCCGCCGCCTCCGCCGTCACCACCGCAGCAGCGCCGTAAGGGGGAACGACATGACCGACATCCTCCGCGAAATCGGCGTCGGCGCGGCGCTTCCCGAGATCTTTCTCGCCCTCGCGGCCATGGCGCTGCTGATGTTCGGCGTGTTCCGCAAGGGCGAGGGGCCCGATCTCACCGGCCTGCTGGCGCTCGGCGCGCTGGGCCTCGCCACCATCCTCGTCATTCTCGCGCCGCACGAGAAGGCGGTGGCGTTCGGCGGTTCGTTCGTCACCGACACGTTCGCGCGCACCATGAAGGCGCTGATGCTGTTCGGATCGTCGGCCGCCATCGTGCTGTCGTCCAACTACATGCGCGTCGAGAGGATCGAACGGTTCGAGTACCACGTGCTCATCCTGCTGGCGTCGGTCGGCATGATGGTGATGATCTCGGCCAACAGCCTGATCTCGCTCTATCTCGGCCTCGAACTCACCGCGCTGTCGCTTTATGTCGTGGCCGCCATCAACCGCGACGACGCCCGCTCCTCGGAAGCCGGGCTCAAGTACTTCGTTCTCGGCGCGCTGTCGTCCGGCATGCTGCTCTACGGCGCGTCGCTGGTTTACGGCTTCACCGGCGCGGTGGTGTTTTCCGACATCGCCGCCGCCATCAAGGCGAACGGCGCCGGTCTCGGCCTCGTCTTCGGCGTCGTGTTCATCATCGCCGGGCTGGCGTTCAAGGTGTCGGCGGTTCCGTTCCACATGTGGACGCCCGACGTCTACGAGGGCGCGCCGACGCCGGTGACGGCGTTCTTCGCCGCCGCCCCGAAGGTCGCCGCCATGGCGCTGTTCGTGCGCGCGATGGTCGAGCCGTTCCCGGCTTCGACGTGGCAGCAGGTGGTGATTTTCATCTCCATCGCCTCGATGGGCCTCGGCGCGTTCGCCGCCATCGGCCAGGACAACATCAAGCGGCTGCTCGCCTACTCCTCCATCGGCAATGTCGGCTACGCGCTGGTCGGGCTCGCCGCCGCCAACACCGAGGGGGTGCGCTCGGTGGTGATCTACATGCTGATCTACATGATCGCCACGCTGGGGGCTTTCGCCTGCGTCATCGCCATGCGCCGCCGTGGCCTTGCGGTGGAGCGGGTCAGCGACCTTGCGGGACTGGCCCGGAACGACGCGACGCTCGCCTTCGTCTTCGCCATGCTGATGTTCTCGCTGGCCGGCATTCCGCCGCTCGCGGGCTTCTTCGCCAAGTTCTACGTGTTCATGGCGGCGGTGAAGGCCGGCCTCCTGGCGCTCGCCATCGTCGGCGTCGTCGCCAGCGTGATCGGCGCGTTCTACTACCTGCGCATCGTCAAGGTGATGTACTTCGACGATCCCGCCGAAGCGTTTGATCCGGCGCCCGGCGAGGTGCGGCTCGTGGCGTTGGTCTCGGGCGCGTTCGTGCTCGCGTTCATCCTGTTCGCCCAGCCGGTGCTCTATCTCGCCCAGGCCGCTGCGGTCTCGTTGTTCTGAATGGGCGAGGACAAGGCGACGGCCGGCGGCGCGCCCGTGGTTTGGCAGGAGAGCCTCGATTCCACCAACGAGGAGGCCCGCAGGCTCGCCGCCGCCGGCGAGCGCGGACCGTTGTGGATCGCCGCCGGCGAGCAGACGGCGGGGCGCGGCCGGCTCGGGCGTGGCTGGATCTCGCCCCCCGGCAACCTCCACGCGACGTTGCTGGTGACGCTGCCGGCGTCCCTCGCCGTCGCGGCGCAGGCGAGCCTCGTGGCGGCGCTCGCCATGGCGGATACTGTCCATACCCTTGCGCCGCACGCTGCGATGCGCCTGAAGTGGCCGAACGACGTGATGATCGCCGGCGAGAAGGTATCGGGCATCCTCGTCGAGACGCTGGGGCAGGGCCCTCACGGCGTCACGCTCGCCATCGGCTTCGGCCTCAACCTCGCGCAGGCCCCGCAGGGCCAGCGACGACCGGCCACCGCCCTCGCCCGCCAAGGAGCGGACGTCAGCGCGAGCGCGGCGCT
>DAIODI010000250.1:0-3145 GCA_036746875.1 Aestuariivirgaceae bacterium | reverse complement strand
CCGCACCGCCCACTGTCGGTGGCCCAGCGTAGTGCCCCCCGGCAGGCGGGCCGCCCCTAAACCCTTCCCCTTCGCCGCCGCGGGCCGCCGGCCGCCTCCCCCGTCGGCGCTCGCCCAGCCGTCGGAAGAAGCCCGCCGCGACGCGCTGTTCCGGCAGATGCTGGCGAACCCTGCCGATCTCGACGTGGCGTTCGAGTACGCACGCATGGCCGCCGATGCGGGCGATCTCGAGGGCGCGATCTCCACCCTTGAACGGATGCTGATCTTCGCCCCCGGCCTTGCCCGGCTCCAGCTTGAACTCGGCGTGTTGTACTTCCGGCTCGGGGCCTACGACACGGCGGAGAGCTATTTCGCCGCCGTCGCCGCCGCGCCGGACGTGCCGGCGGACGTTCTGGACCGGGTGAAGGTGTTCCAGCGTTCGATCGAGGCGAACCGCGACGCGAGCCCGCTCAGCTTCTATTCGCTCACCGGCGTCCGCTGGCAGAGCAACGCCAACAACGCCACCGCCACCAGCGACATCATCCTGAACGGCCTGCCGTTCGTGCTCGACACCGATTTCACGGCGCAATCCGACTGGAGCTTCGTGTCGAGCAATTCGCTCGCCTACTCCCTCGATCTTGAGAACCAGGGCGACACGTTCGATTTCGGCCTCTCCACCTACTCCGCGATCTACTTCCACCTCACCGACCTCAACACGCAGCTTGCAGAAGCGATCGCCGGGCCGACGTTCAACCTCGCCCGGTACGACATTGAGAACACTTTCGCCGGTGTCTATGCGATCACGGGGGGCGCCGTGCTGGGCCAGCAGGTTTACTTCGGCTCGCTCGGCGCCGGCAGCGCGGCGCGCACCGTGTTCAACGAGCGCACCCGCGGCATCGCGAGGCTCGAATACCGTTACCGCTGGTATGAGAACACCTCCGACCTGCCCTACAACGACTGGCGCACGGGCGATGAAATCCGCGCCTCGGGCCTGGTCAGCTATCTGGTGACCAGCGATCTGGTGGTGTCCGGCGGCGCGCGGCTGGCGCGCTACGATGTGGACGCCGATTTCTACAGCGGCTGGGAATTCGGCTTCGAGGCGAACGCCACGCAGACGTTCCGCTCGCCCCTGCCGGCGCTCGCCCCCGACGACTGGGCGGTCGGCGCGAACGTGCTCTACATCCGGCGCGACTACGACGAGCCCGATCCCACGATCAACGCCGCCGACGCGGAGTGGGACAACTTCGTCTCCGTCACCGGCTCGCTGACCGTGCCAGTGAGCGAACACTTCGCCGTGGCGCCGCAGGTGCAGTACCAGAACCAGGATTCCAACTATCCACTCCAGCAGTTCGAGACGTGGACGATCTTCCTCGGTCTCGCGGCGCGTTTCTAGGGGGCAAGGCCATGACGCACCGGATGTTCGCCCCACGCCTCGCCGCCTCGCTTGCGGCGCTGCTCATGGCCGCCACGGCCAGCGTGGCCGAAGCGGCTGCGGCGAAGGTGGGCGTCACCGCCGCCGTCAATCCGCAGGTGACGGGAACGCCCCCCGGACAGGCGGCGCGCACGCTGGTGCTGGGTAACCCGGTCTACCACAACGAGCGCATCCGCACGGAAACCGGCGGGCTGTTGCAGGTTTTGTTCGTGGACGGAACGACCTTCACGGTGGGGCCGGGCGCCGATCTCGTCATCGACAGCTACGTGTTCGATCCCTCGACGGGGACCGGCAAGATCACCGCCACGGTCGCCAGGGGCGTGCTGCGCTTCGTCGGCGGCAAGATCTCCAAGGCCCCGAATGCGGTGGAGATCAACACCCTGCAGGGCACCATCGGCATCCGCGGCGCGGTGGTGAACATTGACGCCCGTAGTCCGAACGCCGGCAAGATCATGTTCGAGTTCGGCCGCTCCGCCAATTTCTGCGTCGATGGCGGCCGCTGCCAGAAGCTGTTCCAGCAGGGCTGGCTTCTGGAGATCAGTCAGGACAATCCGGCCGGCCGCATCCGCAAGACCGAAGCCTCCGACATCACCCTGATCCAGCAGGCGCTGGCCGGACGGCGCGGCCAGCAGGGCGGCGCGCCGCAGAAGCCGACCGGCGGCCAGGCGGAGCGTTACGACGTCGCCTCCGTCGACACCACCCCGCCGCAGACACAGCCGCAGACCGGCGGTCTCATGCCCATGGACGACGGGCTGTCGCTGGAGGACATTCCGGGCCTCCTCAACCCCATCGCCGATATCGCCACCAATGCGATCATCAACGATGGCGGGCCGCCGGAGGGTGCTTTGGAGATGTTCGTCGGGGGCCTCGTGCTCATCGATGACATGGACTTCCCCAGCATCAACCCGGTAAGCGAGGTGACGTTCTCGGGCGATAAGATCGAGGCGGCCCGTCTCTACCTGCAGTTTGTCCCCGACGAATCCATCGTGATCGGCGCCAACATCACGATGGGGCCAACCGGCGACCCGTCGGTGGCGACCTCGACCGGGTTCCTGATCTACGACCAGAACGCCAACATAATCCCCGCACAAGATCCGAGCACGGCGGAAATGCGGGTCAGCGCGACGCCGATCTGCACGACCTGCTCGTTCCTGCGCTGGGGCGGATGGACCGCGACCATAACGACGGACATCTCGGAGACGACGGACGGACGGGGCTTCTGGGTGGCGGGAACGCGCACGCCCGAAGCGCGGCTCCCGACGACGGGGGTCGCCACGTACGAGGGTTCAGCCCACGCCGTCGTGAACAACGACGGCGCCCAGTACCAGGCCTCCGGCGACTTCGGCATGACCTGGAACTTCGCCCAACGCTCCGGGTCCATGAGCATCACCAACTTCGACACCGCGCACGTCCCGGGCGGTGTTTCCCTCACGGGCACGATCGAAAGCCCCAACGGGCCGGGCTTTAACGGCGTGCTCACCTCCGGCGGACCCACGGTCGACGGCGCATGGGCCATCGGCGCCTTCATCAACGGGCCGAACAACACCGCTCCCGGTTCCGTGCCGCAGGGCGTGGCCGGCACGTGGAACGCATTCGGCGACGGTTACACGGCCGCAGGCGTGTTCGGCGGAACGGTCCGCCCCTGATCCTTTGCACCCGCCGTGGACCGCACGCAAATCTGTGCGGCGCGGCATTCCCTTGACTTTAGGGGCCGATTTCTTCACCTCCATCGCT
>DAIODI010000249.1:0-3173 GCA_036746875.1 Aestuariivirgaceae bacterium | reverse complement strand
CCGCCGCGACCGTGGAGCGCGAGGTGAGCGCGGGGTCGGCCTCCGCGCCGCCGGGTAGCAGCACGAGACGCAGGCCGGTGCGCGCCGCCAGCGCCGTGAGTTCGCCGACGCCGTACGGCCAGTAGCCGGCGCCGCCGAGGCAGCGCACGACGCAGAGCTTCGCCCCGGCCACCGTGTTCTCCAGGTGGAGATCGACCGACAGGTTGTGGCCGAGCGCCATCAGATTGGCGAGCCGCAGCGACGGCTTCGGCTCCGGCAGCGCGTCGAAGGCCCGGGCGAGGCAGGCGAGCTCGCTGTCGGCGGCCGAGATCACCACGATGTCGCCCGGCGACTGGGCCAGATCGGCGGCCTCGCTGCCGCCGTCGATCACCCCCGGCGTCGTGGCGAGGATGTGCATGGCTAGCCCTGAAGCGCGCGCGCGATGGCGTCCCGGTCGAGACCCTTGAGCCCGATGACGACCAGCGCGCAGCGCCGGTCCTCGTCCGCCCGCCACGGCCGGTCGAACCAGTGGCCGATGCGCGGCCCGGCCGCCTGGACGACCAGCCGCGACGGTTGATCCTGAATGTGAACGAAGCCTTTTATCCGAAGGATTTCATGGCTTTCAATCACTTCGCTCACGGTGCGAATGAGGCTGTCACGGTCGCGTGCGGCCGTCAGCTCGACCACAAAGGATTCGAAATCGTCGTGGTCGTGCTGTTCCTCGCCCTCCATCTCGTGATGCGACAGGCGGGTGTGGAGATCGGCCTCGGCCGCCGCGCCGAGACCGATGAGCGCCGCCGGGTCCACCTTGCCCTCGCGGGTGGCGATGAGCTTCGCGCCCGTCCTGATCTGCGCGCCGAGATCGGCGGAGAGGCGCGCAAGGTCCGCCTCCGAAAGCAGGTCGGCCTTGTTGAGCAGCACCAGGTCGGCGCAGTTGAGCTGATCCTCGAACAGCTCCTCGATGGGGTCCTCGTGGTCGAGCGTCGGATCGGCGGCGCGCTGCGCGGCGAGCTTCGCCTCGTCCGCCGCGAAGCGCCCTTCGGCCAGCGCCGCGCCGTCCACCACCGTCACCACGGCGTCCACGGTGACGCGGTTCCTGATCTCCGGCCAGTTGAACGCTTTCACCAGCGGCTGGGGCAGGGCGAGGCCCGACGTTTCGATGACGATATGCTGCGGCGGGTCGGCGCGGCCGAGCAGCTTCTCCATCGTCGGCACGAAGTCGTCGGCGACGGTGCAGCAGATGCAGCCGTTGGCGAGTTCGATCACGTCCTCCTCGCGGCAAAGTGTATCGCCGCACCCCTTGATGAGGTCGCCGTCCACGCCGACGTCGCCGAACTCGTTGACGATCAGGGCGATGCGCCGGCCGTTGGCGTTTTCGAGCAGGTGGCGCACCAGCGTGGTCTTGCCGGCGCCGAGGAAGCCGGTGATGACGGTGGCCGGGATGCGGTCGCGGGCGCTCATGCGCCGTCCTCCTTCATCAGGCGTGCGCCGATCAGGCCCAGCGCCAGGCCGAGCGTGAGCCAGAACACGATGCCGGTGGCGAGCGCGTTGGCGGCGAAGGCGGTGGCCAGCGCCGCCGGGACGGCGCTCTCCATCGCTGCGGCGTGCGGCGCGCCCCACAGGTGCGGCGCGGCGATGAGCGCCACTCCCGCCAGCCTCACGGCCCACGGCTTCGCCAGCGCCATCAGGCCGATGCCGAGCGCCGTCGCCGCGGCGGTCGCCCACCACCACACTTGCCGCTCGAACAGGTCTGCGGCCGGCATGCCCGGCAGTTCCGGCGGCAGGCCGACGGCGGGCGCGAGCATGAAGACGCTGAAGCCGGCGAGCCCCCACAGGAAGCCGTTGGCGGGCGTCACCGGCACGTTCAGAATCAGCGACAGCGCCGCCACGAGCAGCGCGAACCCGACGCCGGCGCCGGCGTTGGCGATCAGCGTGAACCACAGCCGTTCGGCGTCTGTCGACGGCGCCCACGCGCCGTCGCTGTGGTCATGGCCCGCGTGGCCCTCGACTGCGGCCGCCGACCCTGCGGCCAAGCCGTCCGCGGACATGGCGGCGTGGTCGTGGGAATGTCCCGCGTCCTCATACTGCTCCGCCGCCACGATCAGCGGCACGACGCGCCATTGCTGGACCACGGACATGACAAGTCCCGCCGCCAGTCCCGCGAGGACGGCGGCGAACAGGGTTCGCCCGATCATGGTTGTCTCAGGGCGTCAGTGGCAGGGGAAGCCCAGCGCGTGGCGCGTGTCGTGGGCGGCGTTGTGGATCTCGGCGGCGCCCGCAAACCCGACCGTGCCGAGCACGGCGAAGCCGAGGACCAGGGCGACGAGACCGGCGACAAGACGCTGGTCGAGAACGG
Source organism: Aestuariivirgaceae bacterium (assembly GCA_036746875.1). GTDB lineage: Bacteria > Pseudomonadota > Alphaproteobacteria > Rhizobiales > Aestuariivirgaceae > DAIODI01. The sequence goes on along the minus strand of DAIODI010000249.1, from coordinate 838 downwards.
TACCGGCGGCGGACAGACGATGGGCAGACATGAGCGGACACCCTCCGTGTGCTCTGTTGGCTATGGCCGCGCCATGATGGCGCGTCCGGCTGGGCGGCAGGTCTCCTGACTCGCGGGTCGCCGGGATTTCGCCGGCCTTCCCGGGGCGGCCTGCGCCGGTTCCCAGTGGCCTGTCGATGGCGAAATCCCGCGCCGCTTACAGTTGCGGGGGCAGTCACGGCCTTGGCCCCGATTGGGTCGTCCGCACCGTGTTCCCTGTTAGGCTCCTCGCCGGCTGGCTTCGGAGCACCGCCTTGTGCTTTTCATCCCATACAGCGGAACAAGCGTCAACCCGGCTGGACGGTTGACCGTCGTCCGTCGCCGGTCTATACTGAATGAACATTCAATCAAAGAATGCTGTCAGGAGTCGTCCCATGAAGCCCGTCCGTGCCGAGGAAATGAGGCTCAGCGATCACGAGCGGGGCGGCCTGCCGGCGTGGACCTATTTCAACGAGGAATTGCTTGACCTTGAGCGGCGCGAGCTGTTCCGGCGCTGCTGGCAGCTGGCCTGCCATGTCAACGACGTGCCGCAGGCCGGCGACTACACGACCTTCGACATCGTCGGCGAGCGGGCGCTGATCGTGCGCGGCCATGACGGCGTGGTGCGCGCCTTCCACAACGTCTGCCGCCATCGCGGCTCGCGGGTGGTGGCGGACGAGAAGGGCCGCTGCAAGGCGGCGCTGGTGTGCCCGTTTCACGGCTGGTCGTTCAATCTCGACGGCACGCTGCGCGCGGCGCCGCAGAAGCGAACGCTGCCCGACCTCGATCCGGTCCGGCACGGCCTCGTCCCGCTCGAACA
>DAIODI010000248.1:0-3288 GCA_036746875.1 Aestuariivirgaceae bacterium | reverse complement strand
ACGCGCTGAACGCCACCCGCGCCGCGGTCGAGGAAGGCATCGTGCCGGGCGGCGGCGTGGCGCTGTTGCGCGCCAAGAAGGCGGTCGAGGCCCTGAAGTCGGACAACGCCGACATCCAGGCCGGCATCAACATCGTCTCCAAGGCGCTCGAGTCGCCGATCCGCCAGATCTCGCAGAATGCAGGCGTGGAAGGCTCGATCGTCGTCGGCAAGGTTCTGGAGAAGTCGGGCAACTTCGGCTTCGACGCCCAGAACGAGGAGTACGGCGACATGGTGGAGAAGGGCATCATCGACCCGACCAAGGTCGTGCGCGTCGCCCTCCAGGACGCCGCCTCGGTCGCCTCGCTGCTGATCACCACGGAAGCGATGATCGCCGAGAAGCCGAAGAAGGAAGCCACGCCCGCGATGCCGCCGGGCGGCATGGGCGGGATGGACTTCTGAGGACGTCCATAAGAACCCGCCCATCACGAAAGGCGCCTTGACCGGCTCCGGCCGGTCAAGGGGGGTGGGATGAACCTCTGATCCAGTCCTCCAGTCTGCGGAAACGCAAACCCCGGGAGCAATCCCGGGGTTTTTCTTTGCAGGGGGCTTGACCGCGATGGAACATTACAAGAACTTTCCGATATGGGGAATCGCACATTCTATGAGTTCTTTGCCGGCGGCGGCATGGCCAGGGTGGGCCTTGGCTCCGGCTGGACGTGCCTCATGGCCAACGACATCGACCCCAAGAAGATCGCCTGCTACGCGGCGAACTTCGGTGGCGGCGGTGTCGTTTCCGGCGATATCTATGATCTCTCCGCCACCGACATTCCGGGGCGTGCCGATCTCGCGTGGGCCTCGTTTCCCTGTCAGGATCTTTCGCTCGCCGGAAATCGCGCCGGGTTGGCGGGCGAACGCAGCGGCGCCTTCTGGGGCTTCTGGAAGGTCGTCAACGCGCTGAACACCGAAGCCCGCGCCCCGCGGCTGATTGTCCTCGAAAACGTCATCGGGACACTGACATCGCACGACGGAGCCGACTTCCGCGAACTCGCCCAGGCGATCGTCTCGCTCGGTTACGACTTCGGCGCCGTGGTCATCGACGCCATCCACTTCCTGCCGCAGTCCCGGCCCCGGCTGTTCATCGTTTGTGTCCGGCGCGGCGAGCCGGTCGATCCGGCGGTGCTGGCGGAGGGCCCGCTGGCGCCGTGGCATACGCTCGCGGTGCGCCGCGCCGCGTACGGCCTGCCGCGCCACCTCCGGTCCGCGTGGCGGTGGTGGCGGCTGCCGGATCCGCCGGCGCGGGCCATTCAGCTCGCCGACCTCCTCGAACCCGATCACGCCGTGGCCTCCTGGCACGAACCGGGCGAGACGGCGCGTCTTCTGGCGATGATGTCCCCCGCCAATCTCAACAAGGTGGCGGCGGCGCGGCGCTCAGGGGTCAGGGTCGCCGGTACGGTCTACAAGCGCACGCGCGCCAGCGACGGCGAAGGCAGGGTGCAGCGGGCGGAAGTTCGCTTTGATGGCGTCGCCGGGTGCCTCAGGACGCCGGGCGGGGGGTCGAGCCGCCAGACCGTAATCGTGGTCGAGGGGAAGCGTACCCGCTCGCGGCTGCTGACGGTGCGCGAGGCCGCCCGGCTGATGGGCGCGCCCGACTCTTACATGATTCCCGCCAACTACAACGACGGCTACCACATCTTCGGTGACGGCCTCGCCGTCCCGGCGGTGGCGTTCCTGCGGGCGCATGTTCTGGACCGGCTCGGTCTCCACGCGGAGAGACGGGCGAAGTCCGCTGCATGACAGACACGTCGCCGGTCGTTGAAGCGCTTGCCGAGTTCGAGGCGCAGTCCGGCGGCTTGGGAAAAGGCGCCTTGAGCCTGTTCCTCAATCTCACAAACGAAGCCCTTCCCGCTCAACCCCGACGACTTCCTGACCGCGAACAAGGGTCAGGTCGTCGGGATCAGCGGCAGAACGGCCAACCGCATTCTCAAGGCTCACGGCGTGAACGGGCTGCTCGCTTCGGAAGGAGGGCGAACAAGCCGGGGAAGTATCGGACATATGCAGCGTTACGTTCGCTGCCTCAACGGGCTGCACGAACAGGGTCAGCTCGATTTTTCGCAGGTCATGGCCTATTGGATCGAACGTGTTCGGATGTTTTTCGCCAACGCTCCATTCGGCGCCAGGCTGGAAGACAGGCAGCTCAGTATCCGCGCCGTCGTCCACGACCTTCTCCGGCAGGCGCAGGAACGGCAAAAGGCCCGCCCCGGCTCGACATTCTCCGGGACCATGATGCAACACCTCACCGCAGCGAAGCTGAGGTGTTTGCTGAAGGACAAGGCGCCGGCGCCGCACGGCGCTTCGGACGCCGATTCGTCGCCCAAGACTGCGGGCGATTTCGAGCTTCAGGACGCCGTCATCCACGTCACGGCGGCCCCGACAAGCCAGCTCATCGAGAAATGCATCGCCAATCTGGACGCGGGCAAGCGGCCGGTCGTCGTCACCCTGATCGAGTCGATCGGACATGCGAAATCGCTGACCGCCCAGTCGGGCGTCGAAAACCGATTGGAGTTCTGGGCTTTCGATCAGTTCATTTCGACAAACGCCCACGAGTGGGGCGGCTTTGTCGAACGTGACGTGCGGCAGCGCACGCGTGAATTGATCGACGCCTACAATGCGATCATTGATGAGCTCAATGAAGAGCCGTCGCTCAGGATCAATATCGCGTGAGGTGTCTGACCTCCGCTCCCGCACCATGCGCGCAGTGGGGTCAAGCGGCACGGGCGCCGAACTCGCCGTGCGCGAACGCCTGCGCGGCCTGGGATACCGTATGCGCTACAACGCGCCTTACCTGCCCGGATCGCCCGACATCGCCATTCACGCGCTGAAGGTGGCGATCTTCGTCCACGGCTGTTTCTGGCACGGCCATGCTTGCAAGCGCGGCGCCCGCACGCCGAAGACCAACGCGGACTACTGGATCGCCAAGATCGCCCGGAACCGGGCGCGCGACCGCCGCGCCGCGGCGGCGCTGCGCGAGCGCGGCTGGGCGGCTGTCACCATCTGGGAATGCGAGGGCGAGCGCGCGTTGCTGCGGAAGCTCCGGCCGTATCTGGCCCATGGCGTCGCCCCGCCGGGCGGCCGCCATTCGGCGCAAGAAAGATGATGCAAACGCAAGGAGTTGGACCCGCCGGTCTCACTCCGTCGGGCCGGGTTCCGCTTTACGGGCCGGCCTGCGCCATGCGGGCGCGCATTTCCTGGCGGTAGAGGTCGATGGGCACGAGCTTGCCCTTCACCTTCGCGTGCCAGAACGACCAGC
>DAIODI010000247.1:0-3325 GCA_036746875.1 Aestuariivirgaceae bacterium | reverse complement strand
CGGGCGCGGTCGGCATGATCGGCATCTCGTGGGGCGGCTTCAACGGCCTGCAGGTGGCGGCCCGCCGCCCGCCCGCGCTCAAGGCCGTGGTGTCGCTTTGCTCAACGGTGGACCGCTACGCCGACGACGTTCACTTCATGGGCGGCTGCCTGCTCAACGACACGCTCGACTGGGGCGGCTTCTTCTTCACCATAGGCGCGCTGCCGCCCGATCCCGCGATGGTCGGGGAAGACCGCTGGAAGGACATGTGGCGTCATCGCATCGAGAACGCGAAGTGCCCGCCGATCGAGTGGATGGCGCATCAGCGCCGCGACGCGTTCTGGAAGCATGGCTCGGTGTGCGAGGATTACAGCCGCATCGAGATCCCGGTGCTGGTCGCGTCCGGCTGGGTGGACGGCTACACGGCGGCGGTGTTCCGGCTCGTCGAGAACATGGGCGCGCCGGTGAAGGGCATCGCCGGGCCATGGGGCCACAAGTATCCCCATGTCGGTGTGCCGGGGCCGGCCATCGGTTTCCTCCAGGAGTGCAAACGGTGGTGGGACCGCTGGCTGAAGGGCGTCGGGAACGGCGTCGAGAACGAACCGGCGCTGCGCGTCTTCGTTCAGGACAGCGAACCGCCGAAGCCGCACTTCGACGCCCGCAAGGGGCGCTGGATCGGCTTCCCGGACTGGCCGTCGAGGAACATCCGCACCCGCACCATGCACCTCGGCGCCGGAACGCTGGCGGCGAAGAAGCAGCGGGCGAAGCCGATGTCGGTGTCCTCGCCCCTCCACACCGGAAGCGCATCCGGCGAATGGTGCGCCTATGCGCTGGGCAAGATCGCGCCCGAGATGCCGCTGGACCAGCGCTACGACGACGCCGGCTCCGTGGTGTTCGACAGTGCGCGCCTGCGCGCGCCGCTCGTCCTCGTCGGCCGCACGATGGTGCGGCTGAGGCTCGCCGCCGACAAGCCGCAGGCCCAGGTGGCGGCGCGCCTCAACGCCGTGCATCCGGACGGCACGGTCGAGCGCGTCACCTACGGTCTCCTCAACCTGGCGCACCGCGACAGCCACGAAACGCCATCGCCGCTCGAGCCCGGCCGGTACTACGACGTCACGGTGGAGCTGAACGAGATCGCCCAGACGATCCCGGCCGGCGCGGCGCTGCGGCTCGCCGTCTCCTCCAGCTATTGGCCCATCGCCTGGCCGTCGCCGGAGAAGGCGACCGTCACCATCGACCCGTCACGGTCCTCGGTGGAGCTGCCGGTGCTGGCCAACGGGAAGGGCCTGAAGCAGGTGGCGTTCAAGCCGTCCGAGCGCGCCGAGATCGCCGCGACGACGGTGAAGCGCGAAGGCGCGGAGACGCGCCACCTCGTCCACGACATCGAAAACGAAATGACGACGTTCGACATCCGCCGCGACGACGGCGCGTTCGTGATCGACGAGATCGGCGCCGAGATCGCCTACACCAAGGCGAAGCAGTTCTCGGTCCACCGGACCGATCCCGACCGCACGCGCTCCCGCGTCGCCTGCACGGCGCATTACCGGCGCGACGCCTGGGACGTGCGTATCGAAACCGATCTGGTGATGACCTGCGACCGGACGCGCTTCCACATCGAGGGCAAGATCCGGACCTTCGACCACGACCGCCCGTTCGTCGACCGGGAGTTCCGCAAATCGTTCCGGCGCGACAACCTCTGACGCGGCCGATGGTGCGTGCGAAGGCCTTGCTGGCGCGTCGTTTGACAGCCTCGCGGCAACAGGTCCAGTCTAACCGCCAACGCCGGGACAAGGCGCGCGCAGAGTTGGACAACGGGAGAACGCCATGAACAGACGTGAACTGTTGCAGTCGGGCGCGGTGCTCGCAACGGCCGCCATGCTCGGCGTCAAGCCGGAGATGGTGCTCGCCGCCGAAGGCGATGTCCTCAAGATCCGCGCCGAAGGCGACATCCAGGTGCTCGACCCCGGCTACATGGTCGGCGGTATCGAGACGTCGGTCCAGATGGGCTGCCTGCCGCGCCTCGCCATGCCGGTCGTCGAGGCCGACGGCCGCTTCGGCTGGGCGCCTTCCGAATGGGTGGAGAGCGTCACCCAGGACGATCCCACCCACATCTCGTTCAGGCTCAAGCCCGGCATGAAGTGGTCGAGCGGCGGCGAGGTTTCGGCGGAGGACGTGAAGTTCTCACTCGAACGGATGCTCAAGTCCGACTGGTCGGCGCGCTGGCCCACGCTTGAACGGGTGGACGTGAAGGACGCGCTGTCCGGCGTGATCGTGTTCAAGGCGCCGTTCCCGGCCACCTTCCTCATGGGGGTTGCGACCGAGTCCGGCTCCATCGTGCCGAAGGCCGTGGTTGAGAAACTCAAGGACCAGAAGTTCACCACCGAGCTTCCCGGCCAGCACGGCCCCTACGTGATGACCGAATGGACGCCGAAGCAGAAGCTGGTGCTCAAGGCCAATCCGGACTGGCAGGGCACGAAGCCGGCCTTCGCCGAAGTTCAGTTCATCAACATCGAGGATCCCTCCGCCGCCGAACTCGCGTTCGAGGCGAAGGAGGTGGACATCACCCAGGTGCAGCCGGCCACCGCCGCGCGCTATCTCAAGGAGCCGCCGCCGGACGCCAGGCTCTCCAACCAGGCCGGTCCGTTCTATACCTGGATCGGCATGAACACCCAGCACGAGAAGCTGAAGGATATCCGCGTCCGCAAGGCGATCCAGCGCGCCATCGACGTCAAGTCGATCCTCGAGGCCTCCTACGGCGGGCTCGCCCCGCAGGCGCACGGCGTGGTGCCGCTCGGCCTCGTCGGCAACCGCAAGGCGTCGAAGTACGCCTACAACCCGGACGAGGCGCGGGCGCTTCTGAAGGACGCCGGGGTGTCGGGCCTGCAACTCACCCTCAAGACCCTCAACGAGGGCTATCGCGTCACCGCCGCGCAGGTGGTGCAGGCCAACCTCGCCGACGTCGGCGTCGCCGTGGAGATACAGCCGGTCGACTCCGGTCCGTTCTGGAACCTCGGCCTTGAATCGAAGGGCGAGGACTGGAAGACCCTGGAAATCTGGTGGATGCGCTTCCGTACCTCCGCCGACCCGTCGGACGCGCTGCAGTGGTTCACCAGCAACCAGGTGGGCGTGTGGAACTGGGAGCGCTGGAGCGATCCCGAGTTCGAGGGCCTGTGGACCAAGGGCCTGTCGGAGCTCGATACAGACAGGCGCGACGCGATCTATCTGCGCATGCAGGAGATCATGGAGGACACCGGCGCCTATGTGTGGATCACGCACGATCCGGCGAACTTCGTCCATCGCGCGTCCATCGTGCCGGGCTTCGACACGGCGCGCGAACACATCCCGC
>DAIODI010000246.1:0-3354 GCA_036746875.1 Aestuariivirgaceae bacterium | reverse complement strand
GAGCGCTCCGCCCGGCAGGCGCGCCGCGATAGCGAGGGCGAACGGCGGCGGCGCGGCCCGCGCCGCCTCCAGGGCGTCGCGGCGCACCAGCAGGGCGGCGAACCCGGGGACGCTTTCCAGACAGCGATGCGGCGCGACGACCATGGCGTCGATGTTCCCGGCCGGGCAGGGCACTGCGCCGAACCCGTGGGTGGCGTCCACGACCACCGCCCGGCCGCGGGTTCGCGCCACCGCGCAGAGCTCGGCCACCGGGTTGAGCAGCCCGGATGCAGGTTCGACCAGCGGCAGGGCGAGGCATGCGATGTCGGGGTCCTCGACCAGGGCGGCGTCCAGCGCCTCCGCATCGAACGGCGTGGCCGCGTCACGCCGGGCGATCGCGAACGGGCGCTTCAGCCGGCCAAGCATCAGCGCCATGCGCTCCCCGTCCCCGCCGTTCGCCAGAACCAGGGTCTTGCGCCGCCGGCCCTCCGGCGCGACGGCAGCCAGCGCGGCTTCGAGCGCCGTATCCGGACCGCCCCCGAGCAGCGCCGCCTCGTGCTTGGGGCCCGCCTCCGCCAGCGCCAGCAGATTGTGGCGCACCCTGGCGTCCAGCGCCCGGAACAGCGGGTCGCGGGCGTCCCAGTCGGCCATCATTTGCGCCTTCACGGCGCGCGAGGTGGTGACCGGCCCCGGCCCCATGAGCCAGGGCATGTCGTCCTGGCCGTCCGGACCGCCATTGCGCCAGCGTTCGGCGACGGGCACGCCAAGGCCTCCCGGTTTCAGGCGAGGCGCCAGTCGATTGCGGGGAGACCTCGCGCGGCGAGCGCCTCGTTGACCGCCGCAAAGGGCCGCGCCGTCACAAACGGATGCGGCGCTCCCTTTGGGGCGCGCGCTCGGGCGAGCGGCGAAGGATGCGGACATGTAACCACCACATGCCGCCGGGAGTCGAGGCCTGCCGCATATCGCTGCGCGGGCTTGCCCCATAGCATGAACGCGATCCCGTCACGTCTGGCGAGGGTGGCGAAAATCTCGTCCGCCAGCGCCGCCCAGCCGAGCCGTGCATGGGAATTGGCGGCCGCATTGCCCACCGTCAGCGACCGGTTGAGGAGCAGCACGCCACGGTCCGCCCACGGCGTCAGGTCGCCGGATCGGGGCGGCAGGATTCCGGTGTCGCCAGCGAGCGCCTCGAACACGGTGCGCAGGGAGCGGGGCGTGGCCCGTCCTTCCGGAACCGAAAACGCCAGGCCATGCGCATCGCCGGGCGTGGGGTAGGGGTCCTGGCCGAGGATCACCGCGCGCACGGCCGCCAGCGGCGTGCGGTCCAGCGCCGCATACACCTGCGGCGGCGGCGGCGCGATCCGCTCGCCGGCGGCGGCGCGCCGGCCGCCGCCGCGCGCGCGCCGGCGAACAGGGCCGGCGAAGAAGGCCAGGTCCGCCCACCCATGCAGGATGTGCGAGGCGATAAGACGCCAGGTCGCCTCCTCGTAGGTCAAGAACCCTCGCCGGCGGAGAGCGCCACCAGCGACGCCACACCGGCGAAGGTGATGGCGATGCCGGCCCAGCGCATCGGGGCGATGGGCTCCTTCAGGAGCGCGCGCGCCAGCAGGATGGTGACCACGCCGAAACAGGAGGCCACGACGCCGGCGACAACGGGCTGATCGCTGTGCGCGGCGAGATTGACCGAGAGGATCCCTGCGATGTCGAGGCTCCCGGTAAGCGCGAACGCCGGCAGCCAGCGCGCCGGGAGCGAGGGCCGCTCGCGCGCCGCCAGCAGCACAACGCCAATCCCCACGACGCCGGCCAGCCTGCCACGCCAGGTCACCGCGGCGGCGTGGCCGGCTCCCTCGCCGGCTGCCGTCGCCAGCTGACCGGCGTGGATCGCCAGCGCCCAGCCCACATGGGAGGCCGCCGCCAGCAGGATGCACCGCCGGAGGCTGCCGTCGAACCGGCTGTCGTCGGGCTCAGCGCGCGCCACGATGACGACGCCCACAACCACGACGCCTGCGGCGGCGAGCGCCCACGGCGAGGGCGTCGATCCGGCGAGAATGGCGATGAGCAGGGCGGTCAGCGGATAGGAGGCGGCGATCGGCGACACCACCGAAATCGGCCCGGCGGCGAACGCCGCGAAGAGAAAGAGGCTTGCCAACGCCACCAGCGCGCCGGAGAGATAGGCGACGCCGGCGCCTGGAGCCAGCAGAGCGGGAAATCCCTCGCCCGAAACGGCAAGGTAGACGGACAGCGCAATCAGCCCGCCCCGCCCCACCCCAGGCACAGTGGAGAACCCCCCCCGCCGCCGGCAGGCGCTGCAAGCACCAAGATCGAGAGCGCCCCAAGGCAGGGCGGCGACTAGGCCGAGGAGGGCGGGATTCATTGCGGAGCGGAGATCGTTCCTGCCAAGGGCCGGGCGACCTTGGGCGAGGGGCCGGCGCTGGTCAAGAAGCTATCCTCCGCCAACGAACAATCGCCACGCTTTCGCGAAGTTTCCGAGGCCGGGGAGTGTCGCGATGTGTCGAATCATGTGTTAGACAAACGGGTGCACGGGCTTCGTCGAAGCCCGCCCCCGAGTTGTCTTTTGTTCCTCTGAACTCATGGAGCTGGCGATGAAGCCGATGGTTATCCTCGTAGGGGCCGACAAGGGCGGCGTGGGCAAGACAACCCTGTCACGGGTGCTGCTCGACTACTTCGCGCGCCGGAACATCATGTTCCGCGCCTTCGACACAGAGTGGCCGCGCGGCACGCTGAAACGTTTCTATCCATCCACCACCGAGGTGGTGGACATGACCAATGTCGCCCATCAGATGAAACTGCTCGACACGCTGGAGAGCGCCAACGTCCGCGTTTCCCTGGTCGACCTCAAGGCTGGCAACCTGTCGATGGTGCTCGACATCTTCGACCGTATCGGCGTGCTTGAGGCGGCGAGGAGCGGCGCCATCGGCCTGTCGCTCTTCCACGTCGTCGGGCCGGCCATCTCTTCGCTGGAGGAGATCGGCGAAATCGCCAAGTACGTGAAGGATATGGATTACATCGTGGCCCGCAACTTCATCAACGAGACCAACTTCTTCGAGTGGGACGAAAAGACCTACAAGCGCTACTTCGCCGGCGTTTCGGCGATGGCCGAAATCGAACTGCCGAAACTCAACGAAATGGCCTACGAGCAGGTCGATCTCGCCTCCGTTACGTTCCGCGATTTCGTCGACAACCGCGCCGCCAACGGCGAGGCCGGCAACTTCTCGTTCGTGCTGCGCGGTTATGTCCGCAAGTGGATCGCCGAGATCGACGCCGAGTTCGAGCGGGTGAAGCTGCTGCAGGACCTGCAGCGCGGCTAGCTGTGGAACCTCAACAGGTTGTCCTGCGATGAAGGGAGTCGGCTGACGG
>DAIODI010000245.1:0-3421 GCA_036746875.1 Aestuariivirgaceae bacterium | reverse complement strand
AACGCCGCCTTCCTCGATCTTGCGCAGCTGGCGAGCGAGGAGCAGGCCATGGGCCAGCCCTTGAGCCGCTGGATCGGACGCCCCGGTGTGGACATCAACGCGCTCGTGGCCGGCGTGCGCGAGCATGGCAGCGTGCGCAACTTCTCCACCATTCTGCGCGGCGAGTACGGGGCGAGCGAGGAGGTTGAGCTGTCCGGCGTCGCCGTCAACGCCGGCGACCAGTCGTGCTTCGGCTTCACCGTGCGGTCGGTCGCCCGCCGCAGCGCGCTGGAGCCGGACGGCCGTGGCGGACACGAGCTGCCGCGCTCGGTGGAGCAACTCACCCACCTCGTCGGCCGCGTCTCGCTCAAGGAACTGGTGCGCGAGGCGACCGACGTGATCGAACGCCTGTGTATCGAGGCGGCCCTCGAACTGACCAACGACAACCGCGCCTCGGCGGCGGAAATGCTGGGGCTCAGCCGCCAGAGCCTGTACTCGAAGCTGCGCCGCTACGGTCTCGGCGATCTCGACGGCGACGACGCCGACAGCGCGTAAAACCGCACTGGCCGTCAGATTTTTCTGACACCCAACCGTCCAGTTTACTTGACAGTTGAAGCGCCACCACTCTAGTCTGGCTCCATGGCGCGTCCGGCCCTGTCAGCGGTCCTGGAGCTTCTGAAGCCGATCACCTGGTTTGCCCCGATGTGGGCGTTCGGCTGCGGCGTGATCTCCTCGGGACAACCGCTCTCCGGCAGGTGGCTGTTGGCCGCCGCCGGGATCGTGCTCGCAGGCCCCATGGTGTGCGCCACGAGCCAGGCGGTGAACGACTGGTTCGACCGGCACGTCGATGCGATCAACGAACCTCGCCGGCCGATTCCGTCCGGCAGGGTTCCCGGCCGGTGGGGATTGTGGATTGCCCTCGTCTGGACCGCCCTGTCGCTCGCCCTCGCCTACGCGCTCGGCCCGTGGGTGTTCGCCGCGTGCATCCTCGGCCTGGCGCTGGCGTGGGCCTACAGCGCGCCGCCGCTTCGGCTCAAGCAGAACGGCTGGGTCGGCAACGCCGCCGTCGGGCTCTCCTACGAGGGCCTGCCGTGGTTCACGGGAGCGGCCGTGATGCTCGGCACGCTGCCGCCGCAACCGGTGCTGATGCTGGCGCTGCTCTACTCCATCGGCGCCCACGGCATCATGACCCTCAACGACTTCAAGTCGGTCGAGGGCGATCTCCAGTTCGGCGTCCGCTCACTGCCCGCGACGCTCGGCGTCGAGCGCGCGGCGATGCTCGCCTGTTCGGTGATGCTGCTGCCGCAATTCGTGGTGATCGCGCTGCTGTGGCAGTGGCAACGGCCCGGCCACGCCGTCGCCGTGGCGTTGCTCACCGCAGCGCAGGCGGCGCTGATGCAACGCCTGCTCCAGTCGCCGCGCGAGCGCGCCCCCTGGTACAACGCCACCGGCACCACGCTCTACGTTCTGGGCATGCTGGTTTCCGCCGTCGCCGTCAGACCCCTGGTCGCCCCATGAACGCGCCCGCGCTCGGCTGGATCGGCATCCTCCGTCTCGGTCTTGTCCAGACCGCATTGGGCGCTATTGTCGTGCTCATCACTTCGACCATCAACCGGGTGATGGTGGTGGAGCTGGCCTTTCCCGCCATGCTGCCCGGCCTTCTCGTCGGCTGGCACTACGCCATTCAGGTTCTCCGGCCGCGCTGGGGCTTCGGCTCCGACCGGTCGGCACGGCGCACCCCCTGGATCATCGCCGGCATGGCGACCCTGGCGCTGGGCGCCGTCGCTGCGGCGACGGCGACCGCACTCCTGTCTATACAACCTGCCCTCGGTATCCTGGCCGGATTCATCGCCTTCACCGTCATCGGCGTGGGCGTGGGCGCGGCGGGAACCTCGCTTCTCGCCCTGCTCGCCAGCCGGGTTGCGCCGGAACGACGCGCTCCCGCCGCCACCATCGTCTGGATCATGATGATCGCCGGCTTCGCCGTCACCGCGGGCGTCGCCGGAGAGCTCCTCGATCCGTTCTCGCTGACCCGGCTGGTCGCCGTCACCGCCGGGGTCAGCCTGGCGGCGCTGGCGCTGGCCATCGTGGCGGTTGCCGGGATCGAGGGGCCCGCCCCGTCAACGCCGCCAACGCCGTCCGCGCCTGCGGAGACGTCCACCGCTCCCGCCGTGAGCTTCCGCGCCGCCATCGCCCGCGAATGGGCTGACGCGGAAGCGCGCCGCTTCGCCATCTTCATCTTCGTGTCGATGCTCGCCTACTCGGCGCAGGATCTCATCCTGGAACCGTTCGCCGGCGCAGTGTTCGCCATGACCCCGGGCGAGACCACGTCGCTGTCGGGTCTCCAGCATGGCGGGGTGATGGTCGGGATGATCGCGGTCGCGCTCGCCGGCGCGGGCCTCCTCGGCGGCGCCGTGCGCTCGTTGCGCCTGTGGTCGATCCTCGGCTGCGTGGTTTCGGCGGCGTCGCTGTTCGGGCTCTCGCTTGCCGGCTTCTGGCCGGACCGCTGGCCGCTTGAGGCCAATGTCGCGGTGCTGGGCCTCGGCAACGGCGCATTCGCCGTCGCCGCCATCGGCTCGATGATGGGCCTCGCCTCGACGGGCCGCGACCGGCGCGAAGGTGTCCGCATGGGCATGTGGGGGGCGGCGCAGGCGGGCGCCTGCGGCCTCGGCGGCTTTCTTGGAACCGCCGCCGCCGACATCGCCCGCAGCCTGCGCGGCTCGCCGCTCGAAGCCTACGCCGTCGTGTTCGCGGGCGAGGCGGCGCTGTTTCTCGTTTCCGGGGTGATGGCCGCAGGCATCCTTGCGCCACGCCAGGCCTCGTCCCCTCCCGCGGCGGTCGCCGCAACTCCAGCCAGACGGTGACGCCATGACGCACGAGATTTTCGACGCCGTGGTGGTGGGTGGCGGCCCCGCAGGGGCGACGGCGGCCGCCGACCTCGCCCGCAAGGGCCGCAAGGTGGCGCTGCTCGATCGGGCGGGGCGCATCAAGCCGTGCGGCGGGGCCATCCCGCCGAAGCTGGTCGAGGAGTTCGCCATCCCGCCGTCGCTGATGGTGGCGCAGGTCAGCGGGGCGCGCATCGTCGCCCCCAGCGAGCGGCGCGTCGACATGCCCATCGAGGGCGGTTACGTCGGCATGGTGGACCGCGAGGAGTTCGACGAATGGCTGCGCCGGCGCGCCGCCGCCAACGGGGCGAGGCGGGTGGAGGGAACGTTCACGGATTTCTCCCGTGACGCGGCGGGCAACGCGGTCGTCCACTACGAGGGGCGCGACAGGAGCACGGGCACGCTCACCGCCAGGGCCGTCATCGGCGCCGACGGCGCCAACTCCGCCGTGGCGCGCGCCGCCGTTCCCAGGGCCGGCAAGGCGCCATTCGTCTTCGCCTATCACGAGATCGTCGAGATCGATCCCGACCGGCCGCCGGCCGCCGCCTACGACCCGA
>DAIODI010000244.1:0-3431 GCA_036746875.1 Aestuariivirgaceae bacterium | reverse complement strand
ACGGCGGCGATCGCCGTGGCGAGCGAACTTGGCGTCTCCGACGACGCGATCAAGCGGGCGCTGGCGGGCTTTGGCGGCGTCAAGCGGCGCTTCACCCGCACCGGCGAGCACGCCGGCGTCACCGTCTTCGACGATTACGGTCATCATCCGGTCGAGATCGCGGCCGTGCTCAACGCGGCGCGCGGCGTGACCCGCGGCAAGGTGATCGCCATCGCCCAGCCGCACCGCTACACCCGCCTTGCGTCGCTGTTTCGCGAGTTCTGCACCTGCTTCAACAACGCCGACGCGGTGATCGTCGCGCCGGTCTACGCCGCGGGCGAACCGCCGATCGAGGGCGCGACCCACACGGCGCTGGCGCAGGGGCTCAAGGATCGCGGCCACCGCAACGTCACAGCCATCGCCGATCCGGCGGAGCTGGCGGCGCTCGTCAGGGCCATGGCGCAGCCGGGCGACATCGTGGTGTGCCTGGGCGCCGGCACCATCACCCAGTGGGCCTACGCGCTGCCGGACCAGCTGGCCGCGCTCGACGCGGCGGCGGCGAGACCCAGGGCGGCCTCGGCCAAGTGACGTTCCGTCCTGACGGCGAAGCGCTGCTGCGCCGCCTGCCCGGCGCGCGCGGCCGGCTGGAGGCGAACCGGCCGCTCGCCGACCTCACCTGGTTTCGCGTCGGCGGACCGGCGGAGGTGCTGTTCACGCCCGGCGATCCGGACGATCTCGCCGCCTTCCTCGCCGCGACGCCGGACGACGTGCGGGTCACGGTGATTGGCGTCGGCTCCAACCTTTTGGTGCGCGACTTCGGCGTGCCGGGCGTGGTGATCCGGCTGGGGCGCGGCTTCGGCGAGCTGACGCTTGAGGGCGACCGCCGCATCCGGGCCGGCGCGGCCGTGCCTGACCTGCGCGTCGCCCGCTTCGCGCTTGAGCACGGTATCGATGGATTAACCTTTCTGAGAGGTATCCCGGGCACCATCGGCGGCGCGCTGCGGATGAACGCCGGGGCGCACGGCGGCGAAACGCGCGACATCCTCGTGGAGGCCGAAGGCGTCGACCGTCAGGGGAGACGTCACGTGCTGTCCAACGCCGACATGGGCTTTTCCTACCGGGCGTGCCGCGCGCCCGAGGGGTTGATCTTCACCGCCGCGCTGCTTGAAGGCCGTCCGGGGGAGCGCGACGAGATCGCACGGCGGAGGGAGGCCGTCACCGAGGCCCGGGAGGCGGCGCAGCCGATCCGAAGCCGCACCGGCGGCTCCACCTTCAAGAACCCGCCGGGGGCCAAGGCCTGGCGGCTGATCGACGCCGCCGGGATGCGCGGCCACCGCATCGGCGGCGCGCACGTCTCCAGCATGCACTGCAATTTCCTGATCAACGAGGGCGAGGCCACCGCCGCCGACATCGAGCGGCTGGGCGAACTGGTCCGGCGGCGCGTCCACGAGACCTCCGGCGTCATGCTGGACTGGGAAATCAAGCGTATCGGCGCCGGCCCGGACACGGGGAGCGACTGAGCCATGGCGTTCGTTCCTGCGCAGACGCACGTCGCGGTGCTGATGGGCGGCTGGTCAGCCGAGCGCGAGGTGTCGCTCAGGTCCGGCGAGGCCTGCATGGCGGCGCTTCGCGAGGCCGGGTTCCGCGTCACCGGCGTCAACCCCGGGCGCGACATTGCGCAGAGGCTGGCGGAGCTTTCCCCGGACGTGGTGTTCAACGCGCTGCACGGCCGCTGGGGCGAAGACGGCACGGTCCAGGGCGTACTGGAGACGCTGGCCATCCCCTACACGCACTCCGGCGTTCTCGCCTCCGCGCTGGCGATGGACAAGCCGCGCGCCAAGCACGTGTTCCGCGCCGCCGGTCTGCCGGTCGCCGAACACCGGCTCGTCGATATAGAGACCGCCGCCGCCTCCCATCCGCTGCCTCCGCCGTACGTGGTGAAGCCCTGCAACGAGGGCTCGTCCGTCGGGGTGCACATCGTGCTCTCCGGCGCCAACGCCCCGGCGCGGGCGCTGCTCGACAACCGGGCGCTCTACGGCGAGACGGTGATGGTGGAGCGCTTCATCCCCGGCCGGGAGCTCACCTGCGCGGTGATGGGCGAGGCCGCGCTCGGCGTCACCGAAATCGTCCCGGCCGTCGGCTTTTACGATTACAAGGCGAAGTACGCGCCGGGAGGCTCCCTGCACGTCTGCCCGGCCCGCATTCCCGGCGCGGTCTACCGCAAGATCCAGCAGCACACGCGCGACGCCCACCTCGCGCTCGGCTGCCGCGGTGTGTCGCGCGCCGACTTCCGCTGGGACGACACGCAAGGCGGGGACGGCGAGATCGTCCTGCTCGAGGTCAACACCCAGCCGGGCATGACCGACGTTTCGCTGGTGCCGGAACTGGCGCAGCTCGCCGGTCACTCGATGGTCGAACTCGTCACCTGGATCCTCAACGACGCCTCGGTGAACCGATGACCGCCGCCGCCGCGCTCCGCCGCCGCGCTCCGCTCTGGCCGCACGCCATGGCGCGCGTCTTTGCGGTCGGCTTCCTCGCCGTCGCCATCGGCTACGGCCTGATGGCGGGCGGGCGGCTCAACACCGAGGCGGGGCCGGTGCGCGACCTCTCCGAACGGCTGGCGGCGGCGCTTGGCCATGCGGCGCTCCACGTCCGCATCACCGGCCTTGAGCGGCAGACGCCCGAGGCTGTGCTGAAGGCGATCGACGTTCGTCTCGGCGGCTCGCTGGTCGGCTTCGACGCGGTCTACGCCCGCAAGGCCCTGGAGAAGCTGGGGTGGGTCGAGAGCGCGAGGGTTCACCGCATCTACCCGAACCAGCTCGATATCGTCATCGTCGAGCGCCAGCCGTTCGCGGTGTGGCAGCGTGACGGGCTCTATGTCGTGATCGACCGCTCCGGCGCGGTGATGGGTGAAGCGACCCGGGAAAGCGCCGGGCTGCTGCTCGTCACCGGCGAGGGCGCCGACCGCCAGGTTTCGGACCTTGTTAACCGTCTGGAAGCGCACCCCGACCTAGGATCGCGGGTGCGCGCGGCGGCGCGTGTCGGCGACCGGCGCTGGACGCTGCACCTGACCAACGGCCAGCGCATCGCCCTGCCGGAGCACGGAATGGACGAGGCGCTAACGCTGGTCGAAGACCTTAACCGCCGCCATGGCCTGTTCGGCAAGGCGGTGGCGGAGGTGGACCTGCGACTGAAGGACCGGGTGACGTTCGTGCCGCTGGTCAGCGACGCTGCGGACGCTCCCCCGGAAGAGACGGCCCAGGTCAGTCAACGCTGAGCGTGGGCCGCCGTTCGGCGGCCGGGGGCTGAGCGTGGGCCGCCGTTCGGCGGCCGGGGGCTGAGCGTGGGCCGCCATTCGGCGGCATGGGGCTGAGCGTGGGCCGCCATTCGGCGGCATGGGGCTGAGCGTGGGCCGCCATTCGGCGGCATGGGGCTGAGCGTGGGCCGCCATT
>DAIODI010000243.1:0-3543 GCA_036746875.1 Aestuariivirgaceae bacterium | reverse complement strand
GGCGTAGAGCACGGGCAGAAGCGTGATCGCGATTCCCGTCTCGCGCGCCGCCGCGAGGCAGCGCAGGGTCATCTCCGCAGGGTTGGCGTAGGGGCGTCCGTCCGGCTGGTGGTGCAGATACTGGAACTCCCCGACGGCGGTGAAGCCCGCCTTGAGCATCTCGACACAGGCCTGCGCCGCCACCGCCTCGAGATCGTCCGGCGAGAACCGCAGGGCGTTCGCATACATCCGTTCGCGCCACGTCCAGAACGAGTCGCGGCAATCGCCCGCGATTTCCGCCCGGCCAGCCATGGCCCGCTGGTGGGCGTGTGCATGCACGTTCGGCAGGCCGGGTATCGCGAACCCGCCGGTCCGCGGCGTCCGGTCGCCCGGTTGCGCCGGGCCTGCCGCCACGATCCAGCCGGCCTCATCCACCTCGATGACGGCGTCGGCGACAACACCGCAGGGCAGCAGCGCATGATCGAACCGCAATCGGGTGGACATCGGCCCCCTCTGTTGTATATACAACGTCTATCGCATTTAGCCCGGCGGCACAAATGATTCTCGGCAACGGACTGTTCGCCACCATGGACCGGCGCGCCAGGCGCGGTCTGTGCGGTCTTGTGCCCGGCGGATGGCTGCGGATCGATGCCGGCCGGATCGTCGAAACCGGCGGTCCAGACACCGCGCCGGCCCTCGACATCGATCTGCGCGGCCGCCTCGTCACGCCCGGCCTCATCGACTGTCACACACACCTCGTCTGGGCGGGCAGCCGGGCGGACGAATTCGAGCGCCGCCTGAACGGCGAGACCTACGCCGACATCGCCCGCGCCGGCGGCGGCATCCTGGCCACCGTCCGCGCCACCCGCGCCGCCAGCCGCGCCGACCTTCTCGCCGCCGCCCTGCCGCGCCTCGACCGGCTCCTGGCGGAGGGCGTCACCACCGTCGAGATCAAGTCGGGCTACGGGCTCGACCTCGACACCGAGCTGCGATGCCTCGCCGTGGCGCGCACGCTAGGCCAGCTGCTGCCGGCGTCGGTCGTCACCACCTACCTCGGCGCCCACGCCCTGCCGCCGGAATACGCCGGCGACCGCGACGGCTACCTGACGCTGGTGTGCGAGCGGGTTCTTCCGGAGCTGGCCCGGCGCGGCCTCGCCGACGCAGTGGACGCCTTCTGCGAGATCATCGCCTTCACCCCCGCCGAGGTGGATCGCGTGTTCATGGCCGCCCGCGCCCTCGGGCTGCCGGTGAAGCTCCACGCCGAGCAGCTCTCCGATCAAGGCGGCGCCAGACTCGCCGCCCGTCACGGCGCGCTCTCGGCCGACCACGTCGAATACCTGTCTGAGGCCGGCGTCGCGGCGATGGCGGCCAGCGGCACGGTGGCGGTGCTGCTGCCAGGCGCGTTCCATTACCTCAAGGAAACGCGCCTGCCGCCGATCGAGGCGCTACGCGCAGCCGAAGTGCCGATCGCCGTGGCGAGCGATCTCAACCCCGGCTCCTCCCCCGTCTATTCGCTGCTCACGACGCTGAACATGGCCTGCGTGCTGTTCCGCCTTACGCCGGAAGAGGCGCTCGCAGCCGTCACCGTCAACGCCGCCCGCGCGCTTGGCCTTGCGGACCGCGGCCGGATCGCCGCCGGCCTTCGCGCCGACCTCGCCATCTGGGACGCCGCCCGCCCCGTCGACCTCTGTCACCCGCTCGGCGTCAACCCGCTCGCCGCCACGATCCGGGGCGGCGCGCTCACCCGAGGCCGCTTTTGACCGGACCGCCGCTCTATCTGAAGGTGAAGGAGCACATCCTCGCCAACATCGCCTCCGGCGCCTGGCCGCCAGGCGCGCGGGTGCCCTCCGAGCACGAACTGGTGGCGCAGTTCTCGATCAGCCGGATGACCGCCAACCGGGCCTTGCGAGAGCTCTCGTCCGACGGCTGGCTCACCCGCGTCGCCGGGGTAGGAACCTTCGTCAGCGAGCCGCGGGCGCGGGCGAGCCTCGTGGAGCTCAAGGACATCGCCGAGGAGATCGCCGCCCGGGGCCATCGCCACACCATGCGGGTGATCGCCTCCGGACGCTACGCCGCCACGCCGGCGCTGGCGCATGAGTTCGAGGCGGCGAACGGCGCGCCGCTGTTCCACGTCCTCCTCGTTCACGACGAGAACGGCGTTCCGGTGCAGATCGAGGACCGGTGGGTGAACGCTGGTCTCGCGCCCGGCTTCCTCGACCGCGACCTCGCGGCCGAAACCTCCACCGCCGTCCTGTTGCGCACCCTGCCGGTGGACGAGCTTGAGCACATCGTCGAGGCCGCGATGCCCGCGCCCGAAGAGCGCCAGCTGCTCGACATCGGCCCGCACGAGCCCTGCCTGGTGCTGCGCCGCCGCAGCTGGTCGCGCGGCCGCGTGGCGACGCTTGCGGCCTTCACCTACCCGGCCAGCCGGCACGCGCTGTACAGCCGGTATCGCACCACCCCCGCCGGAACCATCGAGGCCGCCCCGCCATGACCCCAGATCCCCGCCGCGACAACTCCCGCACCGTGCGCGCCCCCACGGGGACAACGCTGTCGGCCAAGAGCTGGCTCACCGAAGCGCCGCTGCGGATGCTGATGAACAATCTCGATCCCGGCGTCGCCGAGCGCCCGGAGGAGCTGGTCGTCTACGGCGGCATCGGCCGGGCGGCGCGCACCTGGGGCGACTTCGACCGTATCGTGGCGGGGCTGAAGTCGCTTGAGGCGGACGAGACGCTGCTCGTCCAGTCCGGCAAGCCGGTCGGCATCTTCCGCACCCACCCGGACGCGCCGCGCGTGCTGATCGCCAACTCGAACCTGGTTCCGGGCTGGGCCACCTGGGACCACTTCAACGCGCTCGATCGCAAGGGCCTGATGATGTACGGCCAGATGACCGCAGGCTCATGGATCTACATCGGCACCCAGGGCATCGTTCAGGGCACCTACGAAACCTTCGTCGAGGTCGGCCGCCGGCATTACGGCGGCAACCTGAAGGGCAAATGGTTCCTCACCGCAGGGCTTGGCGGCATGGGCGGCGCGCAGCCGCTGGCGGCGACGATGGCCGGGGCGTCGATGATCGCCATCGAGTGCCAGCCGTCGCGCATCGAGATGCGGCTGAAGACGCGCTACCTCGACCTCAAGGCGAACTCCATGGCGGAGGCCCTGGAGATCGTCGCGCGGGCGAAACGCGAGGGCAAGGCGGTGTCCGTCGGGGTGCCGGGCAACGCCGCCGAGATCCTCCCCGACCTCGCCGCCAGGGGCGTCCACCCCGACGCGCTCACCGACCAGACCTCGGCGCACGATCCGGTCAACGGTTACCTGCCGGCGGGCTGGACGGTCGCCGAATGGGAGGAGCGCCGACGCAGCGACCCCAAGGGCGTGGCGGCCGCAGCCAAGGCGTCGATGAGGGCGCACGTCGAGGCGATGCTGGCGATGCACCGCGCCGGTGTCCCCACCCTCGATTACGGCAACAACATCCGCCAGATGGCGTTCGACATGGGGGTGAAGGACGCCTTCGCCTTCCCCGGCTTCGTGCCGGCCTACATCCGCCCGCTGTTCTGCCGCGGC
>DAIODI010000242.1:0-3651 GCA_036746875.1 Aestuariivirgaceae bacterium | reverse complement strand
CAGTCCCAGTGTGGCTGATCATCCTCTCAGACCAGCTATGGATCGTCGCCTTGGTAGGCCGTTACCCCACCAACAAGCTAATCCAACGCGGGCCCGTCCAAAGGCGATAAATCTTTCCCCCGTAGGGCGTATACGGTATTAGCCAAAGTTTCCCTTGGTTGTTCCGTACCTTTGGGTAGGTTCCCACGCGTTACTCACCCGTCTGCCACTCCCCTTGCGGGGCGTTCGACTTGCATGTGTTAAGCCTGCCGCCAGCGTTCGTTCTGAGCCAGGATCAAACTCTCAAGTTTGAAACACTGTGCTCCATCCGGCCGAAACCGGATGTGGTCGCTGCGCAATTGACGAGTAGCCAAGCATATTCAAAACCATCCGAAGATGACTTCGAAGCTTTGGCTTCTCAAACGCAGTCGACTAGCGTTCCATTCGTCCAGCTTTCGCCGGACCGCCAGGACGCCGCCGCCTGCGTTTCTCTTTCTTTCATCAACGATGTCAAAAAGCCCAGGTCGAGAGGACCCGAAACCCCGACGCAGACGAAAACCACCTGCGCTCTGTTGAAAGAGCGTCTGTGATCTCCGATTGGATCGGGGATGGGGGCGGTTCAGTGCTTTTCAGCGCGAGCCCCTCAGTGATGGGCGTTATATGAGCGCCGGCCCGGGAGTGTCAAGCGTGTTGTTGTTGTTTTTTCGTAATCCTCGCTTTTGTCGCGGATTCCCGGGGAACACCGTCGTCGCCGCCCCGGCGGATCGGATAATGACCCGGCCCGCACATCGGGCGACGGCACAATTATGCCGCAAAGGAACCCCAGCTTTCCTTAACAGGAGTGTAACCATATTCGCAGATGGTTGAGTTGGTTCGGGTAAGGATCTTTAGAAAGCGCCGGCACCGTCCGGGTGTTGAACGCGACGGACGAAGCAGAGCAGGAATTTCGGTCTGTGCACCGCGGGTTGACTTGGTTTGCGCCGGTGGGCACAGTCTGGCCGGTTTCGTGAGAACGGGCTGAGGTCTGGCCGCCGCCGGGCGGTCGCGTGGGGATGAACGGGTTCGTCAGCTGGCTGGGGAAAGCCGGGCCGACGGACCAGGGCGCGTGAGGGGATTGGGGCGTTGATCGGCAGACGAGCCAGATCCGTTGTCGATGGCTATTCGCAGCCATTGCAGTCGGTGTCGCCGATCCATATCGAGGACCTGGTCCTCGACCATCAAAACCCGTTTCTTGACGAGGAGCCGCGGCGTCGCCACTGGCTCGTCACCGCCTGCATTGGCGGAATCGCCGGCAGCCTCGCCATCGGCGCCGTTCTCGCCAGCCTGTTCGGCTCGGCAGAGACCCCGAACCAGGCGCTCGCCTCGATCCAGCCGGGCGAGTTCTCCGGACTGCCCGGGCTCTCCGGGAAGGGCGACTTCGACGCCACGCAGTTCGGAACAGCCTTCCCGGCGCCCAAGTCCGGTTCGGTCGCCTTCAAGCCGCAACCCGCCGGCGCCGCGTCCGGCGCGGTCGCCTCCATCATTCCGGTCTCGACCGGCAGCTACCCCTCGATCACCTCCAACGAGTTGCCTTACGCCACCCCCTCCGTCATCGACGGCTCCTACCAGGTGGCCTCGCTCGACACCTCAGGCAACATCACCACCATCACCAAGCAGCTCCCCGAGCCGGAGGACAAGCTCGTCGAACTCGGCAAGGGCAGCACGCTCGGCGCCGAAATCGCCAAGCTCGGCGTGCCGGTGGACCAGGCGCTGGCGATGGCGAAGGCGCTGGAGCCGATCTTCCCGGCCTCGATGCTCAAGGCGGGCCAGCAGTTCACCGTGACGCTGGAGAAGCAGCAGGACTTCTACGGCGAGGATGTCACCGCCGCGGTGCGCTTGTCCTTCTCGCCGGGGCCAGACGAGGAGATCGTCGTCGAGGCTGACGAGGATGGCAACTTCATCGGCCGCATCGAAGGACGCAAGGACGGCGCCCGCTCCAAGTACGCCGCCTCGCCCTATTACCGCACCCGGGGCTTCGTCGGGGCCGGCCTCTACGCCACCGCCAAGGACAAGGGCGTCCCGGAGAACATCATCGCCCAGATGATGCAGATCTACGCCTACGACGTCGACTTCCAGCGCCAGGTGCGCGCCGACGACGCCTTCGAGATTTTCTACGGCAATCCGCTCACCGGCTCATCCACCAAGCGCAAGGTCATCCACTACGTCGCGCTCACCGTGGACGGCCAGACCAAGACCTACTACCGCTATACCACCCGCGACGGCGACACCGGCTACTTCGACGAGAACGGCCGCTCCGCCGACCGCGCGCTGATGCGAACGCCGGTCTCCGGCAGCCGGATCAGCTCCGGCTTCGGCATGCGCCGCCACCCGATCCTCGGCTACACGCGCATGCACACCGGCGTGGACTTCGCCGCGCCTTACGGCACGCCGCTCAAGGCGGCTGGCAACGGCGCCGTCTCCTACGCCGGCTGGGACGGGGCCTACGGGCGCGTGGTGCGCATCAAGCACGAGAACGGCTACGAGACCGTCTACGCCCACATGAGCCGAATCGCCTCCACGATCAAGCGGGGCGTTCGCGTGCGGCAGGGTCAGACCATCGGCTTCGTCGGCTCGACCGGGCGCTCCACCGGCCCGCACGCCCACTTCGAGGTGCGCGTCAACGGGCGGCCGGTCAATCCGCTGAAGGTCAAGGCGATGGGCGGACGCCAGTTGTCCGGCAAGGAGCTCGCCCAGTTCAAGCGCCACAAGCGCGACATCATCGCCATGATGAAGGCGGCGCCGCAGTCCACCCGCGTCGCGCAGGTCGAGCAGTAGACAGCCCCGCCATGGAGCGTCCGGCCTGACTTCGTCAGGCCGAGACCCGATTCAGGCTCGCTTACGCCGCGAGCGGCGCGCTGGCGGCCTTGCCGTTGATGGTGAGGCCGGACGGCCCGGCCCCGATCTCCACCGTTTCACCGTCGGCGATATCTCCCGCGAGCAGCGCCTCGGCGAGCGGATCCTGGAGATACTTCTGGATCGTCCGCTTGAGCGGCCGCGCCCCGTACATCGGATCATAGCCCTTGTCGGCGAGCCATGCCTTCGCCTGATCGGAGAGCTTCAGCGTGATCTTGCGATCCGCCAGCAGCTTCTCCAGCCGCTTAAGCTGGATATCGACGATCGAGGCCATGTTGTTCCGCTTCAGGCGGTGGAACAGGATGATCTCGTCGAGCCGGTTCAGGAACTCCGGCCGGAAGTGGCCGCGCACCACGTTCATCACCTGGGTGCGGACCGCGTCCACGTCCTGGTCCTCGCCAAGGCTCACCAAATACTCGGAGCCGAGGTTGGAGGTCATGATGATGACCGTGTTGCGGAAGTCCACCGTGCGGCCCTGGCCGTCGGTGAGGCGGCCGTCGTCGAGCACCTGCAGCAGCACGTTGAACACGTCGGCGTGCGCCTTCTCGACCTCGTCGAGCAGGATCACGCTGTAGGGGCGGCGGCGCACGGCCTCGGTCAGGTACCCGCCCTCCTCGTAGCCGACGTAACCCGGAGGCGCGCCGATCAGCCGCGCGACCGAGTGCTTCTCCATGAACTCGCTCATGTCGATGCGCACCAGCGCGTCCTGCGAGTCGAACAGGAATTCGGCCAGCGCCTTGCACAGTTCGGTCTTGCCCACGCCGGTGGGGCCGAGGAACA
>DAIODI010000241.1:1341-3692 GCA_036746875.1 Aestuariivirgaceae bacterium | reverse complement strand
TGCTCTACGACCCGATCAACATCCGCTATGCGCTCGATGTCTCCAACATGCAGCTGTGGGCGACGCACAACCCCTTCCATTACGCCATGGTGTTCGCCGACGGCCACGCCATCGACTTCGAGTATCGCGGCGCCGAGCATCTGGCGAAGGGGCTGGAGACGATCGACGAAATCCGCCCCGGCACCGCGTGGTTTTACATGTACACCGCCGAACGCCAGGACGAGTTCGTGGAGAAGTGGGCGGACGAGATCGTCAGCGCCCTAAAGGAGAGGAACGGCGGCAACATGCGCCTCGCCGTCGACAAGCTGGAGCCGCCGGGGGTGGACGCGCTGAGGACGCGCGGCGTCACGATCGTCGAGGGCCAGGCGCTCACCGAGACGGCGCGCTGCGTCAAGAGCCCCGAAGAGCTGGAGCTGATGGGCTGGACCATCCGCGTGTGCGAGGCGGGCATGGCGCGCATGTACGAACGCTCGCTGCCCGGCAAGACCGAACAGGAGATCTGGGCCGAGCTCCACTACGAGAACATCCGCTCCGGCGGCGAGTGGCTGGAGACGCGGCTGCTGGCGATCGGCGAGCGCACGAACCCGTGGTTCCAGGAAGCGTCCGGCCACGTGGCGAAGGAGGGCGACATCCTCTCCTTCGACACCGACATGATCGGCCCCTACGGTTACTGCGCCGACCTGTCGCGCTCGTGGACCATCGGCCACACGAAGATGACCAATACGCAGAAGACGCTCTACGCCGCGGCGCTGGACCAGATCGAGCACAACATGGCGCTGCTCAGGCCCGGCCTGTCGTTCGCCGAGTTCAACGAGAAATCCTGGCGCATCCCGGATAAGTACGCGTCGTGCCGCTACTCGGTGGCGCTGCACGGCGTCGGTCTCGCCGACGAGTGGCCGTCGGTGCCGCTGCATCCCGATTTCGACAACGCCCACGGCGGCGGATTCGCCGAGAACATGACGGTGTGCGTCGAAAGCCTGATCGGCGAGGAGGGCGGGGCCGAGTGCATGAAGCTCGAAACGCAGGTGGTGATCACCAGGGACGGCGCGAAACGGCTCGACTCGTTCCCGTGGGAACAGGTGTGAGCGGCCCGCCAGCGGGCAGGACGGTTGCGTATGCGGATCATTAACGCGCGCGAGGTGCACGAGCGCGGTGAATGGCGCGCCCTCGTGGCGGCGCTGCTTGAGGCGCATCGCGCCCCGCCGCCCGTCGTGGACCGCAGCGAACTGCATCACGCGGCGCATGGCGTGCGCCAGAGCTTCATCAGCCTTCCCGCATGGCGGCCGGGGGTGGCGATGGGGGCGAAGCTGGTGACGGTGATGCCGCAGAACCCGTCCGTGAACGGATTGCCGTCCGTGCAGGCCGTGTATGCGCTGTTCGACGGCCGGGATGGCCGCCCGGTCGCCCTGCTCGACGGCGAAGCGCTGACCTTCCGCAAGACCGCCGCCGACTCTGCGCTCGGGTCCATGCTCCTGTCGCGCGAGGACGCCGCCACGCTGGCGATGATCGGCGCCGGGGCGCTGGCGCCGTGGCTGATCGAGGCGCACCGGGCGGCGCGCCCGTCGATCTCCCGGGTGCTGGTGTGGAACCGCACGCCCGCCAAGGCCGAGGCGCTGGCGAAGGCTGTCGGCGGCGAGGCTCCCGGAACGGCGGAGGATGCGGTGCGCGCCGCCGACATCGTGTGCTGCGCCACGGCGGCGGCCGCGCCCGTGGTTGAGGGCGCGTGGCTGAAGGCCGGCGCGCACCTCGATCTCGTCGGCGGCTTCACGCCGCAGATGCGCGAGTGCGACGACGCGGCGGTGCTCCGCGCCCGGATTTTCGTCGACTCGCGGATGTTCGCCATCGACCAGCCCGGCGACCTCGCCTCGCCGATCGCGCGCGGCGTCATCGGCCGCGACAGGGTCGAGGCAGACCTGTTCGATCTTGCGAAGGGATACCCTGTGAACCGCAAACCTGACGACGTCACCCTCTACAAGAACGGCGGCGGAGGCCATCTCGACCTGTTCGTCGCGCTGCACATTGCGGGGGCCGCGCCTTGAGGGCGCACGACGCCATCCTGGCGCTGGCCGAGGAGGCGCGCCGGGCGATCGCGCTGAAGGTGGACGCCGCGCACGGCCGCGACGAGGTGCTCGCCGGTCTCGACGCCGCGCTCGCGGCCGGGGGCGTGACGCCGCCGGCCCCGGCGTCGCGCGCGATCGACGCCTGCCGCCATCTCGACAGCGCGCTGGCCGGCGCCCGCGCGGCTGGCTTCGACGGGCTCGCCACTGCCATAGAACGGGCGCGCCCGCACCTGCGCTGGATCACCTACGACGCCTATCCGGCCGACGACATCGGGCCCAGGTTCGCCGGCG
>DAIODI010000241.1:0-1241 GCA_036746875.1 Aestuariivirgaceae bacterium | reverse complement strand
GACGCCGTGCCGTTCCTTTGCCTCTTCGCGTGGACCCGCGATGTGAGGGAGGTCGCGACCGTCGATGTCGCGCCGGACTGGCCGGCGATCGAGCGCAGTCTTGCGCGCGCGGAGACCGCGCCGTGACAGCCGCCGCTGCTGCGGTGATCGCCGCCGTTCGCCGCGCGCTGGAGGCCGCGTCCGGTCCCGGCGTGACCGAGGCGCGTGCGCGGCTGGCGGAACAGATGTTGCGCCCGGCCGATCCCCCGCCACAGCCCGTCCGCCTGCCGGCCTGCCGGTTTCTCCCTGAGGCCATCGGCGAGTGCATGGCCGTCGATCCCGCACTCGCCGCCGCGCTGGCGATGATCGAGGACGAACTGTCCTGGCGGCATAACCCCAACTACTCCGACGCTGCGATGGGTCAGGCGGGCTACATGAACGCCTACGCGTACGCCGAGATCGTCGGACCCGGCGGGCCGTTGACGGGCGACGATTTCCTCCTTGGGCTGATGATCCTCGGCCCCGGCCTGCACTATCCCGATCACGCGCACCCGGCGCCCGAACTCTACCGGGTGCTGTCCGGCGATAGCGAATGGAGCCGCGACAGCGGCGCGTTCGCGCCGCGGCGGCCGGGCGACTATGTGTGGCATGCGCCGGGCGTCGTTCACGCCATGCGCACGCGCGCGCGGCCGATGCTGGCGCTCTATCTCTGGACGAGAGACGTCAGCCAATCGGCGCGGCTGGTCGCGAGGGTCCGATGAGGTGGTTGGCGAAGACCGCCCTCGTTGTGGCGGCCGCCTATCTTGCGGCGGCGTCCTTCGTCTACTTTCAGCAGCGCAACTTCATCTACCAGCGCTCCACGCTGCAGCTCGAACCGGCGGCGGTGGGGCTGACGGGCGTCGAGGTGGTGACGGTTGCGACCGCCGACGGCGAAAGCCTGGTGGCGTGGTGGTCGCCGCCCGCGCCGGGCAAGCCCACCGTGCTCTTCCTGCATGGCAACGCCGGCACTGTCGCCGACAGGTGGGGGCGCTTCGCCTTCTACCAGGCGAACGGGCTCGGGGCGTTGTTTCTCGATTACCGCGGGTACGGCGGCTCGACCGGCCACCCGACCGAGGCCGGGCTCATCGCCGACGCCCTCGCAGCCTACGACTGGCTGCTGGGCAAGGGCGTGAGGCCCGGCGAGATCGGCGTGGTGGGCGAGTCGCTGGGATCGGGGCCCGCGGTGGCGCTCGCCACCTCGCGGCCCGTTGCGGCGGTGGCGC
>DAIODI010000240.1:0-3710 GCA_036746875.1 Aestuariivirgaceae bacterium | reverse complement strand
CCGCGCCGCAACGACGGCACGCGGCGCACCACGCGCTACGACATCGACATGGTGAAGTGCATCTACTGCGGCTTCTGCCAGGAGGCCTGCCCGGTGGACGCCATCGTCGAGGGGCCGAATTTCGAATTCGCCGTCGAGACCCGCGAGGAGCTGCTCTACGACAAGGAGAAGCTGCTCGCCAACGGCGACCGCTGGGAGCGCGAGATCGCGCGCAACATTGCGCTTGATGCGCCGTACCGCTAGACGGGTCGCGACAGACGTGAAGGGATGATCCGAGGGATGGCGACCGCGTTCTTCTTCTACCTGTTCGCCGCCGTGGCGGTCGCCTCGGCGGTCATGGTGATCGCCGCGCGCAACCCCGTGCACTCGGTGCTGTTCCTCATCCTCACGTTCTTCAACGCCGCCGGGCTGTTTCTGCTGCTCGGGGCGGAGTTCCTGGCGATGATCCTCGTCGTCGTCTACGTCGGCGCGGTGGCGGTGCTGTTCCTGTTCGTGGTGATGATGCTCGACGTCGATTTCGTCGAGCTGCGGCAGGGGATGCTGAACTATCTGCCGGTGGGCGCCACCATCGGGCTGATCCTGCTGGTCGAGCTGGCGCTGGTCGTCGGCACGTGGACCTTCGCGCCCAACCTGGTGAAGACCGTCGCCCAGCCGGCGCCGCCGGCGGACCAGGTGGACAACACGAAGGCGCTGGGCCTCATTCTGTATACGGACTATGTGTTCTACTTCCAGCTTGCCGGGCTGGTTCTTCTGGTGGCGATGATCGGCGCCATCGTTTTGACGCTGCGCCACAAGGCCGGCGTGAAGCGCCAGGACATCGCCGCCCAGGTGGCGCGCAACCGGGCGTCCGGCCTTGAGGTTCGCCAGGTGAAGCCCGGGCAGGGCATCTGAAGGCCGGGGGGAAACGCGCATGACGATCGGCCTCGGCCACTATCTCACGCTGGCGGCGATCCTGTTCACCATCGGCATCTTCGGCATCTTTCTCAACCGGAAGAACGTCATCGTGATCTTGATGTCGATCGAGCTCATGCTGCTCGCGGTGAACGTCAACCTCGTCGCGTTCTCGAGCTTCCTCGGCGATCTCGTCGGCCAGGTGTTCGCGCTGCTGGTGCTCACCGTCGCGGCGGGTGAAGCCGCGATCGGTCTGGCCATTCTCGTCACCTACTTCCGAAACCGCGGGTCCATCGCGGTCGAGGACATCAATCTGATGAAGGGGTGACGGCGATGGAAACCCTCGTCTCCCTCATCGTCTTCCTGCCGCTCGCCGGCGCGCTCCTCGCCGGGCTCTTCGGAACCGAGGCCTTCCGGCGCATCAGCGCCGACGGGTCAGGGCACGGCGGCCATGGCCACAACGGCCACGGCCGCGACAACCACGGCCATGACGGCGATGGGGATCACGCCGATGGTCATGGCGTCGGCTGGCCGCTCTATCTCACCACGGGGTTGCTTCTGCTGTGCGCGGCGATGTCGTGGATCGTGCTCTGGCAGGTCGGCTTCCACGAAACGCCGGTGCTCAAGGTGAACGTGCTGGACTGGGTGCGCTCCGGCGCGTTCGTCGCCGGCTGGACGCTCCGGATCGATACGCTCACCGCCGTGATGCTCGTGGTGGTGACGACGGTTTCGGCGCTCGTGCACGTCTACTCCATCGGCTACATGAGCCACGATCCCCACCAGGCGCGCTTCTTCAGCTACCTGTCGCTGTTCACCTTCGCCATGCTCATGCTGGTGACGGCCGACAACCTGCTGCAGCTGTTCTTCGGCTGGGAGGGCGTGGGCCTCGCGTCCTATCTGCTGATCGGCTTCTGGTGCACGCGCGAGAGCTCCAACGCCGCCGCCATCAAGGCGTTCGTCGTCAACCGGGTCGGCGATTTCGGATTCGTGCTGGGCATCTTCGCCGTGTTCGTGATGTTCGGCTCGATCGAGTTCGACACTATCTTCGCCGCCGCGCCGGGCGCCGTCGGCAAGACCATCCACTTCCTCGGCTACGATCTGGACGCGCTGACCGTGATCTGCCTGCTCCTGTTCATGGGCGCGATGGGCAAGTCGGCGCAGTTCCTGCTGCACACCTGGCTTCCCGACGCCATGGAAGGACCGACGCCGGTCTCGGCGCTGATCCACGCCGCGACGATGGTGACGGCCGGCGTGTTCCTCGTCGCCCGCATGTCGCCGCTCTACGAGTTCGCGCCGGTCGCCCGCGAGGCGGTGATGCTGATCGGCGTGACGACGGCGTTCTTCGCCGCCACCGTCGGCCTGGTGCAGAACGACATCAAGCGCGTCATCGCCTACTCGACGTGTTCGCAGCTCGGCTACATGTTCGCCGCGCTCGGCGTCGGCGCCTACGGCGTGGCGATCTTCCACCTGTTCACGCACGCCTTCTTCAAGGCGCTGCTGTTTCTGGGCTCCGGTTCGGTCATCCACGCCATGTCGGGCGAGCAGGACATTCGCCGCATGGGTGGCCTTGCGTCGCGGCTGAGGCTCACCTGGGCGATGATGCTGATCGGCACGCTGGCGTTGACCGGCTTCCCGTTCACCGCCGGCTACTACTCGAAGGACGCCATCGTCGAGGCCGTCTGGGCGCACTCGCCCATCGTGTCGCTGGTGCTCGTCACTGCGGCGGCGCTGACCTCCTTCTACTCGTGGCGGCTCATGTTCCTCACCTTCCACGGCGAGCCGCGCGCTTCGGCGGAGAAGATGGAGCACGTCCCCGAGCGCACGCCGGTGATGATGGTTCCGCTCTACGCGCTCGCCGACGGCGCGCTGTTTTCGGGCATGGCGTTCTACGGCCCGTTCATCGGCCACCACTTCGCGGAGTTCTGGCGCACGTCGCTGGTCTTCGGTCCCGACAACCACATCATGCATGAGATGCACGAGGTTCCGGCCATCGTGCCGTGGCTTCCCACCTTCGCCATGCTCGCCGGTCTGGGCGTGGCGTACTGGTTCTACATCCGCGATCCGGGCGCGCCGGTGCGCCTCGCGGCGCGCCATCAGCCGCTGTACCGGTTCCTGCTCGACAAGTGGCGCTTCGACGAGCTCTACGATTTCCTGTTCGTGCGCCCCGCCATGCGGCTCGGGCGGCTGTTCTGGAAGGTCGGCGACGGCAGGATCATCGACGGGCTGGGGCCCGACGGCGTCTCGGCCCGGGTTATCGACGTCACCAACCGCGTGGTGCGGCTGCAGACCGGCTACCTCTATCACTACGCCTTCGCCATGCTGATCGGGGTCGCCGCGTTCGTCAGCTACTACTCGTTCACCGGGGGGAACTGATGATGCTTTCCACCATCATCTTCCTGCCTCTCATCGGCGCGCTGTTCATCCTCGCCGTGCGCGGCACCGACGCGGTGGCGATCCGCAACATCCGCTGGACGGCGCTCGCCGCCACGCTCATCACCTTCGGCCTGTCGGTGATCCTGTGGCTGGATTTCGACCCGGCCCGGAAGGGCTTCCAGTTCGTCGAGGAACACGCCTGGATCGGCGACATCGCCTACCGCGTCGGCGTCGACGGCATCTCGCTGCCGCTCGTGCTTCTCACCACCTTCATCATGCCGCTGTGCATCATCGCCAGCTGGGGCGTGGAGAAGCGGGTGAAGGAGTACATGGTCGCCTTCCTCGTTCTCGAAACGCTGATGATCGGCGTGTTCTGCGCCCTCGACCTCGTGCTGTTCTACGTGTTCTTCGAGGCGGGCCTTATCCCGATGTTCCTGATCATCGGC
>DAIODI010000239.1:0-3718 GCA_036746875.1 Aestuariivirgaceae bacterium | reverse complement strand
CGCCGCGCCGCCCCGCCCCCCTCCGCCTTTACGCGCCCGCACCCGGCGGCGTGCAGGCGGTGGCGCCCAGCGCGCTGCTGACGCTCGCCGGCGGGCAGGTCGGCCTCGGCGCCGCCGCGGCGCTGATCCTGGCGCTGGCGCTGTCGCTTTCGTCCACCGCGATTGTGGTGGAGCTGCTGTCGCGCCAGAAGCGGATGCACGGCGCGGGAGGGCGCGCCGCGTTCGCGGTGCTGCTGTTTCAGGACCTGGCGGTGATCCCGGTGCTGCTGCTGATCCCGATCCTCGCGCGCGGCGCCACCGAGGGGCTGGCGTCGGGCTTTGCGCTTGCGCTCGCCCAGTCGGCGGCGGCGGCGGCGGCGATCGTGGTCGTCGGCCGCTACGGCCTGCGGCCGCTGCTCGCCATGGCGGCGCGGGCGGGCGGCGCGGATGTGTTCCTCGCCACCAGCCTGTTCGCCATTGTCGCGGTGGCGGTGGCGGCGCAGTACGCCGGGCTTTCGCTCACCTTCGGCGCGTTCGTCGCCGGGCTGCTGATCGCCGAGACCGAGTTCCGGCGCGAGGTCGAGACGATCATCGATCCGTTCAAGGGCCTGTTCCTCGGCCTGTTCTTCATCGCCATCGGCATGTCGATCGATCTCGACACCATCGCGGCGAACCCGTTGCTGGTGGCGGGGCTGGCGCTGGCGGTGATGGCGGCGAAGCTCGCCGTGATGGCGGGCGCCGGGCGGCTGTTCGGGCTGCCCGCGCCGGCGACGGTGGAATCGGCGCTGCTTCTTGCGCCGTGCGGCGAGTTCGGTTTCGTCATCGTCGCCGCCGCGCTCAAGGCGGGGCTGGTGGCGCAGGGCGAAGCGGCCGTCGCCATGGCGGTGATCGCGGCGACGATGCTGGCGCTGCCCGCCGCCACCGCCGCCTCGGTGACGGCGTCGCGACGTGTGGAGCGCATAGCGCCGCCGCCCGAAGCCGCCGGCCCGCCACCGCCGGACGCCAGCGCGCATGTGATCGTGGCGGGGTACGGCCGCGTCGGGGAGCTGATCGCGTCGATCCTTCAGGAGCACAACGTGCCGGTCGTTGCGGTGGACAGCAACGTGGACGTGGTGATCAAGGCGCGAACGGCCGGGCAGCCGGTCTACTACGGCGATGCGTCACGGCCTGAGTTTCTCACCCGCTGCGGCATTGGCGCGGCGCGCGCCCTCGTGGTGACGATGGATTCCGTGCTGAAGGTGCACGACGTGGTGGAGAACGCCCGCCGCTTGCGCGCCGACCTGCCGATCGTGGCGCGCGCCCACGACGATCGCCACGCGCTGGCGCTCTACGGTCTTGGCGCGACGGCGGCGGTGCCGGAAACCATCGAGGCCAGCCTGCAGCTGGGCGAGGCGCTGCTCGACGAACTGGGCGTGCCGATGGGCGTGGCCATCGCCTCCATCCATGAGCGCCGCGACGGTTTCCGCCGCCGTCTGGGCTGGGTGGACCGGCGCAAGCGGGCGGGCCTTTCAGCGGCGAAGCGGCAGAAAGCGGAGCCAGAACCGGCGCCCCCGGACCTGTGATCGAAAGGCCCCGTTGCGTCATAGCTCCAGCCTCGCTATCGGATGGCGCAATGCTGGCGGTTCCGAAAAGGCCCCAGGCGGGCGAGAGCGGAGCCTCGCCGCCCACAACCCAACACACGAGCCGCAACCATGCCCCAGCTTCACCTCAAACGGCTGACGACAGCCCTGACGCTGTTCGCCGCCCTGCTTGTCATGGCGGCGGCGCACGCCGGGGCGCAATCCGTCCCGAAGAGCGAGTTCGAACTCGCCTACCGCCTCGCGCAGCTGTCGAACCTCTCCTATGACGGCGACTCCGCCATCATGGGCGAGGCGATGGCGCGTCAGTCCAAGGTGTTCGTCGCCACGCCTGGCAACACCGATGTGCTCTACTTCATCGGCTTCAACGACACGAAGAAGATCCAGGCGGTGGTGGTGCGCGGCACCCACAACGACACCAACTGGGAGCTGGACAGGGATACCCGCGGCGTCACCGATCCGAAGACGGGCATTATGCTGCATGCCGGCTTCAAGCGGGCGGCCGACGCCATCTACGCCGACCTGAAACCGCGCCTCAAGCCCGGCTACACCACCTACCTCACCGGCCATTCGCTGGGCGGCGCGGTGGCGGCCATTCTCGGGGCCTACATGAAGGCCGACGGGGTGAATGTCGCGCGCATCGTCACCTTCGGGCAGCCGAAGTTCACCAACGCCGCCGGCGCGGCCGCGTTCGCTGATCTGCCGCTTCTGCGCGTCATCAACCAGAACGACATCGTGCCGCTGTTGCCCGACGAGACGGCGCAGGGCGCCAGTCTCTATGTCCACATCGGCGACGTGCTGATCGTCTATCCGGGCCCTTACTACGTCTACGGAACCAGAGATCGCGCCTCGCGGTTCTCCGCCGGGTCGTTCGCGCGCTACATGTTCCAGGGTTCGGTGCCGGACCATTATCTGAAGTGGTACGAGGCGAACCTGCGCGACAAGCTCGCCGGGGCGACGCCGGTCAAGTTCGCCGACCGCGAGCGCTACATCGTGCGCCGCGGCCCGAACGCCGGCGCGGCAAAGTTCGCCCCGACGGAGACGCGGCAGAACTTCGGCGGCTCGCGCTGACGGGCTACTCCTCCACCGCCTCGGCGCGCCACCACTTCGGCCTCGCCCCCTTGTAGGCGTGGCTGGCGGGCGCAAGCTCGCGGCCGCCGTTCTTGTCGAACCCGCCGAGAAGCAGGCCAACGGTCGGCGCATCGTCGATGGCGCCGATGGTCGAGCCACACTTCGGACAGAACGCGCGGCTGGTGATCGTCGACGAGCGCCACGTCGCAGGCGCGCCGCCCGGCCCGGTCCACGCGACGTTGTCCTTCGGGAACTCGACCCAGGCGGTGGTGAGCGCGCCGGAATGGCGCTGGCACATCTTGCACGAGCAGGTGTGCGGCTTCAGCGCCGGCCCTTGCGCCGAGAACCGGATATTCCCGCACAGACAGCCGCCGTCGTAGACTTTTGGTTTGCGCGCCATCGCCTGTATCCCCTGCTTGGTCGGTGCGCGAGGCTGGCAGCATACGGAGGATCGCGTCAATGAGCGGCAAGGCGAAAGTGTTCACCCCGGTGGACGTCCCGGAGAGCAATGCGACGGGTTACCCGGAGCCGTTCCGGCAGGCGCAGATGCGCCGCCATAACCGGCGTATCGGCGATCACGGCGGCCTGACAGTCTTCGGCGTCAACCTGACGCGCATCGAACCCGGCGGTCAGTCGTCGAACCTGCACGCCCACTCGCGCCAGGACGAGTTCGTGTATGTGCTGGAAGGCTCGCCGGTGCTCGAGACCGAAACCGGCGAGCGGGTTCTCGAGGCTGGCGACTGCGCAACGTTCCCGGCCGGCGGAGAGGCGCACCGGTTCGTCAACCGCACAGACCGGGACGTGCTGCTGCTCGTCGTCGGCGACCGCACGCGCGGCGACGAAGTCCGGTATCCCGGCGTCGACCTGAAGGCCGTGATGGGTGAGGACGGCCGCTACCGCTTCACGAGGCAGGACGGCTCGGCGTACTAGAGCATCATCCCGCCAAGCGGCTAACGGTTGGCGGAAAAAGATGATGCGAATACAAAAAGATAGAGCGGCTGGCCTGATTCAGCCAGGCCGGGACCCGCTCTAGGTTTTTGATCCCGGGGTTTTGATGGTTCGATCCTTTCCGTCGAATGGAGGCAAGCGCT
>DAIODI010000238.1:0-3744 GCA_036746875.1 Aestuariivirgaceae bacterium | reverse complement strand
GCTTCGGCATCAGCGGCGTCCCTTCCGGTGGAGAACGAGGTATCCGTGCGAGTTCACGGCGGCGGTGAAGCCGGAGCCGACGACCGTGGACGTCTCGTGCTCGGCGATGATCGCCGGGCCTTTCACCGATGCGCCGGGCTTCAGGTCGAAGCGCCAGTAGACCGGCGTTTTCGTCACCTTGCCGAGCGCCGCATCGTACACCTGGCGGTGGCGCAGCGGCCTGGCGGCGGCGGAGGCGCGAACCGCCTTCGCCTTCACCGGCTTCGGCGGCGTGGACGAGGCGGTGACGGAGAACGTCACCGCCTCCGCCTCCTGGCCCGGGATGTTGAGGCCGTAGATCTGCCGGTAGAGCGTCTCGAACGCGGCGCGGATCTTCGCGCCGTCGGCCCGGGTGAGTCTGCGCTGCGGGATCGGCACGCGGATCTCGTGGCCCTGCCCCACATAGCGGATGTCGGCGATCCGGCTCACCACCGGCTTCTCGCGGCCCAGCGCCGGGGCCACCACCGACACCGCCTCGCGGGTCATCCGGTCGAGCAGCGCATTGGCCTTCGCAGCGTCGAACCGATCGAGCGAGACGGCGGCGCTGCGCGTCACCTCGTAGGCGACGGGGGCGCGCAGGAAGCCGATGGCCGAACCGACGCCGGCGCCGAGCGGCACGATGATGCGGTCGATGGCGAGCTTGTCGGCGAGCCGCGCGGCGAGCAGCGGCGCGCCGCAGCCGAACGCGATCATCGTGCACGACGAAATGTCCTTGCCGCGCTCGATGGCGTGGACACGGGCGGCGTTCGCCATGTTCTCCTCGACGATCTCGGCGACGCCCGCCGCCGGCCAGAAGCCCTCGAGCCCCAGCGGCGCGCCGACGTGCGCCGCCAGAGCCTTCGCGGTCGCGGCCTCATCCAGCGCGATCTTGCCGCCGGCGAAGTGGGCCGGATCGATCTTGCCCAGCGCCACGTTGGCGTCGGTGACGGTCGGCTCGGTTCCGCCGCGCCCGTAGCAGGCGGGGCCGGGCATGGAGCCTGCGCTGTCCGGGCCGACGGCGATGCGCCCGAGCTTGTCGACGCGCGCAATGGAGCCGCCGCCGGCCCCGATCTCCACCATCTCGATCACCGGGATGCGCACCGGCAAGCCGGAGCCCTTGAGGTCGCGGTAGGCGCGGGCGATCTCGAACTTGCGGGCGCGCTCCGGCTCGCCGTCGGTCAGGAGGCAGATTTTCGCGGTGGTGCCGCCCATGTCGAACGAGAACACTTCGCCCAGGCCGCACTGGCGCGCGATATCGGCGGCGAGGATCGCCCCGCCTGCGGGACCGGACTCGACGAGCCGGATCGGAAAGCGCGCCGCGGTGTCGATGGTGGTGAGACCGCCGCCCGACATCATCAGGAACAGCGGCGCGCCCATGCCGCGGCGCTTCAGGTCCTGAGCCAGCCGCCCGAGGTAGCCGGCCATCAGCGGGCGCACGTAGGCGTTGGCGACGGTGGTGGAGAACCGCTCGTACTCGCGGATCTCCGGCGCGACCTCGCTGGACAGGCAGATGGTGACGTGGGCCGGCAGCAGCGGCCGCAGCAGATCGCGAACACGGCGTTCGTGCGCGTCATGCGCATAGGCGTGCAGGAAGCCGATGGCGACCGCGCCCACGCCGTCGGCTACCAGCCGTCGCGCCAGCGGTTCGACGGCGGCCTCATCGAGCGGGATCAGCACGTCGCCATCGGCCGAGAGCCGTTCGCGGACGCCATGGCGGCGGTCTCGCGGTACGAGCGGCGCCGGGCGGTCGATCATCAGGTCGTAGTGATCGAAGCGCTTCTCGTAGCCCTGCTCGATGAGATCGCGGAACCCCTCGGTGGTGATGAAGGCGGTCTTCGCCCCCTTCCGCTCGATGAGCGCGTTGGTGGCGAGCGTCGTGCCGTGGATGAACACGTTCACGTCCGAGGCGCTCACCCCGGCCTCGTCGAGGAGCTGGTCCACGCCATCGAGCACGCCGCGCTCGGGCGCCTGCGTGGTGGTCAACACCTTGCCGCTGTAACGGCGGTCGCCAACGTCGAGAACCACGTCGGTGAAGGTTCCGCCGATATCGGCGGCAAGGCGGATGGATGGGCGGTTGCGTTGCGGTCGGACCACGGCGGCTTTCCGATTGGAGTCGCCCGACCTTTCATGATTTCGCCGCGTATTTCAAGATTGAAAGTGCATTTCAGATTTGAAATAGTGCCGCCATGACGTCCTCCGCCGAAGCCGAACGCCTCGACGCCGCCGAGCCGCTGCGGCCCCTTGCGGACCTGTTCGAGCGCCGCGAGGGCGTGATCTTCATGGACGCCAACTCGGTCGGACCCATGCCCAGGGCGGTGCGGCAGGCCGCGCAAGGGCTGGTGGACGACTGGGTGAACCTCCGACGGCGCGGCTGGAGCGTGCGCCGCTGGCTCGACATGCCCTCGCTTCTGGGCGACGCGATCGCCCCGGTCGTCGGCGCAGGTCCGGGCGAGATCGTGTTCTGCGATTCAACCACGCTGAACCAGTACAAGGCGGTGACGCACTGCCTCGCCATGCGCCCCGGCCGCGGCGTGATCGTCACGCAGGACGGCAACTTTCCAACCGACGTCCACGTGCTGCAAGGACTGGCGCAGTCGCGCCCCGGTTACGCCATCCGCTTCGTGGCGAGCGAGGCGGAGGCGATCGCCGCGCTCGACGGGACCGTGGCGGTGGCCGCCCTGAGCCATGTGGACTACCGCTCCGGCGAGCGCTGGGACATGGCGCGGGTCACCGCCGCGGCGCATGCGAAGGGCGCGCTGACGGTGTGGGACGTGTCGCACTCGGCCGGCGCCGTTCCTGTGGACCTGAAGGGATCGGACACCGATTTCGCCATCGGCTGCGGCTACAAATACCTGTGCGCCGGTCCCGGCGGCCCGGCGTGGATTTACGCCAGACCGGGCGCCGCCGACGCCACCTGGCCGGCGATCGCCGGCTGGATGGGCCACGCCGACGTGTTCGGCTTCGCCCGCGACTACGTTCCGCACCCGGGCGTGAAGCGCTTCCTCGCCGGAACGCCGCCGGTGGGCGCCGGCGAACTCGCCTCGCCGCTCCTCGACATCTGGCCGAAGGTGGACGTGCGCGCGCTGTGGGCGAAACATCGCTCGCTGACCGATTTCCTGATCGCCTGCCTTGAAGAGCACGGCGGCCCGCTTGGCGTCGAGGTCACCTCGCCGCGCGATCACAGCCGGCGCGGCGGCAACGTCTCCTTCCGCTCGCCCGGGGCGGGCTCGGTGGTCGAGGCGCTGATCGATCTCGGTGTCGTGTCCTCGTTCCGCGCTCCCGATGCGATCCGCTTCGGGGTGAGCCCGCTGGCGATCTCCCACGCCGACTGTTTCGAGGCCGTGCAGCGGCTGAGGCGCGTGCTGGCCGAGGGCCTGTGGAGGCGGCCCGAGTACGCGAAGGTTTCGGTGTGACGCCGCCGGTCCATCCCATCCGCGGACCCAACGCCTTCAAGCTCGGCGTGTTCTCGGCCAACGCCGACGGCGGCCTGTCGGTGACGAAGGTTCCCGAACGCTGGCAGGCGCGCTGGCCCGATATCGTGACGGTGGCGCAGCTGGCCGACCGGGCGGGGATCGAGTTCTTCCTCCCCATCGCCCGCTGGAAGGGCTTCGGCGGGGAGACCAACGCGCGCGAACACTCGTTTGAGACGTTCACGTTCGCCGCCGCGCTGGGCGCGCTGACCCGTAACATCGGCGTGTTCTCCACCGTGCATGTGCCGATGATCCA
>DAIODI010000237.1:0-3748 GCA_036746875.1 Aestuariivirgaceae bacterium | reverse complement strand
GTGTCGGTGTAGAAGAACATCGCCTCCTTCGCCTCGGTGTAGTCGTCCCACTTGTCGAGGCTCGCCTTGTCGATGGGCGACAGCTTCCAGCGCTTCAGCGGGTCGGTCTCGCGCTCGACGAACCGGCGGCGCTGCTCGTCGCGGGTCACCGAGAACCAGTACTTGGAGAGCCTGATGCCGGAGCGCACCAGCATGCGCTCGAGATCGGGAACCTGGCGCATGAACTCGAGGTACTCGGATGGCGAACAGAAACCCATCACCCGCTCGACGCCGGCGCGGTTGTACCAGCTGCGGTCGTAGAACACCATTTCGCCGGCGGTGGGCAGGTGCGCGATGTAGCGCTGGAAGAACCACTGCCCCTTCTCGACGTCCGAAGGTTTGGTGAGCGCCACGACCCGGGCGTAGCGCGGGTTCAAATGCTCCATGAACCGCTTGATGGCGCCGCCCTTGCCGGCGGCGTCGCGGCCTTCGAACAGCACCACGAACTTCTGCCCGGTCTCCTGCGCCCAGATCTGCACCTTGAGGAGTTCGGCCTGGAGCTTGGCCTTCTGGGCTTCGTAGGCGACCCGGCCCATGGGACGCGGATACGGATACTCGCCGCTCTCGAACGCCCGGCGGATCTCGTCGGCGTCGGCGACCGGAAACTGCCGCGGCCCTTTCAGCATGTCCGGATCGCCGTGCGTCGGGGCGACAGCCGGCGAAGCCGGCGGCGGAACCGCGTCCGCCGCAACCGCAACCGGGGAAAAGGGGATGGCGGAACTCATGCAGCGATCCTCCCGTTTGACTGGTCGGGAAGGATAGTCACCAAACTGTCGTTCAACCTTGATCCGGATCAAAATGCGCAGTCTGGCGCAACGCCGCTTCGGCGTCGTCCGGCGCGGCGTGCGCGGCGTCCAGCGCCTCGCCGAGAAGCCGCGCCAGGCGCGATTCCAGCGTCAGCCCGCCGGCCGCCGCCAGACCCTCCGGAGACATCTTGCGGGCGGTCTTGGCGAGGATGTCGCGCACCTTGCCGTCATCATGGCGGGCGATGAACGCCGGCGCCTCGTGGGCGAGAAAGACGAGGCAGATCACATCCTCCAGGGTCTGCACGTCCGCATCGGCCTTCAGCCGCTCCTTCCTGAGCAGCGCCCCGGCACGGGCGATCTCCGCCTCGCCGTAGCCGGCGGCCGCCATGATCTCAGCCGTCCGGAGCGCGTGGTGCTGCTGCAGCGCCTTGCGCCACTTGAGGTAGGCGATGCGGCCTTCGGGGTAGCTGGACCGCGGGATTGTCCAGCGCTCGATGTGCTGGGCGCGGGTGGCGATCTTCAGCGTCTCGCACGCGCCGGCGCTGAAGCTGTCGAGCGCCGCCGACATGCGCCGCCCGTAGAGCAGCGCGCGCGGCTGTTCCACGCCGTCGTCATCGCGCGCCCGAACCGGATCGCGGGCGTTGGCGGCGTCGATCGCGGCAAGAACGGCTGAGAGGCGATCGCTCATGGGGGCTTCGTCCGGCGGTCTCAACGCCGGCGAGTTACCGCGACACGGGCCGGCCCTGTCAACCCGGCGCCGGCTTCGCATTGGACCGAGCCTGCGCGTTCATATATGAAACGGCTCGCAATCGATCGAGATTCGCCATGACCACATTCGCCCCTGTCGCGGGCCTTTTCGGCGGCGCGCTCATTGGCCTCGCCGCCGTCGTTCTCATGCTGACCATCGGCCGGATCGCCGGGGTCTCGGGCATCGCGCTTAACGCCATGCTGCCCGCAGACGGAGCGGGCGGGCGCGGCTGGCGGATCGCCTTCCTCGCCGGCCTGCCGCTCGGCGCGGCGCTGGTCACGGCGCTCGGTCTCAAGGACTGGAGCGCGGTGACGTTTCCCTCAAGCCTCGCCGTGCTGGCCGTGGCGGGCGCGCTGGTCGGCGCCGGCACGACGCTGGGCGCCGGCTGCACCAGCGGTCACGGCATCTGCGGCCTGGCGCGGCTGTCGCCACGCTCCATCGCCGCCACGGGCGTGTTCATGGCGACCGCCGTCGCCACCGTGTTCGTGATCCGCCACGTCCTCTGAGGGAGCGCCGCCATGCCCGTCCTCCATGCGCTGCTCGCCGGCCTGCTGTTTGGCGCGGGCCTCACCATCTCCGACATGGTGAACCCGGCGCGGGTGCAGAACTTCCTCGACATCGCCGGAACGTGGGATCCCACTCTCGCCTTCGTCATGGCGGGGGCGCTGGCCGTCGCATACCCGGGCTATCGGCTGGTGCTCGCGCGCTCTGCTCCGCTCGCTGCGTCCTCGTTCCAGCTCCCGGCGGCGCGCGATATCGATTCGCGCCTGATCGTCGGCGCGGCGGTGTTCGGCGTCGGCTGGGGCCTTGCGGGGATCTGCCCTGGTCCGGCGTTCGCCGACATCGTCACCTTCGCCCCCGGCGTCTTCGTGTTTATCGCCGCCATGCTCGCGGCGATGCTCGCCGTGCGAACGGCTTCACGCGGCAGCTAGTTCATCATCCCGCCGAGTGGCCGCCACCTCGCGGCGTGGCGCTGCGGTCTCTCCTCAGGGAGGGCCCTCCCGGTCGGCGCGGAAGCGGGCGTCCACCTCCACCTGCAGCGCATTGGCCAGCGCGTTGGTGTGACTGGCGAGCGCGATCACCTGAAGAAGCTCGCCGTGCTGCTCGGGCGTCATGCCCTTCGCCCGCGCCGCCGCGGTGTGCGAGTGGACGCAGTAGCCGCATCCGTTCGCCGCCGAAACCGCAACGTAGATGAGCTCCTTGACCAGCGGATCGAGCGCGCCGGGGGCCATCACCTGCTGGACGCGTTCCCACGTGGCCTTCAGCAGGGCGGGATCGGTCGCCAGCGCCCGCCAGAAGTTGTTCACGTAGTCGGTGTTTCGTTTCGCGCGAATATCGTCGAAGACGGCGCGCGCCTGCGCGCCCGCCGCCTCGTCGGCGATCAGCGGAACCGTCGCCATCAGACCACGGCGAGCACGCGCGCCGGACCGCCCGTGCCGCCCTTGTGCTTGGGCGCGCCGACGAACAGGGTCGCGCCCTTCGCCGGCAGGCTGTCGAGGTTGGCGAGATTCTCGATGCCGTAGCGCCCGGCGGGCAGCCACGAGTAGTGCACGGCGAAGTCCTTCGAGTTGCCGGGATCGAGCGACAGCGTATCGACGCCGATCGCCGCCGCGCCCAGTTCGTTGAGGTAGTCCGTCGCCTCCTTGGCGAAGCCCGGAAACGCGAACGCGCCTTCCGGCGTGTTGCGGTAGCTCGCCTCGCCGACGCGCGCCGCCCAGCCGGAGTTCATCGCCACGCAGGCGCCCTTCGGGATCTCGCCGTTGGCGGAAATCCAGGCGTCGATGTCGGCCCTGGTCACCATGGCGTTGGCGTCGTCCTTCGCCTTGGCCTTGATGTCCACGACGCACAGCGGGCACACGAGGTTCGCCGGCTCGAGATCGGCGACGGAGGTCCCGTCGGCGGTGAAGTGCAGCGGCGCGTCGATGTGGGTGCCGGTGTGCTCGAAGATGGTGAGCTTGTAGATGGTGTAGCCGTCCTTCTTGAAGTCGACAACCTTCTCCATGGTGATTCCCGGCTTGCCGTCGAATGTCGGGAAACTGCCGTCGTAGGCGTGGGTGAGATCGACCACCTTGCCGGACGCCTGCGCCAGCGCCGGCAGCGCCGTGGTCGCTGCGGCCGCCACCGCGGCGATGCCGCTCGCCGCCGCCCCCCGGAACAGCGACCGGCGCGACAGCATCGACGCCTTCACCCCTTCGATCACGCAGGTATTGCACAT
>DAIODI010000236.1:0-3751 GCA_036746875.1 Aestuariivirgaceae bacterium | reverse complement strand
GTGCCGATGCGGCTCGGCTCCGAGTTCCGCGCCTTCGCCGTCACCATCGGCGAGGACGTGGAGCGGGTGCGCGAGCTGTCGCGGCTGTTGCGCGAGGTCAACCTCGGCGGCACCGCCATCGGCACCGGCATCAACGCGCCGGAGGGGTTTTCGGCGAAGGCCATCGGCCACCTTTCGGAAATCTCGGGGGTCGCTCTGACGCCGGCCGCGGACCTCATCGAGGCGACCTCCGACCTCGGCGCCTT
The DNA here is from genome assembly GCA_036746875.1 of Aestuariivirgaceae bacterium. Classification (GTDB taxonomy): domain Bacteria; phylum Pseudomonadota; class Alphaproteobacteria; order Rhizobiales; family Aestuariivirgaceae; genus DAIODI01. Next base: position 3,506 of record DAIODI010000236.1, on the reverse strand, counting down.
CGTCACCTTCTCCGGCGTGCTGAAGCGGGTTGCGGTGAAGCTGTCGAAGATCTGCAATGATCTCAGGCTGCTCAACTCGGGCCCGCGCGCCGGCATTGGCGAAATCCGCCTGCCGCCGGTGCAGGCGGGATCGTCGATCATGCCGGGCAAGGTGAACCCGGTGATTCCGGAGGTGGTGAACCAGATCGCCTACCAGGTGATCGGCAACGACCTCACCGTGACGCTGGCGGCGGAAGCCGGGCAGCTTCAGCTTAACGCCATGGAGCCGGTGGTGGTGCTCAACATCCTGCAATCCATGCGGATGCTGACGCGCGGCATGGACGTGCTGCGCGAACGCTGCGTGGTTGGCATCGAGGCCGACCGCGAGCGCTGCCGAGAACTCCTTGAGGGTTCGCTGGTGGCGGTGACGGCGCTCAACCCGCTGATCGGCTACGAGGCGGCGGCGCGTGTCGCCAAGATGGCGCTGAACGACCGACGCAGCATCCGCGACGTGGTGCTGTCGGAAGGTCTGCTGACGCCGGCCCAGCTTGATGCGGCGTTCTCGACCGAAAACCTGCTCGGCGGCCCCCGGTAAGCCGGGCGGCGCGGGCGTCAATGGCGGCCGAGGAACTCCAGCACCGGCGGGGCCACCTGGTCGGCGGCTTCGAGCAGGATGGCGTGGCGCAATCCAGGGAGCACGCACAGCTCGGCCTGCGGCATCAGCCGCACGATCTCGGCGTTGAGGCGCGGGGGGCAGCCGCCGTCGAACTCGCCGGTGAGCACCAGCGCGGGCGCGGTCACCTCGGGCAGCCACGGCGCCATCTCGGTTTCGGCGTAGATATCGAACACCGAGAGGAACACGTCCGGATCGGTGTCGATCACCTGCTGCATCCGCCGTGCGATCACCTCGGGACGGCGCGCGGCGAACTCCGGCGTGAACCAGCGGTCTTTCAGCGTTTCAAGCACCGGCGCGACGCCCTTCTCACGCATTGCTTTCACCACGCCCTTCACCCGCGCGCTGTCATCCGCCGTGCGCGCGGCGGCGGTGGAGAGCAGCCCCAGCGACAGCACGCGCTGAGGATAACGGCGCGCGTAGGCCGGCGCGATCATGCCGCCGAGCGAGTGGCCGAAGACGTGCGCCGTCGCGACGCCAAGCTCGGCGCGCAGGGCTTCCAGATCGTCCACCAGATCGTCGAGCGTGTAGGGCGGCGGCGGTATCGGCGACTTGCCGTGGCCGCGCAGATCGTACGCATACACGCGATAGCGGTCCTTCAGCGCCTGGACGAGGCCGTCCCACGAGTGGCGCGACGCGCCGATGCCGTGGATGAGGAACACCGCCGGGCCATCGCCCTCGATCGACAGGGCGGAGCGGATCGCCGGCATCGGGTTCACTCCGCTGCGGCCGGGTGCGCCGTCGCGGACCGGCCGACGAACCACGGCATCACGTCTGACGCGAAGCGCTCGATGGCCTCAAGCCGCTCCTCCTGCGGCACGCCGACGTTGACGTTCATGATGAAGTCGTCGATGCCGAGCTCCTGGTAGAGGCCAAGCCGGTCCACCATCTCGCCGGGCGTGCAGATCATCAGATTGTCGTTGAGCTGCTCCAGCGTGCGCGTGCCGGGGATGAGCCGGATCTGGCCGTTGTCGACGAGGCCCGGCCCGGTGAACACGTTGTCGAAGCGGGCGTAGTAGTCGGCGGCGTGTTCGAGCAGCCGGCGGGCGTGCGCCTCATTCTTCGCCGCCATGCACACCCGCGACAGCGCCAGCCGCAGGTGCTCGCCGGCCTTGCCCAGTTCCGCCTTGCCGCGATGGAACGCGTCGGTCTGCTGGCGCATCGTCTCGTTGGTGGCGTTGAGCGGCGTCGTCTGGATGTGGAAGCCGCGCTTCACCGAGGCGTAGATCGCCTCCGGGATCAGCGCCGCCATCATGATCTGCGGCATGGGCTTCGTCACCGGGCGCGGCATCACGGTGATCGGCTCGAAGTTGTAATACTTGCCGCTCCAGCCCACCTCCTCGCGGGTGTAGAGCGCCATCAGCACATCCAGCGACTCGTCGAACTTTTCGCGCGAGGTCTCGATGGGCGTCCCCATCCGCTTCATCTCGTAGGCGAACGCGCCGCGCCCGACGCCGAGGATCAGGCGGCCCTCGCAGAGGATATCGGCCTGGATTGAGGCCCCCGCGAAGGTGCGCATGTCGTGGATCGGCAGCACGCACACCGAGGTGACGAGCTCCACGCGCTGCGTGACCGAGGCGATCTTCACCGCGAACTGAAGCGGGTCCGGCACCAGCAGGATGTTGATGAGGTGGTGTTCGGGAATGGTCACGCCGCGATAGCCGAGCCGGTCCACCAGCACCGCCTGCTCGATCATGTCGCGGTAGAGCCGGTCGCCGCCGTAGGTGACGTCGGGATAGTAGGCGGAGAGGAAGTGGTTGAAGTGCATCGCCCTTCACCCGTTCTGGATTTGACGGCAACAGGATGCCGTACGGTGCAACTTCTCGAAAGCGAATTATTCTTGACGTTTGTATCGGGAAAATCGAACTGTCCCGTATGAACCTCGCAGAGCTGCAAACCTTCCTCGCCGTAGTCGAGCAGCGGAGCCTGGTGCGGGCGTCCGAACAGCTCAACGTCACGCAGTCCACGGTGACTGCGCGCATCGACAGTCTGGAGGCGCGGCTCGGCCAGAAGCTGCTCGTCCGCAGCAAGGCGGGCGCGGAGCTCACCTCCGCCGGGTTCAAGTTCATCCGCTACGCCGAGGTGATGACGCAGCTCTGGCGCCAGGCCCGCTACGAGGTGGGGTTGCCGTCGGGCTTCACCTCGATCTGCACCATCGGTTGCTATGTGGATCTGTGGGAAGGTCTGTGCGCGACGTTTCTGGATCGGCTGCGCGGGCTCGATCCGGCGGTGGCGGCGGCGGTGTGGCCGGGCGACCAGCGCAACATCGCCCGCTGGCTCGCCACCGGCCTCGTGGACATCGCCTTCTGCTACGCGCCGCAGACGCGCGGAGCCTTCCAGGCGCGCGAAATCGCCATCGACACGTTCGTCCAGGTGGCGTTCGATCCGCCGGTGGGCGCGGCGCGTTCCGGCGGCTATGTGTATGTGGATTACGGCGACCAGTTCCGGCGCGATCACGCCATCGCCTTCTCCGGCGCGCCGCCGCCGGCGGTGACGCTGGCGTCGGCGTCGTGGGCGATCGATCACCTCACGCGCTGGGGCGGGCAGGGCTATCTGCCGCGCCGGAGGCTCGCGGAGCTTCCGCCCGGCCGGGCGCGCGCCGTCGCGGACGCGCCGGTGCTGCGGCAGACCGTCTATCTGGTGGAGAACACCTCCACCACGCGGCACTGGCCATGGTTTGAGGCGCTGGCCGCCGTCGTGGCGGATTGACTCAACGTCAAGGTGTCCCGCCCGGCCGTGCGCCATCCTGCCGCTTCTAGGCCGGCGCCCGGTCGGCTAAAAAAATACCGGCGCAGCACCGGAGCGACGACGCGGATGGACTACGAGAGCTACTTCCAGAGCGAACTGTCTGGTC
>DAIODI010000235.1:0-3809 GCA_036746875.1 Aestuariivirgaceae bacterium | reverse complement strand
ACGGTGGAGGCGATGGTCTTCACGAACCGGTCGGTGGGCGTTTCGCGCGCGGAGGTGCGGGCCGCCTTGCGGGCTTCGGCCTCCTGCTTCTGGCGGGCGACCTCCTCCTTCAGCGCCGCCATCTTGCCAGCCTTCTCCAGCAGCAGTTCGTAGGCCGACTCGCGGTCCTCGACCGCGTCGTACTGGCCGAACACCGGGCTCGCCTCGATCAGCTTGCGGCGTTCCTCCGCCGTGAGCGGCCCCATCCGGCTCGACGGCGGGCGGATCATGGTGCGCTCCACCGTGGTCGGCACGCCCTTCAGGTCGAGCACCGAGACCAGCGCCTCGCCCTTGCCGAGTTCGGTGATCGCCGTCCCGGTGTCGAACGCCGGATTGGCCCGGAACGTCGCCGCCGCCGCCTTCACCGCCTTCTGGGCGCGCGGGGTGTAGGCGCGCAGCGCGTGCTGCACCTTGTTGCCGAGCTGGGAGAGCACGATGTCGGGAATGTCGAGCGGGTTCTGGGTGCAGAAGTAGACGCCGACGCCCTTCGAGCGGATGAGCTTCACCACCTGTTCGATCTTCTGGAGCAGCGCGGGCGGCGCATCGCTGAACAGAAGGTGCGCCTCGTCGAAAAAGAACACGAGTTTCGGTTTGTCGGGATCGCCCACTTCCGGCAGCTTCGAGAACAGCTCCGACAGGAGCCACAGCAGGAACGTGGCGTAGAGCTGCGGCGACTGCATCAGCCGGTCGGCGGCGAGCACGTTGATGAAGCCGCGTCCGTCGCGCGTGGTGCGCATGAGGTCGGCGATGTCGAGGGCGGGCTCGCCGAAAAAATGTTCCGCGCCCTGCTGTTCGAGCACCATGAGCCGGCGCTGGATGGCGCCGACGGTGGCGGAGGAGATGCTGCCGTAGGTGGTGGTGATCTCGCGGCCGCGGTTGGCGAGATCGGTGAGCAGCGCCCGCAGGTCCTTGAGGTCGAGCAGCAGAAGCCCCTCCTCGTCGGCGATGCGGAAGCCGATGTTGAGCGCGCCTTCCTGCGCCTCCGTCAGCCCCATGAGGCGGGAGAGGAGCAGCGGCCCCATCTCCGAGACGGTGGTGCGGACCGGGTGGCCCTGCTCGCCGAACAGATCCCAGAAGATGCAGGGGGTGGCCTCGAAGCCGTAATCGTCGAGGCCGAGCGCCCTGGCGCGCTCCACCAGCTTGTCGTTCGGCTCGCCGGCCTCGGCGACGCCGGCGAAGTCGCCCTTCACGTCGGCGACGAACACCGGAACGCCCGCCTTCGACAACCCCTCGGCGAGGATCTGCAAGGTGATCGTCTTGCCGGTGCCGGTGGCGCCGGTGATGAGGCCGTGCCGGTTGGCGACGGGCAGGTGGAGCGCCTGCGGCGTCTTTCCGGCGGCGCCGATGAACACGCTGTTGTCTGTCATGGAGGGGCGGCCCATATCTTTTGGGAAGGCGGGCGCAATCTGCTACAAGCTCGCCCTGATAGCAAACCGGTCCGGGCCGCGCCCGGATCGCCCCCTCGGGAGACAGCGGCGAACATGGATGACCTCGTGACCCTGGTGGCGGAGCGCACCGGCCTGCCGCGCGACAAGGCCGAGCGCGCCATCGGCATCATGCTGAACCTCGTCCGCAATCAGGGCGAGAAGGCCAGGGTGGCGGAGCTGTTCGCCAAACTCCCCGGCGCCGATGATCTCGCCACCCGCCACGGCGGCGACGGGGCGAAGGGCGGCGGGCTCTTGGGCATGCTCGGCGGCGGGCTGATGGGCGGCCCGCTGGCGGCGGTGACGAAGCTCACCGCGGCGGGGCTCTCCATGGACCAGATCAAGATCATGGGATCGGAGGTGCTGGGCTACGCCCGCGAAAAGGCCGGCCCGCAACTGGTGAAGGACGTGGCGGGGTCGATCCCCGGGCTGTCGCAGTACGTCTGAGGGCGCAAGCCGAAGGATCCAACGCGACGTTAGCAGGGTTTTCGGATGTGCGAAGCCGCGCTAGGACTGTTGCGCCGCACCACGATGCCGGAGCTTCGTCCGATCCGATGACCGACCTGCCGCTTGCCCGCGAATTCCCGGCCGCGACCGAGGCCGACTGGCTGAAGCTCGTCGACGAGACGCTGAAGGGCGCGCCGTTCGCCAGATTGCGGAGCGCGACCGGTGACGGCATCGCGATCGAGCCGTTGTATCGCGGCCCGGCCGTGTCGGTGGGAATGGCGCGGGCGCTGCCGCCGGAAGGATCGCTGCCGTGGCAGGTGACGCAGCGCATCGACGATCCGGACGCAAGGCGGGCCAACGCGCAAGCCCTGGACGACCTCAACTCCGGCGCAAGCGCGCTGGCGCTGGTGCTCGACGGCTCGCCCACCGCGGCGGGCTTCGGCGCGGACGGCGCGGCGCTGGCGGCGCTGCTCGACGGCGTGGAGCTGGACCTGATCCATCTGCGCCTCGACGCCGGCGGCGACACGGCGGCGGCGGCGCGTCTGCTCGATCTGTACGCGGCGAGGGGGCTCGACCTGTCGCGCCGGCCCGTGACGCCGGGCCTCGACCCGCTGGCGGCGCTGGCGCTCACCGGCGCATGGGCGGGGCGCGCGCCGGTGGCGCAAGCGATGGCGGCGGCGCAGATGCGCGCGAACGACCTGGGCTTTGCGGGGTCGCTCTGGCTCGCCGACGGGCGGGTGTGGCACGGCGCGGGCGCAAGCGAGGCGCAGCAGCTGGGCCTGGCGCTGGCGTCCGCGGCGGAGATGCTGCGGCTCGTCGAGGCGGGCGGCGGCGATCCCCTCACGGCGGCCGCAACGATGGGCCTGATGCTCGCGGTGGACCAAGACCAGTTTCTGTCGATCTCAACCCTGCGCGCGGCGCGGCGGGCGCACGCCAGTTTCCTCCACGCGCTGAACATCGCGCCGCGTCCGCTGGATCTTCACGCCGAAACCGCCTGGCGGATGATAACGCGGTGCGACCCGTTCGTGAACATGCTGCGCGCCACCGCCGCCGTGTTCGCCGCCGGCGTCGGCGGGGCCGACCATGTGACGGTGCTGCCGTTCACCCTGGCCATCGGGCTGCCGGATGCGTTCGCGCGGCGGATGGCGCGCAACGTGCAGACGGTGCTGGCGCGCGAGGCCTTCATCGGCGCGGTCGCCGACGCCGCCGCCGGTTCCGGTTACGTCGAGGCGATGACGGACGCGATCGCCGCCAGGGCGTGGGCGCTGTTCCAGGAGATCGAGAGGGGCGGCGGGCTTGTCCAGGCGCTGGAGAGCGGAACCGTTAAGGCGATGCTCGCCGAGACGGCGGCGGCGCGGGCGAAGGACGTGGCGAGGCGCAAGGAGGCGATCACCGGCGTTTCGGAGTTCCCCAACCTCTCCGAGGCGCCGGTGGCGACGCTCGATGCGCCGCGACGGGCGGTCCACGCCGGCGGCCTGCCGCAGCTCCGCGTGGCCGAGCCGTTCGAGGCGTTGCGTGAGCGTGCGGATGCGCTGGGCGAGAGCCGGCCGCGCGTGTTCATGGCGAACCTCGGGCGGATCGCTGACTTCACCGCGCGGGCGACCTTCCTGCAGAACCTGCTGGCGGCGGGCGGCGTCGCCGCGCCGGGCAACGAGGGTTTCGCGACGTCGGCCGCGGCGGCGGGGGCGTAAGCCGCGTACGGCGCGGGCGCCGCGGGAGAGGGCTCGTTCTTCGGCGGCGGAGGAAGCACCTCGCCCTGGTGCACCAGCAGCGCGGGCCGGATCACCTCGTCCTCGAGGTCCACCCGCCACTTGTCGTTGCCGCCCATGTCCGTGAGCAGGTGAACGACGTTGTTCGCGAAGAACCGCGAGGCCACCGAGGCCATGCGAGACGTCAGGT
>DAIODI010000234.1:0-3809 GCA_036746875.1 Aestuariivirgaceae bacterium | reverse complement strand
GCCGAAGCGCAGCGGCTGCATGAGGAAGTCGATGGCGCGGTCGAGGTACGAAATGAGCTTCGGCGCAAGCCGCTGCACCGTGGGGGCGGAGGAGTCGGCGAGACGGTCGGAGATGATCTGCGTGGTGGAGAGCATGTTGCGCAGATCGTGGCTGACCTTGGTGACGGCGAGTCCCAGCGCGGCGAGGCGCCCCTTCTGGGCGAGCATGCCCGAGAGTTCGCGCTGCATGTTGGCGAGCTCGCGCTCGGCGACGCCGATTTCGTCGCGCCGTCCGGTGGGCTCGACGATCCGGCTGAGGTCGTCGGGCCGCGCGGCGAACCGCACCATGGCGTTGGAGCGCTGGCGCATGGGCCGCACCAGCACGTGGTTGAGGGCGAAGAAGGCGAGCGCGGCGACGATCAGCGACAGAACGATCGACAGCGTGAACACCCGCGCCGAGTAGGCGACCAGCGCCCGCCACAACGGCCCTTCGTCAAGCACCAGTTCAATCTCTTCGCCCGACAGGCCCGGCGGAGCGGCGGTGATCGCCACCACCCGGTCGCCGCCCCACACCAGCGTCGCCAGCGCGTCGAAGATGCCGGCGAACCAGCCGGGATTGCGCAGGTCGTAGCGGGTTTCGATGACCGGCGGATTGTCCATTTTGAGGATCAGTTCGCGCGTGCCGTCGCGCTTCAGCGCCACCACCTCGACGCCGGCCCGGTCGAGGAGTTCGCGCCGCAAGTCCGCGGGCAGGTCGCCGCGCGGGGAGGCCTCCATGGACAGCGCGGCGATCTCCGCCATGTTGACTCGCGCCTCCAGCCAGTTGAGGCGGTAGGCGGCGATCGAGGGCAGGAAGATCATCACTTCGCCGATCATCACGAACAGGACGACGAGCGCCAGCAGCTTCCCGGACAGGCCCTGCCAGGGAAGCGAACCGGGGAGACCTCCAGGCGCGCTCACCATCGACGACGGCGCAATTGGCTACACATGCTCGTGAGTGTATGACGCAGAACGCCCGCAGCCGCCAGCGGCAGCCCGGCAGGGCTGGAAAGCCGCGGCCCGGCGGCCCGCCGGCGCGTTGACTTTGCCGGGGGTGGCCAGTATAAGCCGCGAACTTTCAGGCTCCGGAATTCGGCCTCCCGGCAGGGTCCTCCGCGTTAGCCGAACCGATCGTGAAGCCCGCATCTGTTGGAGAGTTCGCCGTGAAGCGCACCTATCAGCCCTCGAAGCTCGTCCGCAAGCGCCGCCATGGCTTTCGCGCGCGCATGGCCACGAAGGGCGGCCGCAAGGTGATCGCCCGCCGCCGCGCGCGCGGCCGGGCCCGTCTTTCGGCCTGAGCCGGAGCGGCCGGCGGCGCCGGCCATGGGCGCCGGCATGGCTCCACGGATCACCCGACGCAAGGACTTCGTCATGGCCGCCGCCGCGGCGGCGGTGGCGACGCCGTCGGCCGTCGTCCAGGCGCGATCGCGTGGCGACGGCGACGCGGCCCGGATCGGCTTCACGGTGACGAAAAAGCTGGGTTCGGCCGTTGTGCGCAACCGCGTCCGGCGGCGTCTGAAGGAAGCCGTGCGGCTGAGCCTCGAGGGGGCGTTGAAGCGCGGTGTCGACTATGTGTTCGTCGGCCGCGCCGGGACGCGGTCGCGGCCGTTCAGCCTGCTCATCGACGATCTGCGCACAGCGATCGCCATGTTCGATCGCGGCGGCGGCGCGGTTCGCCCGCCACGCGGCAAGCCTTCCCGCCCAATGGCGCCACGCGGCGCAATCGGAACGCCATGACGCCGCCCAGGGACGACAAGACCAATTTCATCATCGCCATCGTGCTGTCGATGGCGATCATCTTCGCCTGGCAGTACTTCTACGCCCAGCCGATGCTCGACCGGCAGGCCGAGCTCGCCCAACAGCAACAGGCGCAGCAGCAGGCCCAACCGGGCGAGGCCGGCCAGACGGGGGCCGGCGAACCCGCCACCCAGGGGGCGCTGCCCGGCTCCGGCGTTCCCGGGTCCGGCGTGGCGACGACGCGCGAAGCCGCGATCGCGTCCGGCGCGCGGGTGCCGGTGCAGACGGGCGCGGTCCAGGGGTCGATCAACCTGAAGGGCGCGCAACTCGACGACCTGAGGCTGGTTCGCTACCACGAGACGGTTGATCCGAAGAGCCCGACGATCATCCTGCTCTCGCCGTCGGGCACGCCGGGCGGCTTCTTCGCCGAACAGGGCTGGCTCCCCACCGCTGCGGGCGCGGCGCTGAAACTCCCCGACCAGAACACCGTGTGGTCGGCGCCCGCCGGCGTGACGCTCACCGAGACGACGCCGGTCACGCTCACCTGGGACAACGGGGCCGGGCTCGTTTTCCGCCGCACCATCGCGGTCGACAGGAACTACATGTTCACGGTGACGCAGGAGGTCGAGAACCGCTCCGCCGAGCCGGTTGAGCTGCTGCCCTATGGCCGCATCCAGCGCCAGGGCACGCCGAAGGTCGAAGGCGTTTTCGTGCTGTTCGAGGGTCTCCTCGGCGTGCTCGGCGGCGACCTGCAGGAGCACACCTATCACGCGATGACCGAGACGAAGGAGCCGATCGCCACCGCGTCCACCGGCGGCTGGCTCGGCGTCACCGACAAGTACTGGGCTGTGTCGCTCGTCCCCGACCAGTCGGCGAAGATCACCGCCACGTTCCGCCACAACCGCAACGGCGCGCTCGACGTCTACCAAACCGATTTCGTCACCGCCGATCCGCTCACCGTCGCGCCCGGCGCGACGTCCGCGTTCGAGCAACGGCTGTTCGCCGGCGCCAAGGTGGTGGAACTGATCAGCGCCTACCAGAACGACCTGAAGATCGACAGGTTCGACCTGATGATCGACTGGGGCTGGTTCTACTTCATCACCAAGCCGATGTTCTGGGCGCTGCACTATATCCAGCAGCTTACCGGCAACTTCGGCGTCGCCATCCTGGCGGTGACGGTTCTGCTCAAGATCCTGTTCTTCCCGCTCGCCAACAAGTCCTACGAGGCGATGGCGCGGATGAAGAAGCTGCAGCCCGAGATGGAGCGCATCAAGGAGCGCTTCGCCGAGGATCGCACCCGGCAGCAACAGGAGATGATGGAGCTCTACAAGAAGGAGAAGATCAACCCGCTGGCGGGCTGCCTGCCCATCCTCGTCCAGATCCCGGTTTTCTTCGCCCTCTACAAGGTGCTCTACGTCACCATCGAGATGCGGCACGCGCCGTTCGTCGGCTGGATCCGCGATCTTTCCGCCCCCGACCCGACCAGCCTCTTCAACCTGTTCGGCCTGTTGCCGTTCACCCCGCCGCACATCCTGATGATCGGCGTTCTCCCGATCCTCATGGGCGTCACCATGTGGGTGCAGATGAAGCTGCCCCCGCCGCCGCCCGACCCGGTGCAGGCGGCGATCTTCAACTGGATGCCGCTGATCTTCACCGTGATGCTGGCGACCTTCCCGGCCGGCCTGATCCTCTACTGGGCGTGGAACAACTTCCTCTCCATCCTGCAGCAGATGGCGATCATGCGAAAGCACGGCACGCCGATCGAACTTCTCGGCAATATCCGCGAGAGCCTGCCGTTCCTCAGGCGCAAGCCCGCCACGCCGGGCAAGTGACCGGCGGCAGCGACCACGACATCGAGAAGGGCCGGCTGTTGTTCGCCGGCCCGATCCGTTTCGACCGCGGCGTTGTCGCCCTCGACGGTCTGCCGCCGCCTGCCCCCGTGGAGATCGCCTTCGCCGGACGCTCCAACGTCGGGAAGTCCTCGCTGATCAATGCGATCACCGGCCGGCGCGACCTCGCGCGCGCCTCCAACACGCCAGGCCGCACCCGCGAGC
>DAIODI010000233.1:0-3825 GCA_036746875.1 Aestuariivirgaceae bacterium | reverse complement strand
CGGCCGGAAACGAACCTCGCAAGCCTTGCCCGCCAGCACGGGCTCCTCTAGAGCGAACCCCGGCTTGACTGGGTAGGATCAGACGCTCTATCCCCTTGGTTTGCTTTGTCTTTTTCCGCCAGGTGGCGGCCGCCTGGCGGAACGACGCCCTAAAGTTTCCGCAGCCATACCGAATGGATCACGTGATCCGGACCCTTGCGCAGGATCAGATCGGCGCGCTGCCGCGTCGGCAGGATGTTCTCGGTCAGATTGGCGAGATTGATCGTGTCCCAGATCCGCGTCGCGGTCTCGCGCGCCTCGGCGTCGGTCAGGGACGAATAGCGATGGAAGTAGGACCGCGGATTGCGAAACGCGGTTTCCCGAAGCGAAAAGAACCGGTCGACGTACCAGCTGCGCAGCACCTCGGTGTCGGCGTCGATGTAAATCGAGAAGTCGAAGAAGTCGGAGACGAACGGAATCGCCCGGCCATCCCGTGGCGGCCTGCCGGTCTGGAGCACGTTGAGGCCCTCGAGAATCAGGATGTCGGGCCGATCGACCACGATCCGTTTGTCGGGCAGCACGTCGTAGGACAGGTGCGAGTAGACGGGGGCATCGACGTTCGTCTGGCCGGCCTTGATGTCGGTGAGAAAGCGCAGGAGCGCGGGAAGATCGTAGCTCTCCGGAAAGCCCTTGCGGTTCATCAGGCCCTCCTTCTCCAGCACCGCGTTGGGCAGGAGAAAGCCGTCGGTGGTGACGAGGTCCACCTTGAGATGGGGCGACCAGCGGGCGAGCAGCCGCTGCAGAATGCGCGCGGTGGTGCTCTTGCCCACCGCGACGCTTCCGGCGATGCCGATGATGTAGGGCGTCTTGCCGCCGTCGCTGCCGAGAAAGCGTTGCGTGGCGAGAAACAGCTGGTGTTCGGCGGCGACATAGAAGTTGAGCAGTCGGGTGAGCGGCAGATAGATCGCCACGACCTCATCGAGGTCGATCCGGTCATTGAGACCGCGCAGTTCGTCAAGGTCCGCCGCGGTCAGCGTCAGCGGCGTGTCGGCCCGCAGCGAGGCCCATTGGCCGCGCGTGAACATGCGGTAGGGCGAAAGGGCGCCGGCATGCTGGTCCATCAGCGAGGCTCCCTGCCGCGCTCCGCCTTCTCGGCATGCCCGCCCCGGCCTTCCCGGCTCGCCAGCACGGCCATCACCTCAGCCAACGGCACCCGGCGTTCCTCGAGCAGAACCAGGAGATGGTAGAGAAGATCGGCCGTTTCGGCGGCGAGACGATCAGGCTGCGTAACGGCCGCCAGCGCGACTTCGACCGCCTCCTCCCCCACCTTCTTGGCGCAGGCTTCGGTACCCTTGGCGATCAGGGCGGCGGTGTAGGACGAAGCCGGATCAGCTGCGCGCCGTGACGCCACCGCCGCCGCCAGTCGCGACAGCACGTCAAGGTCGGGGCGCATGGCGTCAGACATGGACGGGCAGCCTCACGGGAAGTCCTTGGGCGGCGAGGAACGCCTTCGCTTCGGCGATCGTAAACCGGCCGAAGTGGAAGATCGAGGCGGCCAGTACGGCCGAGGCATGCCCCTGTTGCACGGCGTCAACCAGGTGTTGGAGGGTTCCGGCGCCGCCGCTGGCGATCACCGGCGCCGGCACCGCATCGGAAATGGCCCGCGTCAGGGCAAGGTCAAACCCCTCGCCCGTGCCGTCGCGGTCCATGGAGGTCAAGAGGATCTCCCCGGCCCCGGCGTTGACGCAACGAACCGCGTACTCGACTGCGTCAATCCCTGTCCCCTTGCGTCCGCCGTGAGTGAAGACCTCGAAGCGCTCCGGCTCGTGCGCCACCCGCTTGGCGTCGATCGCCACCACCACGCATTGCGAGCCGAACTTGAGCGCCGCCTCGGTGATGAGGTCCGGCCGCGCCACCGCCGCGCTGTTCATCGACACCTTGTCGGCCCCGGCGAGAAGCAGTTGGCGGATGTCGCCGAGTTCGCGAACACCCCCGCCGACGGTGAGCGGCATGAAGCACTGCTCGGCCGTGCGGCGGACCACATCAAGGATGATGCCGCGATTCTCGTGGCTGGCCGTGATGTCGAGAAAGCACAGCTCGTCGGCCCCTGCCGCGTCGTAGGCGGCGGCGGCTTCCACCGGGTCGCCGGCGTCGCGCAAATCGACGAACCGGACGCCCTTCACCACGCGTCCGTCCTTGACGTCGAGGCAGGGAACGAGGCGCACCTTCAGCATGGCGCGGCGGTCCCGGCTTGGGCGATGCGCCGCAGCGCTTCGGCGGGGTCGATCCGGCGGTCATATATGGCGCGCCCGGCGATGACGCCTTCGAGGATGGCGCAATCGGGTTCGAGAAGCCGGTCGATGTCGGCCATCGAGGCGAGGCCTCCGCTGGCGATCACCGGAATGGCCGTTGCGCGCGCCAGCGCCAGCGTCGCGTCCACATTCACGCCGGCCAAAACCCCATCGCGGTCGATGTCGGTGTAGATGATGGCGGCCACCCCGGCGTCGGCATAAAGGCGCACCAGGTCGGCGGCGTCGAGCGTGGTTTTCTCCGCCCATCCCTCGACGGCCACCTTTCCCGTCCGCGCGTCCACACCGACGACGACGCGACCGGGAAACCGGCGGCAAGCCTCGCGAACGAGCGCCGGGTCACGAACCGCCGCCGTACCGAGGATCACGCGTCGCACGCCGAGAGCCAGCCAGCCTTCGATCGAGTCGAGCGAACGAACGCCGCCGCCCAACTGGACCGGCAGCGAAACGGCCGCAAGAATGGCCCGAACCTGCGCCGCGTTCTCCGACCGGCCGGAGAATGCGCCGTCGAGATCGACGATGTGCAACCATCTGAAGCCAAGCCGCTGGAACTCCTGCGCCTGAGCCACCGGATCGTCGTTGTAGATGTGCGCCTGCGCCATGTCGCCGAGCTTCAGGCGAACGCATCGGCCCTGCTTGAGGTCGATGGCGGGAAACAGGATCATGGCCGCCAGCGAAGAAAGTTGGCGATCATCCGCAAGCCGAGCTCCTGGCTCTTCTCCGGGTGGAATTGCGTGCCGGCGATATTGTCGCGCACGACCATTGCGGTGATCGCCTGACCGTAATCGGTCGTCAGCAGAACATCGCCGGGATCGTCCGCCGCCATGTGGTAGGAATGACAGAAGTAGGCGTTGAGCCCATCGGCGCCCAATCGCAAACCGTCGAGCAGGGGATGGCTGCGGGCGGCGTCAAGGTCGTTCCAGCCCATGTGCGGCACCTTGAGTCCGTCGGGCGGTTCGATGGCCCTGACGGCGCCCGGAATCCAGCCGAAGCCCTGCCATCGGCCGTGTTCGAGCCCCGTTGTGGCCATCAGCTGCATGCCGACGCAGATTCCGAGCGCCGGCTTTCCGGCGCGCACATGCTCGTTCAGGGCCTGCCAGAGACCATCGATGGCCAGCACACCCGAGCGGCAGTCGGCGAAAGCGCCCACGCCAGGCACGACGACCCGGTCGGCAAGGCGCACCTCCCGCGCGCTTCGCACCACCCGAACAGATCGCGGGTCGAGGCCGGCCTCACTGGCGGCGCGCTCAAACGCCTTGGCGGCGGAGCGGATGTTGCCCGAGCCGTAGTCGACGATCGCCAGCGTCATGGGCCGGCATGGACCGTCGCCGCCGGCGACTGCGCCGAGAAGTACTTGAGTTCGGCGCTTTCAAGGTCGCGGGCGGCGACCTCGCCAACCTCAACATAGCCCGAGCGCGCGAGTTTGGCCCGCACCAGATCGTTGCCCTCGAAACCCAGCGCCAACCCGATGATGAACGAACCCAGCCCGCCCATCGCCTGACCGACGCCGATGGCGTGGAACGCCACTTCCATCGCC
>DAIODI010000232.1:0-3825 GCA_036746875.1 Aestuariivirgaceae bacterium | reverse complement strand
TCGCCGGCGGCGCGACAAGGATGGGCGCGATGAGCCCCAGGTCGCGGGCCTCCAGAACCGAGCGCAGCGAAACCGCATCGCACGGATGCGCCACCGCGGTCGTCACCGGCGGTTCCCGCCGGGCGCGGGCGATGAGCTGTTCGTACTTGCTGGGAGTCGCTTCCATGTCCGCCGCCTATTCCTTGAGAAGTTCGGTGCGAATGGCGTCCAGTTCCCTGCGGCGTTCCGGCGACACCGCGGGCGTCTTCAGGTCCAGACTTTCGAGGCCGACGGTGACGATCTGCGAGATGGCGAGCCGCGCAAACCACTTGTTGTCGGCGGGAATGACGAACCACGGCGCCCAGTCGGTGGAGGTGTTCTCCAGCATCTCTTCATAGGCCTCCATGTACGAGTCCCAGTGGGCGCGTTCGCGATAGTCGGCGATGGAGAACTTCCAGTTCTTGTCCGGCTCCTCGATACGGGCGAGCAACCGCTTGCGCTGCTCCTCCTTCGAGATGTTGAGAAAGAACTTCAGGATCATCGTGCCGTTGTGCACCAGATACTTCTCGAAGTTGTTGATCTCCTCAAACCGCCGCCGCCACACCTTGTCGTCCAGCACATGGTCCGGCAAGCGTTGCGCCTCCAGCAGATTGCGATGAACGCGCACCACCAGCACCTCCTCGTAGTACGAGCGGTTGAAGATGCCGATGATCCCGCGTGCCGGCAGCGCCTTGTGGGCGCGCCAGAGGTAGTCGTGGTCAAGCTCTTCCGCCGACGGCGTTTTGAAGCTCGTCACGTGGCAGCCCTGCGGGTTGACGCCGGAGAGCACATGCCGGATGGCCCCATCCTTGCCGGCGGCGTCCATCGCCTGGAACACCAGCAGCAGCGCATAGACGTCCTGGGCGTAGAGCACCTCCTGCAGCTGGGCCAGCCGCTCGACGTTGGCGGAGATGCGCTCCAGCGCGCCGGGCTTGTCTTTCGTGCCGCCGGTGAAACCGGGATCGAAGTCCTTCGCCAGCGACACCTTCACGCCCGGCTCCACCGCAATGTCGCGCAAGGTGAAGCGCACGCGCTCGCCTTCGGAGAGGTCGAATTCACGCTTGCGGTCGAAATCGAGATTGAGCTTCATCGCCGGTCTCCGCCATCGCCGCCCTCATTCCAATCCTGTCCGGCGACGGTGCGCGACACGCTAGACCGGCGCGCGGCCTGACTGAATCAGGCTGGCCGCCCTATCTGCTTGTATTCGCATCATCTTCTTCCGCCAAGTGGTATCCACTTGGCGGGATGATGCGCCAGCAGCGCGGCGCGGGCGTTCATAAGGATTATGTCGTGCAACGGCGGTATCGTAACGTCGGGATCCGAAGCCGGCGCTGGCCGGCAGGCCTGCTAAGGCGGCATCCATGGCGTGCAATGACCAGATGCCCGGCCGGCGCTCCGCCCGTCCTTCGCGTTGACCCCCGATGGCAATGCTGCTAGCGGGCGGAAATGCCGCGTCAGCCCGCCGCTTCCGCCTGTGCGCCCGCGCCCGAGCTTCGCCTGCTGCTCGCCAGCGGCAACTACAACTACATCAAGGACGGCGCGGTGTTCGCGCTCAACCAGCTGGTGAAGCACCTCGAAGGCGAGGGCGTGCCGGTGATGATCGTCTCGCCGGTCATCGGCCCGCCGGCGTTCGAGTCGTTCGGAACGGTGACGGGCTCGCCCTCGGCGCCGCTGCCGGGACGTCCGGAGTATCGCCTCGCGCTGCCGCTCACCCCGGCGCTGAAGCGCCAGATCCGCGCCTTTCGCCCCACGCTGGTCCACTCCGCCTCGCCCGATCCCCTGGGCTACTCGGCGATCCGCTTCGCGAAAGCCGAGCGCATTCCGGTGGTCGCCTCGTATCATGCGCGCCACGATGTCTACATCCGCTACTACAACCTCGGTTTCCTCGCCGGCGTCTGGCAATCGTACCTGCGCCGGCTCTATGCGCCGTGCACGCAGCTCTATGCGCCGTCGCAGGAGGTGGTTGAGCTGCTCAAGGCCCAGCGCATCGGCCGCGACGTGCGGCTGTGGGGGCGCGGCGTCGATCCGGCGCGGTTCACGCCGGCGCGGCGGTCAATGGCGTGGCGGCGGGCGCAGGGCTTCGCCGACGACGACGTGGTGGTGACGTTCGTCGGGCGCATAGTGCCGGAGAAGAACGTGGACGTGATGGCCGCCGTGTTCCGGGAACTGGAGCGGCGCGGGGTGAAGCATCGCCAGCTGGTCGTGGGCGAAGGGCCGCTGCGGCCGCGGCTCGCCAGGATGCTCCCGCAAGCGCGCTTCACCGGCTACCTCGACGGCGACGATCTGGCGGTCGCCTACGCGTCGTCGGATGTGTTCTTCTTCCCGTCGATCACCGAAACGTTCGGCATCGTCACGCTGGAGGCGATGGCCTGCGGGCTGCCGGCGGTTTGCGCGCGCGCCACGGGCACGCAGTCGCTGGTGGTCGAGGGCGAAACCGGACACCTGCTCGATGCGTCCGACATCCAGGGTTTCGCCGGCGCCATCGCCGGCCTGGCGGCGTCGCCGGAGAAGCGGGCGGCGTTCGGCGCGGCGTCCCTCCGGCGCAGTTGCGGCTACTCGTGGGGCGCGGCGATGGTGTCGCTTGCGGCGAGCTATCGCGAGGCGCTGGCGAGCGCCGCCAGCACGCGGACGTAACCATCCGCCGTCGCGTCCCATCCGAAGGTGGCGCGGGTGAAGGCGGCGGCCCGAGCCCCCGCTTGCGCCAGCATGGCGCGGTCGCGGTCGAACGAGAGGATCGCAGCGGCGAACGCGTCGGCGTCAGCGGGCGCGACCAGCACGCCGTTTTCGCCCGGCGTCACCGCGTCACGGACGCCTTCGAGCGCCGAAGCGACGGCGGGCATGCCGTTCAGTGCCGCCTCCAGGATCACCACCCCGAAACCCTCGATGTCGCCGGCGGTCGGCACGTTGGGCATGACGAACAGGTCGCCGCCGCGATAGAGCCCGGCTAGCTGCGCCTCGTCCACGAGTCCAAGCCGCGTCACCCGCGCCCGATCAGCCAGCGCGGCCGCGGCGGCGGCGATGGCGCCCGCCTCCGGCCCGTCGCCGGCCAGCCACAGCCGCACATGGGCGGGCAGGCGCGGCATCACCTCGCGGATGAACCACGCGTGACCCTTGCGCGCCACTTGCCGCCCGACGATCGCCAGCACCAGCGCGCCTTCCGGAAGCGCCGCCGTCTGGCGCGGGAAGGCGGCGGCGAGGATCGCCCGGCGCTGGCCGGGTTCGGGGGGCGCGGGGAAACGGTCGAGGTCGACGCCGTTGTGGATAACGTGCAGGCGCTCCGGCGGCAGCGCGCGCACCAGCGCCTGTTCGCCGGTCGCCCGGCTCACCGGCATCACGGCGTCGAGCGTCCGGAACATGCGCCTGACCATCGCCTGCCACGGCGGGAAGTCCCATATCACGTCATGGCCGTGGCAGATCACGGCCATCGGCACGCGACGGCGGCCGAGCAGCGGCTTGACGAACAGCGCCAGCCACGCCGAGGGCATGGCCGAGAACAACACCGCGTCGATCTCGCCCGAGCGGCAGCGGGCGAGAATGCGCACGAACGCGCCGGCATAGAACGGCGCGGCCTTCGCCGCCATGCCGAGACCGGCGGCGCGCAAGATCACCGGCTCCACCGTGATGTCGCCGCGCCGCTCCAGCGCCGCCAGCAGGTCCATGCCGACGCGCTGCATGCCGCCGACCTTCGACAGCGGGCGTCCGGCGGGCGGAAAGCAGTGGGCGACGAAGAGCAGGCGCAAGGGCGGACGGTCCGGACCGGCAGCCATGGCTGCCCGGGCGTTGTTGGGCGGGCGTCGCGCGAGCGAC
>DAIODI010000231.1:0-3832 GCA_036746875.1 Aestuariivirgaceae bacterium | reverse complement strand
CGGATGGCGCCCTCGATGGTGGTCGGCAGGCCGTTGTCCACCCATTCACCGGCCAGCGCCACATTCGCAAGTCCCGTGGATGGCTTCGGCCGCTTCGCCAGCTGCGCCGGGGTGGCGAGGAAGGTGGCGCGATGCTCCTTGGTGACGCGCACCCGGTGCGGCGTGTCCACGCGAAGCTCCAGCGCCGCCGCCACTTCCGGCCAGATGGTGGCGGCGATCAAGGCGTTCGGTTCGCCCGACAGCGCTCCGGCTGCGCTCACCGTAACCGAGGCGATGTCGTCCCGCACGAAGATCCAGTGCGCCACCGAGCCCACCATCCCGATCAGCGGTTCGCGATAAAGCGGCTGACGCGCGCCCTCGATCCGGAAATGGACGTTGACGATGGGAGCGAACGCATCGGGCGCGGAAACGTCGGGCAGCAGCTCCCGCACCGACCAGGCGGGCACCGCCACGATCACCACGTCGGCCGTGCCGACGGCCACCGGACCCCGCGCCGTGTTGAGCGCGCTCACCCGGCCGCCGGAGATTTCGAGACCACGGACCTTGACGCCGGTTTCGATCCGCGCCCCGGCCCGCCGGAGATAATCCAGCGCCGGATCGACGAATGTGTCGGAGAGGCTGCGTTTGGCGATGAGCGGCGTCGCCTTGTCCGCCCCCAGCGCCAGGGTCTCCTGGATCACCGGCAGCAGCAGCCGGGCGGCGGCCTGCTCCGGCGGCGTGTTGAGCACCGCGCCCGTGAACGGTTCCCAGAACCGTCGGTAAAACTGGCCCTGCCGCCGGAACAGCTGCGCCACCGTGCGGTCGCCGGCGTTGAGGAGCTTCACGCCTTCGAGGTAGTCGGCGAGCGAGGCGCCGGGCACCCGCTTGTCCCGGTTCAGGATCCACCAGGGCACTGCGCCCCGGTTGAGCTCCACCGTCCAGCGCTCGCCGGTCTCGTAATCAAAGAACGGAAACGCCGCCCTGCCGGGGCTCGTCAGCCGATCGCCCGCGCCGATCCGATCGAGGTAATCGAGCGCCGACCGGTTGCCGGAGAGCAGCAGGTGGTTGCCGTTGTCGATGACGGCGTCGAGCAGCGGGTCGTGGAACGATCGGCAGCGGCCGCCGGGCTGCGCCGTCTGTTCGTAGAGCGCGACGGATACGCCCCGCTCCACCAGATCTACGGCGGCCGCAAGCCCGGCGACGCCGGCGCCGATGATGTGGACGGCGGGCATCGCGTCAGAAGAAGTTGCGCAGGGCGACGGCCAGCATCTCGCGCTTGCCGACGAGACGCTTGGAGGCGGCCGGATCGGCGATTGTCCCGTCGGGCAGCGCCATCAGCCGCTTCAGGTTGAGGCGGTACACTTCCATCATGATGCGGGCCGGGCGCATGAGGGAGCGTGGGCAGCGGGCAAGCGCCCGGTCGGCGAGGGCGAAGCGCTCCTGCGCCATGCCCGCGAACTCCCGCCACAGGCGCGGATACGCCGGATGGCGCATGACGCCCTCGGGCGGCCTCGCCGGGACGCCATGACGATCCAGCAATTCGCGCGGCAGGTAGAGGCGCCCGGCGCCGGCGTCCTCGGCGACGTCGCGGGCGATGTTCGTCAGTTGCAGGGCGCGGCCCAGATGCTCCGCCACCGCCATGCCGTTCGGGCCGGAATCGCCGAAGATGCACACGCACAGCCGGCCTACGGCGGACGCCACCCGGTCGCAGTAGAGATCGAGCGTGGCGAGATCGGGCGCGACGATGGGGCCGTCGGCGTCCATCTCCATGCCGTCGATGACGGCGAGGAAGTCGGCGCGGCGCAGCCCGAAGGCGTCGCGCCCGGAAAGCAGCGCGCGCGTAATCGGGTGGCGCGGCTCGTCGGCAAAGAGCGCGTCGATCTCGCGCCGCCACGTGGCGAGCCCGGCGGCGCGCTTCGCCGGGTCGGGTTCGTCGTCGGCGATGTCGTCCACGGCGCGGCAGAAGGCATAGACGGCGAAGATCGCCTCGCGCCGCGCACGCGGCAGCAGCCGCATCGCCCAGTAGAATGAGGTGGAGGCGGCGCGCACCTGCGCGGCGATGGCGCCGGGGTCGCCCTCGCTCCTCTCGCTGGCCACGGCCTGGCGGGGCGGATCGGACGCGAGGGTCATTGCCGGATGCTCGGGCGGCGGCGCGCCGTCAGCCACGCGCCTTGAAATCGAGCACCTTGCCGCCGCTGAGGTTCAGCGCTGACACCGCCTGCTGAACGATGTGCTGCGTGTCGAGGTGGGCCTCCTGCCACTGTTCCGCCGGCGTGCCGTGGCCGATGAAGCGGTCCGGCAGGAACATCGGGCGCACCTTGAAGCGGCCGCCGAGCAGATCCTGCTGGGCGAGGAAGTTGAGCACGAACGAGCCGAAGCCGCCGATCGAGCCGTCCTCGACGGTGACCAGAAGCTCGTGCTCGCGCGCCAGCCTGCGAACCAGGTCGGTGTCGAGCGGTTTGGCGAACCGGGCGTCGGCGACCGTGGCCGGGACGCCATGGGCGGCAAGCTCCTCCGCCGCCCGGAGGCAGGCGCCAAGGCGGGTGCCGAGGCAGAGAAGCGCGACGCGACTGCCCTCGCGGACGATGCGCCCCTTGCCGATCTCGAGCGGCCTGCCCTCGCGCGGGGTTTCCACGCCCACCCCCTCGCCGCGCGGATAGCGGAAGGCGGACGGGCGGTCGTCGATGGCGGCGGCGGTCGCCACCATATGCACGAGTTCGGCTTCGTCGGCGGCGGCCATGATGACCATCTCCGGCAGGCAGCCGAGGTAGGCGACGTCGAACGATCCGGCGTGCGTCGCGCCGTCCTGGCCGACGAGGCCGGCCCGGTCGATGGCGAAGCGGACGGGGAGCCGCTGCAGCGCCACGTCGTGCACCACCTGGGCGTAGGCGCGCTGCAGGAAGGTGGAATAGATGGCGCAGAACGGCTTGTAGCCCTCCACCGCCAGCCCGGCGGCGAACGTCACCGCGTGCTGCTCGGCGATGCCGACATCGAACGAACGATCGGGGAAGCGCTGCTCGAATTTGTCGAGCCCGGTGCCGGACGGCATGGCGGCGGTGATCGCCACGATGCGCTCGTCCTTCTCGGCCTCGCGGATCAGCGCGTCGGCGAACACGTTGGTGTAGGACGGCGCGTTGCTCGTGCTCTTCGGGATCTCGAAGGTGACGGGGTCGAACTTGCCGACCGCGTGGTACTTTTCCTTGTTGGGCGTCTTGAAGGGATGGCCCTTGCCCTTTTCGGTCACCACATGGAGAAGGATCGGGCCAAGCTCCTTGGCGTCGCGCACATTCTGGAGAATCGGCACCAGCGTGTCGATCTCGTGGCCGTCCACCGGGCCGACGTAATAGAAGCCCAGCTCCTCGAACAGCGTGCCGCCGAACACCATGCCGCGGGCGTACTCGTCCACCCGGTGGGCGGCGGTGCGCAGGCTTTTCGGGAAGCGGCGGGTGAACTGCTTGGCGATGTCGCGCAGCGACAGGAACGGCCGCGACGACACCAGCCACGACAGGTAGTTGGTGAGCGCGCCGACCGCAGGCGCGATCGACATGCCGTTGTCGTTGAGGATGACGATCATCCGCGTGTCGATGGCTCCGGCGTTGTTCATCGCCTCGTAGGCCATGCCGGCGGACATGGCGCCGTCGCCGATCACCGCGACGACGTTGTTGTGCTTGCCCTTGAGGTCGCGGGCGATGGCCATGCCAAGCCCGGCGGAGATCGACGTGGAGGAGTGGGCGGCGCCAAACGGATCGTAATCGCTCTCGGTGCGCTTGGTGAAGCCGTAAAGCCCGTCGCTCTGGCGGATCTTGCGGATGCCGTTGCGCCGGCCGGTGAGGATCTTGTGCGGATAGGCCTG
>DAIODI010000230.1:0-3871 GCA_036746875.1 Aestuariivirgaceae bacterium | reverse complement strand
GGCCGACCCCCTGCCCCGCGCCGGCCTCCATGCCGACACGCGGCGGCCCGGCGAGGCGGCGGCCGCCATTGTGTTCTATCGGGCGCTGACCGAGGGCGGCCTGACCGCGCCGGTGGACGCGCTGGCGGCGGCGCTGGGCGAGCGCGGGCTTGGCGTGGTCGCCGTTTACGTGCAGGGGCTGAAGGACGCCGCCAGCGCCGCCTTCCTGCGCCAGACGCTGACGGCGGGCGAGATCGACGTGGCGCTCAACGCCACCGCGTTCGCCGCCGGGCCGGACAATCCGCTCGCCGGCCTCGACTGCCCGGTGCTGCAGGTGACGTTCTCCGGCTCCGACGAAGCAGCCTGGGCCGCTTCGGCGCAAGGTCTGTCGCCGCGCGACCTCGCCATGAACATCGTGCTCCCCGAACTCGACGGCCGGATCGCCGCGCGCGCCGTGTCGTTCAAGGACGCAAGCGCGATCCACGCGCCGACGCAAAGCCGCCTCGTGACCTACCGGCCGGTGGCAGACCGGATCGCTTTCGTCGCCGACCTCGCGGCGAACTGGGCGCGCCTGCGCCGGACGCCGGGCGGCGAGCGCCGGATCGCGGTGGTGCTCGCCAACTACCCCAACCGCGACGGGCGCATCGGCAACGGCGTCGGCTACGACACGCCGGCCTCGACCTGCGCCATTCTCTCAGCGCTCGGCGCTCCGTACCCGGACGAGCCCAACGCGCTCATCGAGGCGCTGCAACAGGGGCCGACGAACCGCGCCGGCGCGCGGGCCGCGGCAAGCGCGGCGACGCTGCCGCTTGCCGTGTACGAACGGTTTTTCGCCGGGCTGCCGGAGGATAACCGCCGCTCCCTCACCGCGCGCTGGGGCGCGCCCGACCGCGATCCGTTCTTCCGCGACGGGGCCTTTCACCTGCCGGTGCGGCTTCACGGCAAGGTTGCGGTGATGATCCAGCCGGCGCGCGGCTACAACATCGATCCGAAGGAAACCTACCACTCCCCGGACCTCGTGCCGCCGCACGGCTACCTCGCCGCGTACCTGTGGCTGCGCGAGGCGTTCGGCGCCCACGCCATCGTCCACAACGGCAAGCACGGCAACCTCGAATGGCTGCCCGGCAAGGCGAACGCGCTGTCGGCGGGCTGCTGGCCGGAGATCGCCTTCGGACCGACGCCGCAGCTCTATCCGTTCATCGTCAACGATCCGGGCGAGGGCGCGCAGGCCAAGCGCCGCACGGGCGCGGCGATCGTCGATCACCTCACCCCGCCGCTGGCGCGCGCCGAGACCTACGGGCCCTTGCGCGAACTCGAAACGCTGATCGACGAGTACTACCAGGCGATGGGCCTCGACCGCCGCCGGCAGGAGGCGCTGCGCCGCGACATCCTCGATCTTCTGGGCCGCGACAACCTCGCCGCCGACGCCGGGATCGCCGCGGCGCTCCCCGGCGACGCGGCGCTGCAACGTCTCGACGCGTGGCTGTGCGAGGTGAAGGAAAGCCAGATCAGGAACGGGCTGCATGTGCTGGGATCGAGCCCCGCCGGGCGGCTCGAAGCCGAGCTGATCGTCGCCCTCACCCGCCTGCCGCGCGGCGGCGGCAACGGCGGCGACGCCTCGATCCTGCGCGCGCTGGGAGACGACCTCGGCCTCGGGTTCGACCCGCTGGCGGCGAAACTCTCCGATGCGTGGACGGGCGCGAGACCGGTCGCGCTCGCCGCTCTGACCGCCGATGCATGGCGCACGGCGGGCGACACGGTGGAGCGGCTGGAGCTTCTGGCGCTGGCGATTGTGGAGGGCCGCGCCGCCGCGCCCGGTCCGGCGTCGGCGGCGGTGCTTCAGGAGATCGCACAGCGCATCCGCCCGGCAGTGGCGGCGTGCGGGCCGGACGAGATCGCAGGCCTCAGGGCGGGCCTCGCCGGCCGCTTCGTCGTCCCCGGCCCCTCCGGCGCGCCGACACGCGGCCGCCTCGACGTGCTGCCGACGGGGCGGAACTTCTACTCGCTCGACAACCGCACCATTCCCACGCCGACCGCCTGGGACATCGGCCGGCGCTCGGCGGAGGCCATGCTCGAACGCCACTTCCAGGACCATGGGCGCTATCCTTCCTCGATGGGCCTTTCGGTGTGGGGCACCTCCAACATGCGCACCGGCGGCGACGATATCGCGCAGGCGCTGGCGCTCATCGGCGCGCGCCCCGTGTGGGAGCCGGGTACGGGCCGTGTCACCGGGTACGAGGCGCTGCCGCTGGCCGCGCTGGGCCGGCCGCGCGTGGACGTGACGCTGCGCATCTCCGGCTTCTTCCGCGACGCCTTTCCGGCGCAGATCGAACTCTACGACCGGGCCGTGCGGGCCGTCGGCGCGCTCGACGAACCGGCGGAGGAGAACCCCATCGCCGCGCGCATGCGGGCGGAACGGGACGGGCTTCTGGCGGCGGGGCTCGATACGGCGGAGGCCGCCGCGCTTTCCGGCCATCGCATCTTCGGCTCGGCCCCCGGCGCCTACGGCGCGGGGCTTCAGGCGATGATCGACGAGACGCTGTGGCGCCCCCGCGCCGATCTCGCCCGCGCCTACGCCGCGGGGGGATCGTACGCCTACGGAACGTCCGTGAACGGCAAGGCCGCGCCGGAAACGTTCGCGCGCCGGCTCGCCTCGATCGAGGCGGTGATCCACAACCAGGACAACCGCGAGCACGATCTTCTCGACTCCGACGACTACTACCAGTTCGAAGGCGGCATGACGGCGGCGGTGGCGGAGGCGCGCGGCGAGCGCCCTGTCGTCTGGCACAACGATCACTCGCGGCCCGAACGGCCGCAGCCGCGGACGCTGGAGGAGGAGATCGGCCGCGTGATGCGCGCCCGCGTCGTCAACCCGAAGTGGATCGAGGGGGTGATGCGCCACGGCTACAAGGGCGCGTTCGAAATCGCCGCGACGCTCGACTACATGTTCGCGTTCGCCGCCACCACCGGAGCGGTGAAGCCGCACCACTTCGACCTCGCCTACGACGCCTTCATCGCGGATGAGCGCGTACGGACGTTCCTCGAGCGGAACAATCCGGCGGCGCTCGAGGAGAGGGCCGACCGTTTCGAGGAGGCGATCGGGCGCGGACTGTGGACGCCGCGCTCCAACGCCGCGTGGCGCGAGGTGCGCCGGATCAACGAAAGGGCAGCGACATGAGCGAGGGAACCGACGACGGCGCGGAGGAAGCGGCGGGCGGCCGCGACATCAACGCCCGGCACGCCGAGAAGATGCGGAAGAAGAAGGCGGCCCGCGACAAGATCCTCGCCGGCAAGACGGTGGAGAAGGGCCTGCTCATCGTCCACACCGGCAAGGGCAAGGGCAAGTCCACCGCCGCCTTCGGCATGGTGCTGCGCTGCGTCGGCCACGGCATGCGCTCGGGCGTGGTGCAGTTCGTCAAGGGCGCGTGGAACACCGGCGAGCGCGCCGTGCTCGAACGCTTCCCCGATCTCGTGACCATCAAGGCCATGGGCGAGGGCTTCACCTGGGAGACGCAGGATCGCGAGCGCGACATCGCCCACGCCCGCGCCGGGTGGGAGGCGGCGAAGACGATGATCGCCGACCCTTCCTACCGCATGGTGCTGCTGGACGAGCTCAACATCGTGCTGCGCTACGACTATCTGCCGCTCGACGAGGTGCTCCGCGCGCTGAAGGACCGCCCGGCGGACAAGCACGTGGTGGTGACCGGCCGCAACGCGCGCGAGGAGATGATCGAGGCGGCCGATCTCGTCACCGAAATGGAGCAGGTGAAGCACCCGTTCCGCTCCGGCGTGAAGGCGCAGGCCGGGATCGAGTTCTAGAGCGGCAGTCGGCCTGACTGATACCAACCCGCATTGACTAGAACCCATGAGCCCAGTCGCGCAGTCCGATGGA
>DAIODI010000229.1:0-3872 GCA_036746875.1 Aestuariivirgaceae bacterium | reverse complement strand
GGCGGGCGCGGGGCTGTGCACGGGCGCCGTGGAATTCGGGGCGGCGCGCCTGCTGCTGCCGACCGTGAGCGCCCTGCTCGGCGGCCTCCGGAAGAAGAAGCCGGCCGACGCAGGCGAGGGCCCGGCGGCGAAGCGCAGCCGCCAGAGCGGGAGCCGGCCTGACTGAATCAGGCCGGCCGCTCTGTCTTGTTGTATTCGCCTCATTTTTGTCCGTCAGGCGGCGGTCGGCCGGCGGTTTCCTGGGCGACGGCCGTCTGCCCGATCCAGGCGATGAGCCGGTTACGGGCGCGGATCGCTTTCAACGCGGTTCGTTCCGCCGCCGCCGGAGAGTATGCGGCGCCAACCTCCCGCCACCCCTCGACATCGTAGCCGAACCGTTCGAAGTCGGCGCGATAGTACGCGGCTACACGCAGGGCGATCTCCTCCGTGTACTGTCCGCGAAGGTCGAGCGCGATCGACTCATTGAACCGCAGCCGCGCCAACAGCGCGTGGGCGTCGAACCCGGATGTGGCGTCGGCGGCGCGGAAGAAGGCGTCGAGGTCGTCCGCGATACGCTCGAAGCGCAAGATGTCCGTGTAGCTGATGACATCCGGCCGCAGCAGCAAGGCTTGCGGGCGCCAGTGCGGATCGCAGGTCGCCGGGTCGTTCGTCTCCGTCACCCACGCGACGAATTCGCCGAAGGAAGGCCATTCGTCGGCAGATGGAGTGCGGCCGGCGTGCCGGATGATGGCGTCGCCCGTCTGCGCGAAACTCGGCTCAAGCTGGCATATCTTGTTCGCCCACGCGGACAGCAGCCGTGTGTAGGGACTGCGCACCACGGCGAACCGGCGATACGCCGCGCCTTCCAGCACGTCGCGTTGTTCATCCGCCGGAAGCGCCGTGACGGGCGGCAGGGGATGAACATCGCGGTAATGGATGCACAGGTCCAACTGGCTTTCCCCATGCTTCCACACCAGGGGAACAGAAACGTCCTCCATGATCGCCAGCATCCACTTCATGGAGGTGCATAGCGCCTTGGGCGTCTCAAGATAGAAGAGGCGGTGCTTTCTGGAGACGAAACTCCCGTACGCCAGCCGCTGCGCGAGATCTTCGTCCACGTCCCATGCGTCTCCATGGCGGCTACGAAGATTCAGTAGATGTCGCCATGCCGGGCGTCAATCCTCCTTCGGTTGTGGCGAAGCAGCCTTGCGCAAGCCTGATCGGGCGAAGCTGCTTGCGCGCAGCCCGCGGCGACGCGAGGTTGCCGGGCCGCAGCCGCTGGGGCAGAATCGCTGCGGCGGAGAGGGAGGAGATCGTGGCGTCGGCAAGCCCAGCGGCGTCGGGCGCGGCGAGGCGGGCCGTGCTCGTGCTCAACGCCGGTTCGTCCTCGATCAAGTTCGCCGTTTATGGCGCCGGCGATGTCTCCGCGCTGCTCGCCCGGGGACAGGTGGACGGGATCGGCGTCGCTCCGGCCTTCCGGGCCGCCGTGCTTGCGCCAGATGGCGCGCAGGCCGCCCGGACCTTCGGCAAGGACGACGGGCCTGCCGGCCATGGGGCGGCGCTGGACCTCGCCATGGCGTGGTTGCGCGAGGCGCTGCCGGTCAGCGTCGTCGCCGTGGGCCACCGGGTCGTGCACGGCGGCGTTCGGTTCTGCGCGCCGGTGACGGTTGACGGCCGCGTGCTGGCCGACCTTGCCGCGCTGATCCCGCTTGCGCCGTTGCATCAGCCGCACAACCTCGCCGGCGTCCGCGCCGCCATGGCGGCGTTTCCCGGCGTGCCGCAGGTGGCGTGCTTCGACACCGCCTTCCACCACGGCCAGAGCTTCGAGGCGACGGCGTTCGCCATTCCGCGCCGCTACTACGACGAGGGCGTGCGCCGGTACGGCTTCCACGGGCTGTCCTACGAATCGATCATGGCGCAGCTGCCCGCGTTTGACCCCGGCGCGGCGCGCGGCAAATGCGTCGTCGCCCACCTCGGCAACGGCTCCTCCCTCTGCGCCGTCCACGACGGGCGCTCCGCCGCCACCACCATGGGCTTCACCGCGCTCGACGGCGTGCCGATGGGCACGCGCTCTGGGGCCATCGACCCGGGCGTGCTCCTGTACCTGATGGACGAGCGTGGCATGGACGCCCGCGCGCTGGAGCGCATGCTCTACCGGGAGTCCGGCCTGCTCGGTCTCTCCGGCGTTTCCTCCGACATGCGCGAGCTTGAAGCCTCGCACGCGCCCGAAGCGGACGGGGCCATCGCCTGCTTCACCTACGCCATCCGGGGCGCGGTGGGGAGGCTCGCCGCCGCCATGGGCGGGCTCGATGCGCTCGTCTTCACCGGCGGCATCGGCGAGAACAGCGCGCGGGTGCGCGGCGAGGTGATGGCGGGGCTCGAGTTCCTCGGCCTTGCGCCCGACGAAGCGGCCAACGCCGCCGGCGGACCGCTGCTCTCCGCGCAAGGCTCCCGCGTGCGCGCCTGGGCGATCCGCACCGACGAGGAAGGGATGATCGCCCGCCACACCCTCGCCGTGCTGCACGCCACCGCCGGCGGAAGTTGATGGAAGCCGGCCCGGGGCGTGAGGCTCATTGCGGTCGGCTTGATTGTGGCCTCGCGGAAAGGCTAGACCGTGGGAGGCCCCCGACGCCGGAAACACTGGGACCATGACCCTCGAACGGCTGCACAACGTCATCGACAACCGCGCCGTGGCGCCCGCAGGGGGCGCATACCTGCCGGTGATCGATCCCTCGACCGAGGATGCGCTCGCCGAGTGCCCGCGCTCGACCGCCGCCGATGTGGACGCCGCCGTGCGCTCCGCCCATGGCGCGTTCCATGGCGACTGGTCCACGCTCTCGCCCTCCGCCCGCGGCGTGCTGCTCAACCGGCTGGCGGACGTGGTCGCCGCCGACGCCGAGCGTTTGGCTCGCATGGAGAGCCTCGCCATGGGCAAGCCGCTGTCGCAGGCGCGCGGCGACATGGGCAGCGTGGTGGCGGTGCTGCGCTACAACGCCGGCGCCGCCGACAAGCTGGAGGGGGCCACCATTCCGCAGGCGCCCGGTTGCCTCGACTTCACCCTGATGGAGCCGGTTGGCGTCACCGCCCATATCGTGCCGTGGAACTACCCGCTCTCGATGGCGATCCGCTCGATCGCGCCGGCGCTCGCCGCCGGCTGCACCGCGGTGCTGAAGCCCGCCGAGCAGTCGCCGCTGTCGGCGGTGGCGTTGGGCGACCTGGCGGCCAGGGCCGGCATTCCGCCGGGCGTCGTGAACGTGGTGACGGGGTGGGGCGAGGAGGCGGGCGATCCGCTGGTCCGTCATCCGCTGGTGCGCTCGATCACCTTCACCGGGTCCGTCGAAACCGGCCGCATCGTGATGCAGGCCGCCGCCGAGGGCGTCAAGCCGGTGGTGCTGGAGCTCGGCGGAAAGAACCCGCTCATGGTGTTCGCCGACGCCGATCTCGAGTTCGCCGTCAACGACGCGGCGATGGCGGCGTTCGAAAACTGCGGCCAGGTGTGCTCGTCCGCCTCACGCTTCCTGCTTGCGCCGAAGATCCGCGACGAGTTCCTCGAACGCTTCGAGGCGAAGGTTGCGACGCTCACCGTCGGCCCGGCGCTGGACGACCGCCACCTCGGCCCGCTCGTCTGCGCCGAGCAGTACGACCGGGTGCGCGGCTACGTCGCGTCCGGCGAGGCGGAGGGCGCGCGGCTGCGCCGGGGCGGACGCCGCCCGGCCGGCCTCAACCGCGGGTACTTCCTCGAGCCGACGCTGTTCGACCGGGTGGAGCCGTCGATGACGATTGCGCGCGAGGAGATTTTCGGGACGGTGGTGTCGGCGCTCGACATGGCGGACGAGGCGGACGGCGTCGCAATCGCCAACGGCCTGAACTACGGGCTGGCGGCCGGCGTCTAC
>DAIODI010000228.1:0-3924 GCA_036746875.1 Aestuariivirgaceae bacterium | reverse complement strand
CTCCCTTCATCGCAGGACAACCTGTTGAGGTTCCACAGCTAGCGGCATCAACCCGCCAGGTGGCCGCCGCTCCAGTCGCGCAGGATCGCCAGGGTCTGCAGGCTCT
Organism: Aestuariivirgaceae bacterium; assembly: GCA_036746875.1. Classification (GTDB taxonomy): domain Bacteria; phylum Pseudomonadota; class Alphaproteobacteria; order Rhizobiales; family Aestuariivirgaceae; genus DAIODI01. Next base: position 3,818 of record DAIODI010000228.1, on the reverse strand, counting down.
TGATGTCGGGGTGGCGGGAAAGCCTTTCGCGCAGATGCTCGATACCGGCGTTGGACCGGGCGCTGATCAGCACGATCATGTCAAGCTCGCCGGAAATCGACCAGCACCCCAGCACTTCAGGCCAGCCCCGGAGCGAGGCGTAGACCGACCTGCAGGCCGGACGTTTCAGCCGGAGCAGAAAGAACGCGCCGCCGCAGTCCAGCTCCGGCTTGGCTTCGCCGCCCATTTCTATGGTGAAACGCTTGATGACGCCACGGTCGCGCATGAGGTCGATACGCTTCTTCACCAAGGCGCGGGAAACGCCCGCGATCGCGGCAAGCTGTGAAATCGTGCGCCAGCTGTCTTGCCGCAGAAGCCCCAGGATCGTCCGGTCTGTCTCGGACATCCGGAACGCGGGGGGTGAAAGGTTTTCGTCTGCGTCCATCGTCCGTTGATCCCGTAGCGGGCTGCGCCACCTTGCAGCGCCAAGGCCGTCGCTTCCCCGTAAAGCCGGTGCAGGCGTTGTACCGCGCTGCCGGCGGCTTGGCCAACACGCCAAACGCCGTCATGCCGGTGTCGGTCCGGTCGTGACGGTGTTCGCGCTGCCGGAAGGCTGGCGTCCACGTCTGGACCGCGGGCGCGGCAAGGCGGTTGCGCCCAAACCCTTGCCGGTCCCCTCGCCCGCATGGCATTGCGGACGCCATGCCGCAGGCCGCCACGAACGGACAGACCCGCTACGACATCGCCGTGATCGGCGGCGGCGTGGTGGGGTGCGCCATGCTGCGCGCCGCGGCGCTCGGCGGCCTTCGGGCGGTGCTGCTGGAGCGCGGCGCGGACATCCTGTCGGGGGCGAGCAAGGGCAACTCCGGCATCCTGCACACCGGTTTCGACGCGCCGACGGGAAGCCTTGAACTCGCCCTGATGCAGGAAGGCCGCCACGAGTATCTTGCGGTGCGCGAGGCGCTGGGCCTGCCGCTTCTTGAAACCGATGCGGTGCTGGTGGCGTGGACGCCGGAGGAGGCGGCCAGGCTGCCGGCGATCGCCGCCAGGGCGCGCGCCAACGGCGTGCCCGGGGTGAGGCCGCTGACGCTGGAGGAACTCCGGTCCCGTCATCCCCACCTCGCGCCATCGGCCGTCGCGGCGCTGCTGGCGCCGGGCGAGCACGTCATCGACCCGTGGTCGGCGCCGCTCGCCTACGCGCTGCAGGCCATCGCCAACGGCGCGGTGGTCATGCGCGACGCCGAAGTCACCCGCTGCGAGCGCCGTGGCGACGGCTGGCGGCTCCACTACGGCCGCGGCGTCGTTGACGCCGCCGTCGTCGCCGCCTGCGCCGGCAACTTCGGCGACCGGGTGGAGGCGCTCGCCGGACGCGGCGGCTTCACGATCCGCCCGCGCAAGGGGCAGTTCGTCGTGCTCGACAAGACCGCCAGCCGGTACATGCCCACCATCGTCCTGCCCGTGCCGACGGAGCGCACCAAGGGCGTGGTGCTGTCTCCGACGGCCTATGGCAACGTGCTCATCGGGCCGACCGCCGAGGATCAGGACGACCGGGAGGACGCCAGCGTCGACCGCGCCACGCTGGAGCGGCTTCGCGCCGAGGGCGCGCGCCTGGCGCCCGCGCTGGCGAACGAGCCGGTGACGGCGGTCTACGCCGGATTGCGCCCGGCCGCCGACACCGGCGGCTACATCATCGACGCCGACCGCAAGGACCGCTGGATCACCGTCGCCGGCGTCCGCTCCACGGGTCTCACGGCTGCACTGGGCATCGCTGCCCATGTCATGCGGCTCGTCGCTGAACACTTCATGCCGCTTGAGCCGCTCAACGACCCGGTGACGCCGCGGGCGCCGAACATCTCCGAGCACCTGCCGCGCGACCATCAGCGGCCGGGGCGCGGCGCGCTCGCCTGCCTGTGCGAGATGGTGACGGAGGACGAGATCGCGGCGGCGTTGTCGGGTCCGCTGCCGGCCGGCGATCTTGGCGGCCTGAAGCGGCGCACCCGCGCGCTGATGGGCCGCTGCCAGGGGTTCAACTGCCTCGCCCGGGTCTGCGCCCTGGCGGCAGGGCGGATCGCCCTGCCCGGGACGCTGTCGCCGCTCGATGGAGCCAAGCATGGCTGAGCGCGTGCGCCTCGCCGTGGTGGGCGGCGGACCGGCCGGCCTGTCGGCGGCGCTGGAGGCCCGCCGGCTGGGAATTGCGCCGCTGGCGGTGCTCGAACGCGAGGCGGAGGCGGGCGGGGCCGTGCGCCACTGCGGCCACCCGGGTTTCGGCATGCTGGACCTGCGCCGCTTTCTCACCGGCCCCGGCTACGCCGCGGCGCTGCGCGAGCTCGCCCGGCCCGTCGATATCCGCCTGAACCACGCGGTCACCGCGGTCGAACCCGGCGGCGCGGTGCACGTCAGCACGCCGGAAGGGCCGGCGGTGCTGGAGGCGGAGCGGGTGCTCATCGCCACCGGCATCCGCGAGATGACCTGCGCCGAGCGGCTGACCGGCGGCGCCCGCCCGTTCGGGGTGATGACGACCGGGGCGCTGCAGCGGTTCGTCTACCTCAACGGCGTGCTGCCATGCCGCCGCCCGGTGATCGTGGGAACCGAGTACGTCTCGCTCTCGACGCTGCTCACCTTGCGCCATGGCGGCGTGAAGCCGGTCGCGTTCGTGGCCGAAGCGGGTGCAACGCCAGCGCCGCGCGCCCTTGTGACGCTGGCGAGCCGGATCTGCGGCGTGCCCGTGCTTGCGGGGTCGGTGGAAACCATCGCCGGACTGAAGCGGGTGGACGGCGTGGTGGTGGCGGAAGGCGGCGTGCGCCGGGAGATCGCCTGCGACGCGGTGATCTTCACCGGCCGGTGGATCCCGGAGAACACGCTGGCGCGCCGTCTTTCGCCCGGCATGGATGCGGCCTCGGGGCCGGATGTGGACGCATCCTTGCGGACCCGGTGGCCGGCCCTCTACGCCGCCGGAAATGTGCGCTATGCGGTGCGCTCCTCCGGCCGGTGCGCGCTTGAGGGGCGGCGCGCGGCGCGCGCCATCGCCGCCGAGCTCGGGCGTGGGGCGGTTCAGCCATGACCGTGCTGTCGATCGACCAGGGCACCACCAGCACCAAGGCGTTCCTGCTTCATCCCGACGGGCGCTTCGAGAAAATCGGCCAGCTCCGTCACCGGCAGTTCCACCCGGGCGAAGGACTCGTCGCGCACGACGCCGACGAGCTGCTCGGAGCCGTCCGCGCGCTGATCGACGAGGGCGTCGCGCGTTGCCCGGGCGTGCAGGGCGTCGCGCTCGCCAACCAGGGGGAGACGGTGGTCGCCTGGGACCGCCACACCGGGCGGCCGCTCTCCCGCGCCATCGTCTGGCAGGACCAGCGCACGCAAGGCCGCCTCGCCGCCATGGCCGAAGCCGACCGCCAGCTGGTGACCCGTATCACCGGCCTGCCGCTCGACGCGTATTTCTCGGCCTCGAAGCTCGCCTGGCTCCTTGAGGTGGCGCCCGGCGCCAAGGCTGCCGCGAACGCCGGCCGCCTGGGGCTTGCCACGTCCGACGCGTTCTTCCTCGAACGGTTGACCGGCGCCTACGTCACCGACCCGACGACGGCCTCGCGCACCTCGCTCATGGACCTGCGCGCCTGCGTCTGGAGCGAGCCTGTGTGCCGGGTGTTCGGCGTTCCCGGCGCGGCGCTGCCGCAGATCGTGCCGACGGCGGGCCGGCTTGCCGCCCTCGACATCGCCGGCCGGCGCATTCCGGTGGCGTGCAGCGTCGTCGCTCCGCAGGCGGCGCTGGTCGGGCACGGATGGCGGGGCCCCGGCGGTCACAAGATCACCTACGGCACCGGCGCCTTCGCGCAGGCGCT
>DAIODI010000227.1:0-3936 GCA_036746875.1 Aestuariivirgaceae bacterium | reverse complement strand
GCCGTTCGCCGGGATCGGCGATCCGGCGGCGCTGAACTTCACCGTGCAGGCGGCGCCGCAGCCGGTCACCATCACCGGCACGGCGCGCGCCGACACGCTCACCGGCGGGGCCGGGTCCGACATTCTGCTCGGGCTTGCCGGGAACGACCGGCTGAACGGGCTTGCCGGGAACGACACCCTCGACGGCGGGGCGGGCCGCGATACGATGGACGGCGGGGCGGGTGACGACACCTACATCGTCGACAGCTCCGGCGACCGGGTGATCGAGGCGGCGGGCGGCGGCGGCGACACGGTGCGCACGTCGCTCTCCAGCCATACGCTGGCGGCCAACGTGGAGGCGCTGGTCTACACCGGGACGCGGGGCTTCGCCGGCACGGGCAACGCCGGCGCCAACACGATCACGGGAGGAGGCGCGAACGACACGCTGAAAGGGGCCGGCGGCAACGATGCGCTGTACGGCCTCGTCGGCGCGGACCGTCTCGACGGCGGCGCCGGCGACGACACCCTGGATGGCGGCGCGGGGGCGGACCGGCTGATCGGCGGGCTCGGCAACGACACCTTCGTGTTCGACGCCGCCGACATCGCCGGCAGGAGCACCGTGATCGACGGCGGCGGCGGCTTCGACGCCTTCCGGGTGACCGGGGCGGCCACCGTCAACACCACGGGCGTGCGGATCGCCAACCTCGAGGCGGTGGTCGTGTCGCAGTCCGACACGGCGGCGCAGACGGTGATCGTCAGCCTCGACGAGATCGCCGCGCAGTCGCGCAACGGGGCGGGCGGCGACGCCAATGTGTTCCTGGCGCTGCTCGGCGGCGGGGCCGACACGCTCGACTTCACCGGCGCGGGCTGGACGCGCGGCCCCACGCTCCTCGACGTCGCCGCGGGCGCGACGCTGCCCGCCGGCGCGGTGAAGCTCGGGGCGGCCGAGGCGGCGCTCGTCAACGCCATCTGGGGCAGCGCCGCCATCGACCCGGCGACCGGCCTCGGTCCGGCGGTCGGCCTCGACCTGCACGTGTTCACCAAGGGCGCCCAGGTCGTCTCGATCTGGACCGACGCCGAAACCGTGATCTGAACCCCCCCCCGACACACACCATCCGTTACGGCTGGCGGGGCGCTCATGCGGGCGCCCCGCCGTCGTTCGGGGAGAAGCGCAATGCTACTCCTGCGCCGCCTGCCGGCTGCGCACCACGGTGACGCTGCACGGCGCTTCCGCCGCTACCTTCCCGGAAACGCTGCCGAGCAGCTTGCGCATGGTGGAGTTGGCGCGCGCGCCCATCACGATATGATCGACGTTGTTGACGCGGGCGTACTCCAGCAATGCGTCGGCCGGATCGATGGCCTCCAGCACATGGAAGGTGGCGCGCCCCTCGCCGAGCGCCATCGGGCGCGCCCAGTCCTTGAGGCCGACCAGCCGCCGGATGTGCTTGTTCTGCCCCTCGTCGTCGAGGGTCTGGTCGAGCGTCAGACGGTTCAGCTTCTGCACATTGAGAACCGCGAGCCGGGCCTGCGGCGAGCGTTCGACGATGCGCGCAGCGGTGCGTCTCAGCTTGTCGGCGAGGGCTGGCGTCATGTCGTCGAGGTTCACCGCCACGGCGACGATGGGCGCATCGGCGACCGCATCGCCGCGCCGGGGCGGCGGGTCGATGAGGCCCATGGGCGATTCGCCGCGCCGTTTCAGCACCGCGAAGAACCCGTCACGCTGCATCTTTTCGGCGCGCGCAGTGAGCGTCACCTGGTCCGGGTTGCGAAGGGCGTGCGCGAGTTGCGCCGCCGTGGGGTAACGCCGGCTCGCCTTAACCTCAAGGCAGCGCAACACGACCTCCTGAAACCATGGAGGGATCCCGGGTTTGATCTTGCGCGGTGGCGTGGGGTCTTTCCACAGCCGCTGCTTCAGGCCCTTCAGCTTCTGCGGGTCGCCGAACGGCCGCAAGCCGGTGGCGAAGAAGTACATCATGGCTCCCAGCGCGAAGATGTCGCTGCGCGGGTCGCTGCGGATGCCCATGATCTGTTCGGGCGCCATGTAGGGCGCGGTGCCATAGGGCAGCCGGAACTCCTCCTGCATGAGGTCGGGCAGCGCGCGGTGATGGGCGAGGCCGTAATCGATCAGCACCGCCTCGCCGCTGGCGCGGAACATGACGTTGGACGGCTTCACATCGAGGTGCACCACGCCCTGCTCGTGGATCGACTGCAGCGCGTCCGCCACCTTGGCGGCGATCTTCGCCACCGTATCGACCGGCATTTCGAGCTGGCTCAGCAGCGGCAACAGCGTCTCGCCGGGGATGTGCTCCATGACGATAAACGGCTGCCGTGCGAAGTCGCCGTTGGCGACATGGCGCGGAACATGCGGACCGTTGAGCCGCGGCATGATTATCTGCTCCATCTCGAAGCTGACGATGGCGGCGGGATCCTCGCCCTCGTAGACGACCGGCGTCTTCATCAGGAAGGCGGCGCCGTCGCTCTCGCGGGTGACGCTCCACAGGTGCGCCATGCCGCCCGCGTGCAGGAGACTGTCGATCCTGAATCCGTCCAGCACCGAGCCGGGTGTGAGCTTCGCCGCAACCACCTTATCTTCCCTTCAGCAATCTGTCCGCCAGCGACTGCGGCAGCCCCAGCGCCCGGATGCGGTGCGAGACGCCTTCGACATCGTAGGGCGCGCGGCGGAAGGAGAGGGTGCGCGAGGCCGTGTCGTAGACGGCGAACGCAGCCGCCGGATTGCCGTCGCGGGGCTGACCCGACGAGCCGATGACGGCAAGCCATTTTCGGCGCCAGAGAAGCGGGATTTCGGCGTCCTGCACCGGCGCGTGCGCCGTCATCCTTCCGGCCGCCGACAGGCAGTAGACGGCCGGCACATGCACATGGCCGCAGAACGTCACCGTGGCCGTGCACCGGGCCAGGCTCGCACGCGCCATCTCGGCGTCGGTGACGTAATGCCAGGCGGCCGGGTTCGAGGCGTCGGCGTGGACGAACAGGAGGTCGCCGGAGCGCGCCTCGAGCGGTAGCCCGGCGAGGAACGTCTTCGCGCTCTCGCTCAGCTGCCGGCGCGTCCAGGCGAGCGCCTCGGCGGCGGTCGGGTTCATGTCGCGCGACGGCTTCAGCACGGCGGCGTCGTGATTGCCGAGGACGCCGATGGCCCCCGCCTCGACGAGCGGGCTCACCCGGTCGAGCACGGCCGCGGGGTCGGGGCCGTAGCCGACGAAGTCGCCGAGGAAGGCCAGCCGGCCGGCGTTCAGTCTCTCCGCCGCCGCGAGGCAAGCCTCAAGCGCCGGGAGGTTCGCATGGATGTCGGCGATCAGGGCGATCCGCATGCGGCAAGGTCAGCACATCCCCGCGAGCCCCGGAACACCGGAATTAGTCCAATCGCCGGGCGGCCCGCCTTGACACCGCCGCCCGAACCGGTCGCAAATGCCCGCATGGACATCCCAACGCTCCTCATGCACCAGGCGACCGACGTGTTCCGTCTCGGCCTGCTCGCCGGCCTCGTCTACACCACCGAACGCACCCGCGCGAACACCGGGGTGCTGACGCCGCTGGCGGCCGGGATCGTGTTCGTCGCTTTCATCATCCCCACGACCATGCCGCAGGCGGGCGTTCCCCTGTGGCTGGCGGTCACGTCGGGCGTGGCGGTCAACGCCGGCGTCGTCGCGGTGTTCTGGCTGGCCCTTCAGGCGGTCTTGCGCGCCCGGCCTTCCTGAAACGGCGACGGGCCGGGGAAGCCCCGGCCCGCCAGTTCCAGTCGAGGCGGCGAACTCAGCGCCGCAGGTCGTCGGCGAAGATATCCTTCTTGTGGGTGCCGCCGGGCACGAAGAGCGCGCCGATGACCACCGTCATCAGGGCGACGACGATCGCGTACCACAGGCCCGCGTAGATGTTGCCGGTCTGCGCCGAGATGGCGAAAGCCGTGGCCGGCATCAGGCCGCCGAACCAGCCGTTGCCGAT
>DAIODI010000226.1:0-4018 GCA_036746875.1 Aestuariivirgaceae bacterium | reverse complement strand
CGATCGCTCCGGACACACGGGCGCGCAGGCGGTCGGCGGCCGCGGCGAGGCCGCCGATGGCCGGCGGCAGCATCGCCTCGACGGCCGCGCGGATGTTCTGGGCGAGAATGGGCGCCGCGCCCTCGCTGCCGATGGCCACCACAATGGGATCGCGATCGACGATGGCCGGCACGATGACGGTGGAGAGGTCGGCCCGGTCCACCGCATTCACCGGCACGTTGGCGGCGAGCGCCGCCGCGGACACCGCCTCGCGCGTGGCGGCCTCGCAGGCGAACACCAGCGCCGCGCCTGCGACCATCGCCGCATCGAACGGCCGCGCGTCCCAGTGAATGCCGCCCATGTCTGCAAGGTCGGCGAGCTCCGGGTGAAGGTCCACCGCAGCTACGACGATGCGGCCTTCCGTCTTGCGGATGAGGCGCACCTTGCGCAACGCCTCCTCCCCGCCGCCCACCACCAGCACGGTGCGGCCGCGCAGATCGGCGAAAACCGGGAAATAGCGCATGACGTTCCGGGCCCTGGCGCGTTGTTCTGCGGTTCAAACAGCGGCAAGACCTGCGCGGGACCATTGAGCTCTGGCGAAAATTCGCGCATAAGAGCATGGACGCGCGGATCGTCGTCCGCTTAACAGAACGATTGTACTAAGCAAGAAACAGCCCGATGTCAACGCCCGGCCGCAAGAGAAAACAGCCCGGTTCCGCCGAATCCGAGGCCCCGCCTGCGCTCGGCAAGACCATCCAGCGCCTGCGGCGGGCCTACAACATGTCGCTGGGCGAGCTGTCGGAGCAGTCCGGGGTCGCGAAGTCGATCATCAGCCAGATCGAGCGTAACGAGACCAACCCCACCATCGGCACCGTCTGGCGGCTGTCGCGGGCGCTCGACACCACGCTGGACGAGGTGCTGCGGACGGGCGGGGACGGCGAGGCGCCGGCCTTCATCGCCCATCAGACGCGCTCCGGCGTGCCCGTGCTCAGCAGCGAAGACGGCCTGTGCACGCTCGCCATCGCCGGGCCGCTCGATCTTGTGGAATGGCTCCAGTGGTATGATTTCCGGGCCAGGCCAGGCGGGTTGCTCGAATCCGATCCGCACCCGCCGGGCACCACCGAACACCTCTACGTGCTGGCGGGGGAACTCGCCGTGACGGTGGGTGAGGAGACGCGCAAGGTGAAGGCCGGCGAGGCGCTGCGCTACCGCGGCGACCGGCCGCACAAGATTGTCAACGAGGGCTCCGTGGACGCCCACGCGCATATGGTGCTGGTGGTGAAGTCGCCGGTTTGAGGCCGAGCCTCACGCGCGCGGCGGCAGGCCGCGCACCTCGCCTTCGGCCATCACCGCCTTGTCGTAGGGCTTGCGGGCGAACACGCGGCGCACGGCGGGCTCGAAGCTCTCCAGCGGATCGGAGCGGAACCCGGGATCGAACGACGCCTGGTCCCAGCGCTCGCAGAAATCCACGCACGACTGGTAGAACGGGCTGTCCTTGTATTTCTCGCGCTCGTTACGGTTCCAGCCGTAGTGGTGGGCGTAATAGACCATCTGGAACGCAGCGTGATGCTCCACCACCCACGTGCACTCCTCGCGCATGTAGGGCCTGAGGATCTCGGCGGCGAAACGGTCGTGGTTGTGCGGGGCCAGCGCGTCGCCGATGTCGTGCAGCAGCGCCGCCACGATCCAGTCGTCGTCGGCCCCTTCACGCCGCGCCCGCGTCGCCGACTGCAGGGCGTGTTCGAGCCGGCTCACCTGGTAGCCGGGAAGCGACTCCTCGGCCTGCATCCGCAGTTCGCGCAGGATGCGGTCCGGCGTCATCGCGACATGCGGCGCCTCCAGTTCGCGCAAGAGGAGATACTCCTCGCGCGTTCCATCCTTCATCTGCGTGAAGGCCACCTTTTTCACGTTCTCGTTCATGGCGTAGCTCCATGCACGCTGCGGCGCCGGCGTCAGTCGGCGTAACCGGGATCGATGGAATCGAGCACCCGCTTCATCTCGGCGAAGTGGCTGAAGGCGCTGTCGCAGTACTCCTCCCACTCCTGCGCCGTCTTCTCGGCCACCGCGTTCGACATCACGTTGAGCGGCTTGCCGGTGGAGCAGGCGAGCACCTGCGTCTGGCAGGCGCGTTCGAGGTAGTACATGCAGTCATAGGCTTCCGCGACCGTCGGGGCGGCGACGAGAACGCCGTGGTTGCCCATCATCATCACCGCCTTGTTGCCGAGCGCCCGGGCGAGCCGTTCGCCTTCCTCATCGGTGTTGGCCATGCCGGCGAAGCCGTCGTCATAGGCGACGCGGTTGTAGAACCGGGCGGTGTTCTGGTCGATCGGCTTGATCTCCGGATCGGCGAGGCTCGCCAGCGCCGTGGCGTAGGCCGGGTGCAGGTGCAGCACGCAGCGCGCCTGCGGGGCGAGCGCGTGCAGCCGGCCGTGGATGCACCAGGCGGTGAGGTCGGGCGCGTCGGGCTTGTCCATCGCCGTGCGGTCGTCGGCGTCGAGCAGCAGGAGATCGCTCGCCCGGATGCGCGAGAAATGTTTCCAGCGCGGGTTCATCAGGAACCGCTTGCCGTCCGCCGAAACCGCCAGCGAGAAATGGTTGGCCACCGCCTCGTGCCAGTTGTGGTAGGCGGCGAGACGGAACACCGCGGCGAGATCGACGCGCAGTTGCCATTCGTCGGGCTGATCAACCTTGAGCGTGGCAGGCCGTTCGGACGTGTTCATGGGCGGTTCCCGTCATCGCCGGGCGCGCTCACGGGACGGCCCGGACTTGAACTTGAAGGCTAGAAGCGCACGCCGCCTTATGCAATAGCCGGAGCGCCGCGCCTCGAAATTGTCATGTCAATGATTTGTGTTGCGGCTCAATCGCTACCCGCGCCAAAGACCGGAGCGCGGCCAGACAACAAGAGGTCGAACCCGATGCGTGCTGCATTAGCGCTGGCCGTGGTCCTGCTTTCCGCCGGTCCAGCCATGCCGCAGGCGATGAGTCCGGAAGGTCTCTGGCTGGCCGGCGACAACGGCGAATCGAAGATCCGGATCGAACCATGCGGCGACGCCCTGTGCGGGCGCATTGTCTGGTTGACGGCGCCCGACCAGGCGCCCGGGCGACCCGATTCAGACGTCAACAATCCCGAGCCGGCGCTGCGGTCGCGGCCGCTCCTCGGGCTCACGATCCTGTCCGATCTCCGCCCCAGCCCCAACCTGCCCAACCAGTGGGAAGGGACGATCTACAATCCCCAGGATGGCAAGACCTACACCGTGCTCGTCAGGCCGCGGCCGGGGGCGCTGCATGTGGAAGGTTGTCTGCTCAATTTCCTGTGTCAAACAAAGATATGGCCGAAGGCTGAGCCTTGAGCAATCCAGCCCGGCCATTCTGCCGCTATGAAAGCCCGGTGGCCCGGTCTATTGTCGCAGGGCTGTCATCGATTCCCCTTCGGATGATGGAGCCCAACAAGAATGGCGCAGGAAAAGCCCCAGAACCTTCAGGACACCTTTCTCAACCATGTGCGGCGCAACAAGGTGCCGCTCACGGTGTTCCTCGTGAACGGCGTGAAACTGCAGGGCGTCATCACCTGGTTCGATAACTTCTGCGTGCTGTTGCGGCGCGATGGGATGTCGCAGCTCGTTTACAAGCACGCCATCTCCACCATCATGCCCGGCCAGCCGATCTCGATGTTCGAGGACGACCAGGGCGGCGGTTAGCTTCCCCCGCCGATGCGCGCCCTCGTCCTCAACATCACGCTGAAGGGGCGCGCAGCGCGCCGAGGCGACGCGGCCGCCCGCGACAGCGAGGCCCGGCTTGACGAAGCGGTGGGGCTGGCCCGCGCCATCGATCTCGACATCGTCCACGCCGAAACCCTTACGCTCGCGCAAGTCTCGCCCGACACGCTGATCGGATCCGGTTCGGTCGAACGGCTGGCGGCGTTGATCGCCGAGCGGGAGATCGGCCTGGTCGTGGTGAACTGGGCGGTGAGCCCCGGCCAGCAGCGCAACCTCGAACGCCGCCTGAAGGCCAAGGTGCTCGACCGCACCGGGCTGATCCT
>DAIODI010000225.1:0-4026 GCA_036746875.1 Aestuariivirgaceae bacterium | reverse complement strand
TTGAAAGAGACGAGGACCAATGGCTCAAACCAGCACGCTCAATCCGTCCCGCGACGATTTCGCGGCCATGCTCGACGCCACCTTCAACGACACGACCGCCACCGAAGGCTCGGTGGTCAAGGGTCGCGTCGTCGCCATCGAGAACGATCTCGCCATCATCGACGTCGGCCTGAAAACGGAAGGACGCGTTCCGCTGCGCGAGTTCCAGGGACCGGGGCGCGATGCGAAGCTCAAGGCGGGCGACGAGGTCGAGGTGTACCTCGAGCGCATCGAGAACGCGCTCGGCGAAGCCGTGATCTCGCGCGACAAGGCGCGCCGCGAGGAAGCCTGGGTGCGGCTCGAAAAGTCCTTCGAGGGTAACGAGCGCGTCGACGGCGTGATCTTCGGCCGTGTCAAGGGCGGCTTCACCGTGGACCTCGGCGGCGCCGTGGCGTTTCTCCCCGGAAGCCAGGTCGACATCCGCCCGATCCGCGACGTCGGCCCGCTGATGAACATGGCGCAGCCGTTCCAGATCCTGAAAATGGACCGCCGCCGTGGCAACATCGTCGTCTCGCGCCGTGCGGTGATGGAGGAAAACCGGGCCGAGCAGCGCTCCGAGCTCGTGCAGAACCTGCTCGAGGGCCAGATCGTAGACGGCGTGGTGAAGAACATCACCGACTACGGCGCGTTCGTCGACCTCGGCGGCATCGACGGCCTGCTGCACGTCACCGACATTTCGTGGAAGCGCGTCAACCATCCAACCGACGTTTTGTCGGTGGGCCAGCAGGTCCGGGTGCAGATCATCAAGATCAACCCAGAAACGCACCGCATCTCGCTCGGCATGAAGCAGCTCGAGAAGGACCCGTGGGAAGGAGTGGCGGCGAAGTATCCGCCGGGCACCAGGGTCACGGGCCGCGTCACCAACATCACCGACTACGGCGCGGTCGTGTAGCTCGAGGAATCGATCGAGGGTCTCGTCCACGTCTCCGAGATGAGCTGGACCAAGAAGAACGTCCACCCCGGCAAGATCCTCTCCACCTCGGAGCAGATCGAGGTGCAGGTGCTGGAGGTCGATCCGGTGAAGCGCCGGATTTCGCTCGGCCTCAAGCAAACGCTGGCCAACCCGTGGACGACGTTCGCCGACAGGCATCCGGTCGGCGCCACCATCGAGGGCGAGGTCAAGAACATCACCGAGTTCGGCCTGTTCGTCGGCCTCGACGGCGCCGTGGACGGCATGGTCACCCATTCCGACATCGACAGGAAGCGCCCAGGCGAGGAAGCCATCAAGGACTACAAGAAGGGCGACATGGTCTCGGCCGTTGTGCTGGACGTCGATGTCGAGAAGGAGCGCATCTCTCTCGGCATCAAGCAGGCCCAGGGCGATCCCATGGAGCAGGTGCAGGGCGTCAAGAAGGGCGACACCGTGACCTGCGAGGTCGTTGCGGTTCAGGAGAACGGCGTCGAGGTGAAGATCGCCGGCACCGAGGCCACGGCCTTCATCCGCCGCTCCGATCTGGCGCGCGACCGCTCCGAACAGCGTCCGGAACGGTTCGCCGTGGGCGAGAAGGTTGACGCCCGGGTAACCCAGATCGACAAGGCCTCGCGCAAGATCGCCGTATCCATCAAGGCGCTGGAGATCGCCGAGGAGAAGGCGGCCGTCGCGCAATACGGCTCGTCGGACTCCGGCGCCTCGCTGGGCGATATCCTCGGCGCTGCGTTGTCGAAGGCCAAGAAGGACGGTGGCGCGTAACAGCGACTTCGTGCAAGAACACCGGCCCGGGCGGCGCTCGCCCGGGCCGTCTCGTTTTCGGACCACGGAGATCTTCGATGAGCCTTGACGCCGACGCGATCAGCGCCCGCCGCAAACTCAGGCGCTCGCTCACCCTCTGGCGCGTGCTGGCGCTCGCGGCGGCGCTGCTTGCCGTGATCGCGCTCGCCTATGCCGCCGGGGGTAACCTGGGCCTGCAGGGCGACCATATTGCGCGCGTGCGCATCGAGGGCATGATCACCGGCGACCAGCGCACCCTCGACATGCTGGAGCAGATCGAGAAGTCGGAGCGCGCCAAGGCCCTCATCGTGGCGATCGACAGCCCTGGCGGCACCACGGCCGGTTCGGAGGCGATCTACGAGACCCTGCGCCGCATCGCCGCCAGGAAACCGGTGGTCTCCACGATGGGAACGGTCGCCGCGTCGGGCGGCTACATCACGGCCATCGGCGGCGACTACATCGTGGCCCGCGGCAACACCATCACCGGCTCGATCGGCGTCATCGTCCAGTGGGCTGACCTCGAAAAGCTGCTCGCCACGGTCGGCGTTCAGGTGGAGCAGGTGAAATCCGGCGAGCTGAAGGCCGAGCCGAACCCGTTCGGCCCGTCGTCCGACCGGGTGCTCCAGGTGACGAACGACATGGTGCAGGACAGCTTCCGCTGGTTCGCCGGTCTCGTCGCCGAGCGCCGCAGCATTCCCGAAAGCCGGATCGTGGAGGCGCAGGGCCGGGTGTTCACCGGGCGGCAGGCGCTGCAGGAGAAGCTTGTCGACGCCATCGGCGGCGAGGAAGTGGCGCTGAAGTGGCTGCGCGAGACGAAAAACATCCCGGAGTCGCTTGAAGTTATGGACTGGCGGCCGCGCCGCGAACTCGACGGCTTCGGTTTCGGCTTCAACGCGGCGCAGGGAGCGCTTGAGGCGGTGGGGCTCGGGCAACTCGCGCGCGCCGTCGCCGACCGGGCCGCCGCCGTCGAACTTGACGGTCTCCTGTCGCTTTGGCAGGCTCCCGAATGACCGGCGTCCTCGCGAAGCCCCCAGCGACCTCCATGATCAAATCCGAACTTATCCAGGCGATCGCCGCGCGCAATCCGCACCTCTATCACCGCGACGTCGAGAAGATCGTCAACGTGATCTTCGACGAAATCATCGGCGCGCTGGCGGCCGGCGATCGGGGGGAGCTGCGCGGCTTCGGCGCGTTCTCGGTGAAGACCCGCAACGCGCGGCAGGGGCGCAACCCGCGCACCGGCTCGCAGGTGCCGGTGAAGGCGAAGAGCATTCCGTTCTTCAAGACCGGGAAGGAACTGCGCGACCGCCTCAACCAGACGAACGGTTGACGGGGCCCCGGCGGCGGAGGCTGAAGCGATGAAACGGCTCGTCTGGCGCGCTGTGGCGCTGCTGTGCATGGTGGCGCTGGTGGCCTTCGCTCTCGCCAACCGGCAGGCGGTCAGCGTCAGCTTCGATCCGGTGACGCCAGAGGCCCCGTGGCTGGCGCTCACCGTGCCGCTCTGGCTTGCGATGTTCGCGGCGATCCTCACCGGTCTGATCGCCGGGTGGATCGCCGCGTGGATCAACTACGGAAAGGTCCGCCGCGCCGCGCGGGAGGCGCGGGCCGAACTGAACGCTGCGCAGGCGCACGCGCCCTCGCCGCCCGCCGTCGTCCCGTGACCGGTTTCGCGCCGGCCATCCGGTCACCCATCTGCCTCGCCCTCGACACGCCCGATGTAGAGCGTGCGGCGGCGATGGCGCGGGCGCTCCGGAACGAGATTGGCCTCGTCAAGGTCGGCATGGAGCTGTTCTACGCCGCCGGCGCCGGCGGCTATCGCCGGATCGCCGCCGGGGGGGCGCCGGTGTTCCTCGATCTGAAACTGCACGACATCCCCAACACCGTCCGCAACGGCCTCGCCGCGCTCATGCGGCTCGACCCGGCGCCGGCCATCGTGAACGTTCATGCGACCGGCGGTCCGGACATGATGCGCGCCGCCGCAGACGCCGTCGGCGGCCGCGCCCGGGTGATCGCCGTGACGATCCTCACCAGCCTGTCGCAGGGCGACGCGCGGCGGGCGGGGTTCGACCCCTCGGCCTCGACGCGCGACCTCGCCATGCGCCTTGCGCAAGAGGCGAAGGCGGCCGGGCTCGACGGGGTGGTGTGCAGCCCGGATGATCTGGCGGGGGTGCGCGCCGTGTGCGGACGCGATTTCCTGACCGTGGTACCAGGCATCCGTCCGCCGGACGCCGGGGCGCAGGACCAGAAACGCATCGCCACGCCGGTGGCGGCGCGCGCGG
>DAIODI010000224.1:2643-4050 GCA_036746875.1 Aestuariivirgaceae bacterium | reverse complement strand
CCACCACCGTCCCTACCGCCCCCACCCCCGTCCTGCTCGAACGCTTGCCCTCCTCCGCCTGCGCCCGCCTCGCCGGCACCCGGCCGCGCGGCGGCACGCCACCGGCGAGAATCAGCCGCCGCAGTCCCTGCGCCAGCTGCCGCCCCAGGGGCTCGCGCGCGCTGCGATCGAGGGAGAGCGCCAGCAGGGCGGCATCCAAAGTGGACTGCTTCATCGATGTGATTGTGGATATGTTCATCAGTCCACTCAAGAGCTATCGCAGATGGCGCGCCCCTCTGGCGAGATTGGAGAAACAGCCATGCCCCGCCCTGACGACGCCCCTTCCGAACGTGTGCGCGTGAAGCGCCTGCACCAGCGCGGGCATTACGACCACGCCACCATCCACGCCATTCTGGACGCCATGCCCGTGGCGAGCGTGGGCTATGTCATCGACGGCCAGCCCTACGTGACGCCGACGCTGCAATGGCGCGAGGGCGACCGCGTCTACTGGCACGGTTCTTCGGCGAGCCGCATGCTGCGCACGGTGGACGCGGCGGATGTGTGCCTCACCGTCACCATTCTCGACGGGCTGGTGATGGCGCGGTCGGCCTTTCACCACTCCGCCAACTATCGCTCGGTCATGCTGCTCGGCAAGGCTCGCCGGGTAAGCGACCCGGCGCAGGCCGAGGCTTCGCTGCGACGGTTCGTGGACGGACTGTTCCCCGGCCGCTGGGACATGCTGCGCCCGATGAACAGCCAGGAGCTCAAGGCGACACACGTCCTGTCGATGGAGATCGCCGAGGCGTCAGCGAAAATCCGCACCGGCATGCCGGTGGACGACGAGGAGGATTACGCGCTGCCGATCTGGGCCGGCGTGCTGCCGGTCCGGATGGAGGTCGGCGCGCCCGTGGCCGATCCGAAGAACCTTGCGGGCGTGGAGCCGCCGGAGCATCTCCTGAGGGTCAGGCTCGGGTAAGGGACGTCGGCCGTGATGGCCGGGGCGGCTTCGGTTGTGGTACAAGGCTGCGATCTCGAATCAACCGGAGCTCGCACCATGATCCGCTCGACTTTCGCCATCGCCTGCGCCGCCGCGTTTGTGGCGGTCCTCACTCCGGCCGCCGTGGTGGCGACGTCCGGCGAAGCGCAGGCGCGGACCAACCAAAACTACACCTCGGCGGCGCGCAGCCAGCAGTGCTCCCGCCGGGCGCAGGAGCGCGCTGACCGCGAGACGCGGCGCAACGCCGGGCGCGGGGCGGCGGCGGGCGCGGCGATCGGCGGCCTTGCCGGCCGCAGCTGGCGCGGCGCGGGCATCGGCGCGGCGGCGGGCGCAGTCGGCGGCGCGGTGTTGACCAACGACAGCCGCTGGCAGACGATCTACAACCGCGAATACCGCGCCTGCATCAACAGCTGACGGGTTACGCCCGCGCC
>DAIODI010000224.1:0-2543 GCA_036746875.1 Aestuariivirgaceae bacterium | reverse complement strand
GGCGCGCTGTCGATCGTGGACATGATCCTGTTCGTCTCCGCCATCGCGCTGACCTCGCTTGCCAACGCCATCACCATCTCGTTCGCCTCGCCGCTGATCATGACGGCGCTTTCGGTGATGTTCCTCGGCGAACGGGTGAACTGGAAGCAGTGGCTGGCGGTGGCGGCGGGTTTCGTCGGCGTGGTGATCGTGTTCCAGCCGAGCGCCGCGGGCTTCGGGCTGGCGTCGATCTACGCCTTCGGGTCGGCGGTCGCCTATGCGGCGTTCCTGATCCTGACGCGGGCGATGACCCGGACCGAGAGCATTCCCTCGATGATGTTCTGGAACTCTTCGATTGTGATGACGGCGATGGGCGTCATGATGATCCCCGAGTGGAAGACGCCGCAGGGCGACGACGTTTGGCTGTTCGTCTACCTGGCGTTCTCCGGGGTGCTGGCGCAGTACGTGACCACGGCGGCGTTTCGCTATGGCGAGGCTTCGCTGCTCGCGCCGATCCAGTACACGGCGCTGATCTGGGCGGCGATCGCGGGCTACCTGGTGTTCGACGATGTGCCCTCGGCGATGCTGTGGATCGGCGCGGCCCTCATCATGGCCGCCACGCTCTATGTCATTCGCGGCGAGGCGACGGCCCGGCGGGCGCGCCGGGAGGCAGCCGCGGCCGCGCCCGATCAGGTGAAGACGTAGGTCCCCGGGGCGTCACCCAGCGCGCCCTCCGGCCGGCCCATTGGCGGCGGCGCGATCCGGGCGGGATCGCTTCGCGCGGCGAGCCAGTCACCCCAGGCGGTCCACCACGAGCCTTCATGCGCCGGCGCGCGGGTTCGCCAGGTGTCGGGATCGACGTACTTGTCGTCGTGGGCAGCGGTGGCGATGTGGTAGCGGCGGTTCGCCTTGCCGGGCGGCGAGACGATGCCGGCGTTGTGGCCGCCCGCCACCAGCACGAACGTCACCTCGGTGTCGGCGAACAGCCGGAACTTGTAGACCGACCGCCACGGCGCGATGTGGTCCCTCTCGGCGCCGACGAGGAACGCCGGCGCGGCGATGTCGCGCAGCGCGATCACCCGGCCCTCGACCGCATAGCGCCCGGCGGTGAGGCGATTTTCGAGGAACAGCGCGCGCAGGTATTGCGAGTGCATCAGCGCCGGCATGCGCGTCTGGTCGGCGTTCCACGCCATCAGGTCCGTCAGGGTGTCGCGCTCGCCCAGCACGTACTCCTTGAGGATGCGCGACCAGACCAGGTCGTTGGCGCGCAGCATCTGGAACGCGCCCGACATCTGCCAGGTGTCGAGCACGCCCTGGTCCCACATCATGTCTTCGAGGAAGCTCACCTGGCTTTCGTCGACGAACAGCATCAGCTCGCCGGCTTCGGAAAAGTCCGTTTGCGCCGCCAGCAGCGTCAGCGACTTCAACCGCCGGTCGCCGTCGCGCGCCATGGTGGCGGCGGCGATCGACAGGATGGTGCCGCCGATGCAGTAGCCGCAGGCGTGGACCTGCCGCCCGCCGGCGATCGCCGTCACGGCGTCGAGCGCCGCCATCACGCCGTCGCGGCGGTAGTCGTCGAAGGCGATGTCGCGGTCGTCCGGCCCGGGGTTGCGCCACGAGATGATGAACACCGTATGCCCGCGCTGAACGAGCCAGCGCACCAGCGAGTTCTCCGGCGACAGATCGAGGATGTAGTATTTCATGATCCACGCCGGCACGATGAGCACCGGCTCGGCGTGAACGTCGGGCGTTTGCGGCGCGTACTGGATCAGCTCGATCAGCCGGTTGCGGAACACCACCTTGCCCGGCGTCACGGCGATGTTGCCGCCGACGGTGAAAGCCTCGGCGCCGGCCGGCGGGCGATGGTCGAGCCGGCGCGAAACGTCCTCGATGAGGTTGCCGGCCCCGCGCCACAGGTTGAGCCCGCCCTCGGCGAGCGTGCGCCGCCAGAAGTCGGGATTGACGAACGGATTGTTGTGCGGGGCCAGCGCCTCCATCGTCTGGCGGACGAGGAACTCCGTCCGCGCCTGGTCGATGGCGGAAACGCCCCGTGTCTGGCGCACCGCGAACAGAGCCGCGTCCGTCAGCGCCAGATGCGCCTGCCGGGCCAGCGCGTACGGCGGCGTCGACCACAGGGGATCGCGTTCGTAAGGGTCGCCGTTGCGGGGGAACGGATCGGGCGCATCGCGCCCCATCTGGCGCTGCGCGGAAGCGAGCGCGATGCGGGCGAGGCTTTGCGCGAAACGGGTCACGGTCTCCGCCGCGAGGCCCGGCGAGGCGGCGAAGTGCCATGCCCAGTCGATTTGCGATTCCGTGAAGGCGTAGGGCGATATGCCTTGCGTCAGCTTCGCCACCGCGGCGTGAACGGCCCGGTCGATCGTCCGCGCTCCGTCCTGCTCGCCGGTCTTCGGCTCCATGTGTTGCGCTGCCCCCTTGCCGACGCCAAACCGATTGCGCCCGCCGCATGAAGACTTCACGACGGCGCCGGGCGCTCGCGAAACCCCGTCGCGGCATCAACTTTACGTGACATTGATCGGGATCAATACCCCACCGGCCTCATGCGC
>DAIODI010000223.1:0-4052 GCA_036746875.1 Aestuariivirgaceae bacterium | reverse complement strand
GGCGCAGCTCGCCGGAGCCTTCCTGGCGCTGGCGGTGACGGGCTGGCTCTTGCGCCCGGCCGGTCAGCGCTGAGGCGCGGACCGGCGGCAGCGGTCGGAGCAGAACTTCACCGTCTCCCAGTCGCGCGCCCATTTCCTGCGCCACACGAACGGGCGGCCGCACGCGGCGCACGGCTTCGCTGGCAGGTTCGCCTTCGCCGCCTTCACGCCGTTGGCGGTCTTGCGCGTGCGCCCGGACATCGTGCGCTACTGCATCAGGTGCTGGCGCAGGCGGCGCATGACGAGCCACACGGCGGCGACGACGACGGGGGCGGCGATGGCGGTGACGACGGGCGCGTGGAACGTCCAGAGGCGGGCGTCCTCCAGGCCCTTGAAGACATAGGACAGCATCGAGACGAGGTAATAGCTGATTGCCACCACCGAAAGCCCCTCGACCGTCTGCTGAAGGCGCAACTGGCGGCGGGCGTTCTGGTCCATGGAGCGCAACAGCGACTGGTTCTGCGCCTCCAGCGCGATGTCGACGCGGGTGCGCAACAGGTTCGAGGCGCGCTCGCTGCGCTCGGCCAGCGCGTTGAGGCGGCGCTCCACCGCCTCGCAGGTGTTCATGGCGGGCCCGAGCCGGCGGTCGAGGAACACCTCGATGGGTTGCAGGCTGCCGATGCGCTGTTCGCCGAGCTCCGCGATGCGCTTGTTCACCAGCGTCCAGTAGGCGCGCGCCGCCGCGAAGCGGAAGTTGGAGACGTTGAGCGTCTCCTCGATCTCGCGCGAGGCCGACTGGATGCGCGCCAGCAGCTCCGATTCCGAAAGCGGCGCGCTGTCCGCCCCGCCGGCGGCGGGCGCTTCGCCCATGGCGCTGGTCAGCATGGTTTCGAGCCGCGTCAGTTTCGGCTGCAAGGCCCGCGCCACGGGGAAGGTGAGCAGCGCCATCATCCGGTAGGTCTCGATCTCGACGATGCGGCGCACGAGGCGGCCGATGCGCTGCGGCCCCAGTCCCTTGTCGAGGATGAAGGCGCGCGAGAAGCCGTCGGCGCCGATGCGGAAGTCCATCCAGATCATCGCCATGCCGTCGTTGACGAAAGATCCGGCGAGGTCGCCGTGGCCGAACAGCTTCTCCACGTTGAAGCGCTCGCCCGATCCCTTCCGGACGCCGATGTTGAGCGCCACCAGGCGCTGGCCCGGCAGCGTGGCGAGCCAGCCGGTGGGAAGGCTGGCGGCGGCGGGGGCGTTGAACGCCTGGTCGGCGGGGCCGGCCTCGGCGATGGTGAGCGTATAGAACTCCCCATGCTGCTCCCACTTGATGGCGAGGTCATGGGCGACGACCGTGTGGTGGCCGATTTCCGGGTTGGGCTCCTGTGCGCCGAGCCTGCGGCAGAGATCGACGATCGCCTGGCGCGCCGAGCCGGGCTGGCCTTCGGTGAACGCGAAGTGACTGATCTTCGCCGGCTCCGGCACGGGGAGCGCGGGGCGGCCATGCACCTCGTCGTTCAGCGCCAGGCGCAGGGGATGATCGATCGCCATGGCCGCCGCGCCGCCTCTCAGTGGTCCAGTTCGTCAATGGCCGCGAAGGCGGCGCGCAAGGCCCTGGACCATTCCGACGACAGTTTCCTGAAGTAGGCGTCGTCCTTGTCGATCCGGCGAACGCCGTCCGTCGCGAGCGAATCGCGGGCGTAGAGCAGCATGTCGACGGGCATGCCGACCGACAGATTGGAGCGCAAGGTGGAATCGAAGGAGAGCAACACGAGCTTGCCGGCCTGGCCGAGGCTCATGCCGCGGTCGGCCACGCGGTCGAGGATGGGCTTGCCGTACTTGTGCTCGCCGATCTGGAAGAACGGCGTGTCGGCGGTGGCCTCGATGAAGTTGCCGGCGGCGTAGACATTGAACAGGCGCGGGCGCTCCTTGCCGATCTGGCCGCCGAAGATCAGCGAGCACGAGAAGCTCTCGGAGGCCGCCGAAAGCGCCTCGCCCTCGCTGGCGCGCACGTTCCGCAGCGCCTGACCCACCGCCTGCGCCGCCTGGAACATGGTGGAGGCCGTATGGAGGCTGGGGCTCGCGCCCTTGCGGGCGGGCTGGTCCGCCTGTTCGGTGAGCAGGCTGACGACCGCCTGGGTGACGGCGAGGTTGCCGGCGGTGAGGAGGACGAGCACCCGGTCGCCCGGCCGTTCCCACACGTGCAGCTTGCGGAAGGTGGCGATGTTGTCGACGCCGGCGTTGGTGCGCGTGTCGGCGGCGAACACCAGTCCGCTGTCGAGAACCATGCCGACGCAATAGGTCATCGAACCCTCTTGACGTGTCGCGCCGTCACTGCGCTTCCATGACGTCGAGCGAGACCGCCAGGGCCTCGCCCGCGCCGCCGAGCCGTGCGCCCGTCACCGGCGCCACGGCGCGGGCGTCCGGTCCCGCCGCGACCCGCACGTAACGGTCGGTCGGGCAGATGACGTTGGCCACATCGAACCCCACCCAGCCGAGATCCGGCGCAAAGGCTTCCGCCCAGCCATGGCTGGCTTCGGCGGCGGCCCCGCCTTGATCCACCACCATGTAGCCCGAAACGTAACGGGCGGGAACACCGAGGTGGCGCAGGGCGGCGATGTAGACGTGGGCGTGGTCCTGGCACACCCCCACCCCCTCCTCCAGCGCCTCAGCGGCGGTGGTGTGCGCGTGGGTGGAGCCGATGCGATAGTCGATCCGGGAACGCACCGCGCTCATCAGCGCGTGCAGCCGTTCGAGCCCCTCGTAGCGCGCCGCCTCAGCGGCGACGGCCATGATCGCCGGGCTGGCCGTCGTCGCCGGCGTGGCGCGCAGGAACACGGCCTCGGGCACGACAGCGGAGAGGTCGCTCACCATGCCGGCGCAATCCTCCGTTTCCACTTCGCCCGAGGCGATCACCGTCACCTCCTCGTGCAGGCCGGTCTGGCTGACGACGTGGGTGAGGTTGCCGAACGCGTCCTGGTAGGCGAGCGCGGTGTCGATACCGGGCGCCTCGATGCGCCAGGCGCGCACGCGCTGGCCGCGAAACGACGGCGGCGACAGGTGCAGCCGCTGCACGGAATACTTCACCGGCTCGGCGTAGCGGTAGCGCGTGACGTGGCGGACGCGGATCAGCATGGATCTCACGGGAAGTTGTAGGCGGCGGCGATCTCGGCGGAGAGCGCGTTGTTGCGGACGATGAACCCGGAGACGAACTCGTGGAGCCCGGCCTGGAAGATCGCCTCCATGTCGCCTGAGGCGAGATCGGCCTCGATGGCGGCGGCGCTGGCGTGGCAGGCGTGGCGCTCGCCGTAGTCGTCGGCGAGCCCCTCCAGCGCCTCCATGACGTTGCGGTAGCAATAGAGCAGCGAGCGCGGCATCTCCTCGCGCAGCATCAGAAACTCGGCGATCTTCCGCGGGGTGTACTGGCTGTCGCGGTAGAGCCAGCGGTAGGCGCGATGCGCCGACACCGAGCGCAGCACCTGGCTCCATTGCCAGTTGTCGGTCTCGCCGCCGACCGGCGCGGTCTCGGGCAGCAGGATGAAGTACTTCACGTCGAGGATGCGGGCGGGCGAATCGGCGCGCTCGATGTGGGCGCCGAGCTGGCTGAAGAAGAAGGTGTCCTTCCTGAGGATCGTCGACACCATCGCGCCGTGGAACAGCATTGAGCGCTGCCGCACCCAGTCGAGGACCTCAGGCAGGCGGGCGGGGCCGAGCTGCGCCGGGTCCACCTGGAGCATCTCGTTGTAGGTGGTGTTGAGCGCCTCCCACACATCCCGCGACAGGGCGGTGCGCACCGCCCGGCCGTTGTTGCGCGCGGTGGCGATTGCAGAGAAAGATAAGATATCAGACAGGGCATGCAGCGGTGCGTATTTCTTCCCAAGCGCGATTGAATTAAAAGATGCCTGCAAACATGTACTACGCATGGGGGAGAGCAGTAGGGGAGAATACTACATCAGCAATGTAATATCAAGACTTCTAAATTCTGGCAAAAAGTTCATAGCGCCCGTTTATGAGCCGTACAAATGCTTGGGAACCCCCGAGCAACTTCGAGAGGTTTGTTCCGCAGACCTACGTTATTGCATCGA
>DAIODI010000222.1:0-4084 GCA_036746875.1 Aestuariivirgaceae bacterium | reverse complement strand
TGCGCGAGGTTCCCGCCAACCAGATCGTCGGCAAGGGCCTGATCCACGTGCCCGAAGGCCGGCGCATCTTCTCGCGCCTCACCGTGGCGGAGAACCTGAAGATCGGCGCATTTCTGATCAACGACAGGAAATGGATCGCCGACACCGAGGAGAAATGCCTGGCGATGTTCCCGGTGCTGCGCGAGCGCTACTCGCAGATCGCCGGAACGCTGTCGGGCGGCGAACAGCAGATGCTGGCGATCGGCCGCGGGCTGATGGCGAACCCGCGCGTCTTGCTGCTCGACGAGCCGAGCATGGGGCTCGCCCCGATCCTGATCCAGCAGATCTTCGAAACCATTGTCGCGATCAGGAAGCAGGGCGTGGCGGTGCTGCTGGTCGAGCAGAACGCCTTCATGGCGCTGCAGATCGCCGACTACGGCTACGTCATCGAGACCGGCGAGATCGTGCTGCAGGGACCCGGCGCGGAGTTGCTGGCCAACCCGCAGGTGAAGGAAGCCTACCTTGGCTGAGGGCGCGCTCCCGGCGGGGATCGCGCATGTCTTCACCGGGGCGCTTGCGACCGAAGGCTGGCCGTTCAGCCACATCGTGCTCGACGACCTTTACGCGCACGTCTCCGGCGTGGTGGCGATCGACCTTCCCGGCGTGACGCAACCGAACGGCGATGTGGAGACGCAAGCCGACGCCTGCCTCGCCGGCATCGCCGCGGCGCTCGCCGAGGTTGGCCTCGGTCTCGACCGTGTGGTGCGGGCGCTCGTTCACCTCACCGACCTCGGCGAGATGGCGGCCCTCAACCGGGCCTGGGTGAAACACTTCCCCGAAGGCCGCCAGCCGGCCCGCACCTGCGTGGAGGCTTCCCGCCTCGCCGGCGGCTGCGCCGTCGAGATCACCGTCACCGCGCGGCGGTAGGCTACAGCATCATCCCGCCGAGTGGCGGCCGCTTGGCCGGATGACGCGCCAAATCCGAAGAGCGCCACGACCAAGACCGCCAGGGACACGAGAGCACGGCGCAAGCTCTCACTGGTTGAGCGCGCCGCTGAAGCCCGCCCCTACATCGCCGCCGCGATCCGCATGGCGTCAAGCATGGCGGCGTGGATATTGCGCGAGGCCCAGGCGTCGCCGATGCGGTAGAGGTCGAAGCGCCCGTCCCCGTTGCGCGCCACCGCCTGCGGCCGCGCCTCCGCCAGCGCGTGGAGATCGACCTCGCCGAGATTGCGCGAAAGCGGCTTCAGCGCGTGATAAAGCTCGTCGTTGGGCAGCGTGGCGTTGTCGCCCACCACCATGTCGACGATGCGCTGGCGTTCCGCCCCGGTGAACGCGTTGGCGAGCGTCGCCTTCAGCCGGTTGCCCGCGCGCGACACCGAAACGAGCCGCGTGTCGGCGCTGATCGTCACGCCGGCCTTGTGCAGTTCGGTGAGATGCGCGCCGAGGTTGGTTTCGGGAAGCTCCATCCCCACGGCGCGGTCCGGCGTCACCAGCTCCACCTTCGCCCCCGCCTTCGCCAACGCTTCGGCCGCCTGCAACGCCGGATGGTCGCCGCTTTCATCCAGCACCAGCGCCTCCTTCACGGCGGAGATGTCGGCGGTGAGCGCGTCCCAGACGGTGGTGGCGAGATCGGCGCCGGCGAAATCCCCCACCTTCGGCAGGCCGCCGGTGGCGACGATCACCGCGTCGGGGTCGCCGTCGAGCGCCTCGGCGCACCCCGCGTAGACGTTGTGGCGAACCTCTACGCCAAGCCGCTCCATCTCCCGCCCCAGCCAGCGGACGATGCCGGAGAGATCGCGCCGCCAGCCGCCGCGCCCGGCGATCAGCACCTGGCCGCCAAGATCGCCCGCCGCCTCGAAGAGCCGCACGGCGTGCCCGCGCGCGGCCAGCACCCGCGCCGCCTCAAGCCCCGCCGGGCCGCCGCCGACGACGTTGACGCGCTTCTTCCGCCCGTCAGCCGGCCGGATCACCTGCGGTAACGCAAGTTCCCGCCCCGTCGCCACGTTGTGGGCGCACAGCGCATCCTTCCCCGAGATCACCCGGTCCACGCAGTAGCCTGCGCCGACGCACGGGCGGATTTCCGCCTCGCGGCCCTCGGCGAGCTTGCGGACATGGTGCGGGTCGGCGAGGAAGGCCCGCGTCATCCCCACCATGTCCACGAAACCCTCCTTCACCGCATGGACGGCGGTGGCGGCGTCGGTGATGCGGGTGGCGTGGAACACGGCGACGCCGGTTCCCGCCTCCCGGGCCGCCTGGCGGATCGCCCCGGCGAGCGGCAGGTAGGCGGCGGAGGGAACCCACATGGTCGGCCAGATGCGGGCGATCGCCTGGTGATCGACGGCGACGCCGCCCACCACGCTGATGAAGTCGATGAGGCCCGACGCCGCGTGCGCCCGGGCGATCTCCACGCAGTCGCCTTGCGTCAACCCGCCTTTCAGCATCTCGTCGCCGGGCATGCGGATACCGATGAGGAAATCCGGCCCCACCGCCTTCCGGCAGGCGGCGAGCACCTCAAGACCGAAGCGCATCCGGTTGTGCAGCGAGCCGCCCCAGGCGTCCTGCCGCGTGTTCATGGCGGGCGACCAGAACTGCTCGATCAGGGTGCCGGCCTGCGTCGAGATTTCCACCCCGTCGAGGTCGCCCTCGCGGGCGCGCGCCACGGCGCGGGCGTAGTCGGCGACGATGCGGTCGATGTCGTGATCCTCCATCGCCGCCGGAAACGAGCGGTGCGACAGCTCGCGCAACGGCGAGGGCGAGAAGGCGGGCAGCCAGTTGATGCTGTCCCAGCGCTCGCGCCGTCCGCCGTGGGTGAGCTGGACGGTGCACTTCGCGCCCTCGCCGTGGATCGCCGCCGCCATGCGCCGGTACTGCGCGATCACGGCGTCCACCGCGCCGTTGATCTGGCCGTAATGGAACGAGTTCTCGATGGAGACGGCGGTGGCGCCGCCGAACTGCACGAGGCCGACGCCGCCGCGCGCCTTCTCGCGCTCGTAGGCGATGTAGCGCTCGGTGATGTCGCCGCCGTCGGCGTAGCCCGGCGCGTGGCTGGTGGAGAGGAACCGGTTTCGGATCGTCAGATGACGCAGCGTCAGCGGCGCAAACAGCGGATCGAGCGCGCCCATGGATCAGTGGCCGAGGCGCTTCAGCACCCAGACGCCCATGGCCTGCACCATGTCGTCGCGCCACGACAGCGGTCCCGGACGGTAGAGCGCGGAGGCAAGCGCCACCTGCTGCTTCTCGAGGATGCCGACGTCCTCCTTGCCCACCGCCTCCCAGCGCGCCTCGTACGGGGCGGCCTTGGCGCGGAAATCGGGATCGTCCAGCGCCTGCTTCGGAAAGCAGCCGCCGATTTCGAGGATGGAGCGGTTGTGCGCCAACGGCGTGACGTTCAGCCACCACAGGCAATCCTGCGCCATGACGAACTGGCAGGTGGGAAAGATGACGGTGAAGTAGGTGCCCTGCCGGGCGTCCTCGTCCAGCCCCTCGATGGGCGGAAACGGCGGCGCCTCGCCGGGCAGCGTGGCGATGCTGCGCCCTGAGATCACCTGGATGCAGATCCACTGCCCACGCGTCGGCAGCGTGCGGGACTGCTGCGCCCCCACCGTGTTCCGGTGCACGATGCCGGTGTGGTAGGTCTCCATGGCGTTTTCGAGGATGAGCTTCCAGTTGCAGTTGGGCTGAAGCGTGGTGCGCCAGGTGCAGCGCATGTCGGCCGGCCGGTGCGTAGCCATGCGCTGCGGAAAATCGCCCAGATGGTCGATCAGCGAGGGCCCGTCCTGCGAGAAGCTGGCGAAGACGAACCCGGCCCAGATGTCGAGCCGCAGCGCGACCATGCCGTTCTCGACCCGGTCGAAGCCTTCCGCGTCCTTCATGTCCGGGCAGCCGTAGAGGCGGCCGTCGGAGAGGTAGCTCCACGCATGATACGGGCAGATGATGCGCGACGCCGTGTTGCCCTCCCCTTCGAGCAGGATGGACCCGCGATGCCGGCAGACGTTGGCGAAACAGCGCAACACGCCGTCCTGCCCGCGGATCAGCACGATGGGGCCGCCGGGACTGTCGATGGCGCGGTAATCGCCGGGGGTGGCCAGCAGCTCCTCGCGTC
>DAIODI010000221.1:0-4088 GCA_036746875.1 Aestuariivirgaceae bacterium | reverse complement strand
AGATCTTCTAGCGGTCCACCCAAAAGTAGTAGCGCCCCACGGTGTCGTAGAGGTAGCGGTAGAAATGGACTGGCGGCCTCGTCGCCCGCATCAGCGCCAGGCCGGGGATGTTGACGGGCGCCTGATGCCGAAGCCCCGGATTGGCGGTCATCTCAAGGAACGTCACCACGGTTTCGAGGGCGCGCGGCTTGCCGCTCGCGCCGCGCCGGGCGGGCTTGCGGGGCGGGCTCGCCATCAGCCCGTGACCTCCACCGGCAGCGCCGGGTCGGCGCCCCATTCCGCCCACGAGCCGTCGTAGAGCGCGTTGTCGCCGTGGCCGATGATGGCGAGGCCGAGGGTGAGGATCGCCGCCGTGACGCCGGCCACGCAGGAGGTGATGACCGGATTCTTCAGGTCGATCCCGGCGTCGATGAAGACCTGGCGGATATCTTCCTTCGTCCGCATCGTCTTGTCGGGGTTCAGCAGGCTCGCGTAGTGGACGTTCTTCGCCCCCGGAATATGCCCGCCGCGAAACCCCGGACGCGGCTCCGGCTCGGCGGCGGTGAAGCGGCCGCGGCCGCGCGCATCGGCGATCATCATCGATCCCGATTTCATCGCCGCCAGCACCTCGTCGCGGTCCTTCACCAGCATGGTCTGGTAGCGGGCGGTGAAATGCCGGTCCTGGCGCGGACCGGCCGGGCCATCCTCCACCGGGCGGCCTTCGCGCGTCCATTTCGGAAAGCCGCCGTCGAGCACCGCCACGTCGCGGTGGCCGAACACCTTGAACATCCACCACACGCGCGCCGCGGAGAACAGCCCCTGCGTGTCGTAGACGACGATGCGCTTGCCGTCGCCAAGCCCGAGACGGCGAGCCCGCTGGGCGAACTTCTCCGCCTTGGGCAGCATGTGCGGCAGCGGATTGTCGATGTCGCAGATGTCGTCGATGTCGAAGAACGCCGCGCCCGGGATGTGCCCGGCGAGATACTCGGCCCTGGCGTCGCGCTTCTCCGTCGGCAGATGCCAGGAGGCGTCCACAATCTCGATGTCGGGGGCGTCGAGGCGCGCCGCCAGCCAATCGGTCGAAACCAGGTCGTCGGTCATGGTCGGCATGGTGGCGGCTCCCCTGCCAGCGAGACGCGAATGCGCCGGTTCTGGCGGCCCTTGCTTTCGATCCGCCCGACGGTCACCGGGCCGATCTCGGCGGTGGCGCGAACATGCGTGCCTCCGCACGGCTGGAGATCCACCGCGCCGTTCTCGCCGATGGCGACCAGCCGCACCGTGCCCGCGCCGGTGGGCGGCTTCACCGACATGGTGCGCACGAGCCCCGGATTGGCGGCAAGCGCGGCGTCGGTGATCCAGCGCTCGCTCACCGGATGGTTCTCCGCGATCAGCCGGTTGAGCCGGGCTTCGAGGTCTTCGCGCGATACGGCCGATGGGTCGGGGATGTCGAAGTCGAGCCGCCCGCCGTCGGCGCCGATCTGTCCGCCGGTGACCGGAAACGGCACGAGCGCGCACAGCAGGTGCATGGCGGTGTGGGCGCGCATGCAGCCGTAGCGCTGGTCCCAGTCGATGGCGGCGGTGACGGCCGCTCCGACGCCGGGGGGCGGCGAGCCATCCTGCGGCACATGGACGATGCGCCCCGCCTCGTCCTTGACCGTGGTGACGATCGAGACCGGCTCGCACCCGGCCACGTCGAGACGGCCGCGGTCGCCGGGCTGGCCGCCGGCGAGGGCGTAAAACACCGTTCGGTCGAGCACGACGCCGCCGCGTTCGGTGATCTCCACCACCGTCGCGGCGCAGGCGCGCGCATAGGCGTCGTCGCGGTGGAGAAGCGCGGTCACGCCGGAACCTCCTCGAACACCTGCGGGATCGCCGCCGGCCGCTTCGCCAGCCAAGCGGGAACGGGCAGGTCCTTCGAGCGCAGGAACGCCGGGTCGTAGAGCTTTGACTGGTAGCGCGTGCCGTAGTCGCACAGGATGGTGACGATGGTGTGCCCCGGCCCCAGGTCGCGGGCGAGGCGGATGGCCCCGGCGATGTTGACGCCCGACGAGCCGCCGAGGCACAGGCCCTCGTGTTCGAGCAGGTGAAACACGATGTCGAGCGCTTCCGCATCGGCGATGCGGTAGGCCTCGTCCACCACCGCGCCCTCAAGGTTCCTGGTGATCCGGCCCTGGCCGATGCCTTCGGTGATCGAGGAGCCCTCGGCCTTGAGCTCGCCGGTCTTGTACCAGCTGTAGAGCGCCGCGCCGTGGGGGTCGGCGAGGCCGATCTTCACGGCCCGGTTCTTCGCCTTGAGGCCGTCCGAGACGCCGCCCAGCGTGCCGCCGGAGCCCACCGCGCACACAAAGCCCGACACGGCGCCGTCGGTCTGCCGCCAGATCTCCTCCGCCGTGGTCTCAATGTGGGCGCGGCGGTTGGCGACGTTGTCGAACTGGTTCGCCCAGATCGCGCCGCCGTCGCGTTCGGCGGCGAGCTTCTTCGCCAGCCGTTCCGAGTAACGCACGTAATTGTTGGGGTTCTTGTAGGGAACGGCCGGCACCTCGACGAGCTCGGCCCCGAGGAGACGCAGCGTCTCCTTCTTCTCCTTCGACTGCGTCTCCGGGATCACGATGACGGTGCGGAAGCCAAGCGCGTTCGCCACCATGGCGAGGCCGATGCCGGTGTTGCCGGCGGTGCCCTCGACGATGGTTCCGCCCGGCTTCAGCTCGCCGCGCTCGACCGCGTCCCTGATGATGAAGAGCGCGGCGCGGTCCTTCACCGACTGGCCGGGGTTCAGGAACTCGGCCTTGCCGAGAATCGCGCAGCCGGTCTCCTCCGACGCCTTTCTGAGCCGGATGAGGGGCGTATTGCCGATGGCGGCAAGCACGTCCTGCCTGATGTCCATGCGTGGTGCGTCTTTCGTCAGAAGCGGGGGTGGACGAATGTGGTACAGACGTATTTTGGGCCGCTCAAGGGCGGCGCGCCGCGGTGCCGGTAGGTCCACGACACGGGGAAGAAACCCAGCCTGCCCTCCTTGCAGGGGATCGCCACCTTCTGGTCCTCGAACTCCGTGTGGCCGCCCTCCGCCACGTCGTTGAAGTACCACTGCACGGCCAGCACGCGGGTGTGGTTCTGCGCCGAGTTGCAGTCGATGTGCCAGGAGAACTGGCCGCCGATGTCGTACTTCTTGATCCGCAGCGGTTCGGCGTAGAGCGACTTGTGATCGGACCCGGCCAGAAACTTCACATCGCGCTGGTACATGCCGAGCCCCGCCGACATCGATTTCTGCAACGCCTGCTGGATGTCGGCCCAGGCGTTGTCGAGCAGAAGCTCCATCGTCTGCTTGGCCTTGGTGTCGGTCTCCGGCCCCAGGTTGCCGGACACCTTGCCCACCATGCGGCGCGGATCGGCGTCGAAGCGGCGGATGATCTCGCGGCAGATCTCCGGCGGGAGCGTATCGTCGTACCAGCGGATGAACTGGGTCACGGCAGGCATGCCCGGGTGGTGGATAACGGCCCCGACACTGCGGCGCGGCGCTTCGCAAAGTCAAGTGAAGCGGCCGCGTCAGGACTTCGCGTAGGCGTTGAGGATGTCTGGCTGGAGCGTGCCCGGCACATAGTCCGGGTCCACATGATGGACGATGCACACGCCGAGCGGCAGGTAGTCGGAGTTCGGCATGTGGAACCAGCGCAGGAACTCGCCGGTGGTGATCAACCGGGACTCGTACATGTCGAACACCCTGGCGCTGAACGGATGCAGCGCGGCGGGGAGACAGCGTCTGGCTTCGAGCATTCCCATGGCGGCGACTCCGGCGGTTGATCACGAATGATTTTCGATCGCGCACGCGATCGCAGGCAAGACCGGATTTCGCCCTCCGCAATTCTCGCTGCCCCAGGGCGCCATCCCGCCCGGCGGACACCGGCTGCCGGCACAAGATGATGCAAACCCAGTAGGGATAGAGCGGCCGGCCTCATTCCCGTCAGGCCAAGTTCCGCTAGACGATGGTGTACCCGCCGTCCACCGACAGCACCTGCCCGGTCACGAAGGTTGCAGCCGGGGCGGCGAAGTAGCCGACGGCGCCAACCAGCTCGTCCGGGTCGCCCCATCGGCGCATCGGCGTCTGGCGGGTC
>DAIODI010000220.1:0-4110 GCA_036746875.1 Aestuariivirgaceae bacterium | reverse complement strand
CCGGCCGGCTGGGCAACTGGTTCACCGTCAACGGCCGGTCGCGCCCGCGCCTGAAGGCGGACGCCGGCGCGCGGGTGCGCGTGCGGCTGGTCAACGCCGCCAACGCGCGAACCATGGGCGTCCTCGTCAAGGGCGCTGACCCGTGGATCGTCGCGCGCGACGGCCAGCCGATCCCCGCCCGGCACATCGGCGAAGAGCCGATGGAGCTGCTCCCCGGCGGGCGCGCCGATCTGGTGTTCCCGAGGGGCGACCAGGAGGTGACGTTCGCCATCGAGATCGCCGGCGAGCCGCTGGAGCTGGCCTACCTTGCGCGGCAGGGCGAACACCGGGCCGACGACGGCACGGACCCGGCGTTGCCGCCGAACCCGGCGGCGGATGTGGCGACCGGCGGGGCGCTGGAGGTGACGATCCCCATCGAGGGCGGTGCGGGCGGCGGCCTGGCGTCGGCAAAGGTCGGAGACTTCACGCTCGACGTCCGTCAGCTTCTGGAGACGCGCCTCCTCTGGGCGGTGGCGGGACACGCGGGCCTACCCGAAAAGCCGCTGTTCGTCGCGCCGAAGGACGCGGTGGTTGCGATCACCTTCGACAACCGCACCGACTGGGCGCAGGCGCTGCATCTCCACGGCCACAGCGCGCGGATCGTCAAGCGCGGCGGCGCGGCGGTGGACGAGCCGGGCCTGCGGGATGTGGTGGCCGTCGCGGCGCGCTCCACGCTGACGATCGCCTTCCGGGCCGACAACCCCGGCAAGTGGCTGATCGAATCGCAGATCCCGGAGCGCGCCGACACCGGCCTTTCGACATGGTTCGAGGTCGAGGGCGGAGCATGATCAGCACGCCGCCTGCCACGCCGCCCCTCGTCGTTCCCGCGGGCGTGCCGGCGGGTCCAATTCTCCGCCGCCCCTTGTCGTTCCCGCAGCCGTGCCGGCGGGTCCCTTTTCCAGCCGCAGCGGTTCCAAAAGGATCACCGGGTCAAGCCCGGTGAAAGCAGAACGGCCCGGTGAAAGCAGAACGGCCCGGTGACGCGGGGAGAGCCCGCCGCCGACATCACGCGCCGGGGCCGACCGGAAACGTCCTGCGGAACACGGCGCCCGACGTGTCGGTGATGGTGACGGCCAGCGGCGCGCCGCCGGTGTCGCGCCAGTCGAAGCTGATCGACGGATCCTCGCTGAGCGAAATGCCGCCCTTGATGGTGAGCACCGTGTCGGCGCCCTGCTTCACCTCGATGTCGCTCACGTAGCGCGCCGGAATGTAGAGCAGCGTGATCTGATCCATCTGCAGGCCGGTGAGGTTCGGGTGCCGGATATCGAGCCGCGCCCGGCGCACCGCGTGGCCGGCCTCGCTGGTCCCCGAGGCCAGCATCGCGGCGTCCATGTCGCCCAGCGTGTTCTCGGCGAGTTTCAGATCGACGCCGGGAGGCGCGGCGCAGGCGCCGAGCCCGGAGGTCTTGACCGGGGCTTCCGCCATGTAGAGGGCGCCGTCGCTCGCCTCCACGATGGCGCGCACCTTCGAGGGACCGTTAAGCCGCATGTTCGCCGCGAAGGTGATCGCCGCGCGCGGCTGCGCCAGCGACACCACCGCCGAGACCGGCATCGGGTTCTCGTCGATGACCACCGTGATCGCCTTCACGGTGCGGCCGTCCGTGAACGCGGCCCTGACCTCAACCGGCGCCTTGCGGTCGTCCTCGGCGCGGTAGGGGGCAAGCAGCGTGACGACGCCGGCGCCGGGCAGGCTCGCACGATCCCCGACGACGGCGGGCTTCAGCTCGTCCCAGGCGTCGGCGAGCGCCGGGACGGCGACCGCAAGGGGGTTGGCGAGCGCCAGCAACGGCAAGGCGAATGCAGCGCGGCGCGACAGCGGCATGGACGGTATCTCGCGTTTTCGTGCCCCCGGCGCACCGTCGCTGCAACGCCCGCCGGTTGTCAAGCGCCGTCCGGCGCGCCGCCGTCGGGGCGATCGTGCGCCGCCCCGCGAAAGCCCCGCGCCAGCACGAACAGTTCCGCCGAATCGGCCCGGCTCGCCTTCGGCTTGACATGGCGGACGGAGGCGAAGTCGCGCTTCATCCGAGCGAGGAGTTCGCCCTCGGTTCCCCCGCGCAGCACCTTGCACAGGAAGGTTCCGCCCGGCTTCAGCACCCGGCGGGCGAAATCGAGCGCCGCCTCGCACAGCGCCATGATCTGCAGATGGTCGGTCTGGCGGTGGCCGGTGGCGTGGCCGGCCATGTCGGAGATCACCGCGTCGGCCCTGGCGCCGCCGCGCGCGGCGATGAGCTCGGCCGCCGCGCCCTCGTCCAGAAAGTCGCGATGAAGGACGGCGACGCCGGGCAAGGGGTCCATGCCGTGCATGTCGATAGCGACGATCCTGCCCTTTGCGCCAAGCCGTTCGGAGGCGACCTGCGACCAGCCGCCGGGCGCCGCCCCGAGGTCCACCAACACCATGCCGGCCTTCAGGAACGGCGCTTCGGCGTCGATCTCGATCAGCTTGAAGGCCGAGCGGCTGCGATAGCCGTGGCGCTGCGCGGCGGCGACGTAGGGGTCGTTGAGCTGCCGTTCGAGCCACAGCTTGGAGGAGACGGTGCGGCCCTTCGCCGTCTTCACCCGCCGGGTCAGCGCGCGCGTCCCGCCGGGCGCGGCGGGCTTGCCGTTCTTGCGCCCGTAACCCCTGGGCCTACCCGGACCGGCCATAGGCCCCGTCCTCGGTCATCAATCCGGTCAGGATGCCCTCCCGCAACCCCCGGTCGGCGACGCGCACGCGCCCGGCGGGCCACGCCTCGATGATCTCGACGAGGATGGCGCAGCCGGCGAGCACGAGGTCGGCGCGCTCGGCGCCGATGCAGGGATGGCGGACGCGCTCGCCGTAGGACATCGCCCGCAAGGATTCGGTGACGCGGAAGATATCGTCGCGCCGCAGCCAGCACCCGTCGACGCGGCTCCGGTCGTAGCGGCGGAGATCGAGGTGAACGCCGCAGATCGTCGTCACGGTCCCGGAGGTGCCGAGAATGTGGTCGGGGATGCGCCGGCCGGCGCCCGCCGCGAGGCTCCCGGCGAAGGCGCGAACCATCGGGCGAACATGGGCGCACATCGCCTCGAAGGGCTCGGCCGAGACCTCCTCGCCGCCGAACCGCTCGGCGATGGTGACGACGCCCGCCGGCATCGAGGTCCAGGCTTCGATGGCGTGCGGACCCCGGGAGGCCGACACCCAGCTCAGCTCGGTCGAGCCGCCGCCGATGTCGAACAGCAGCACGTCGCGGGCGTCGGGATCGATCAGCGGCGAGGCTCCGGCCACCGCAAGCCGCGCCTCGGTGTGGCGGTCGATGATTTCGAGCCTCAGGCCCAACTCGTCCTCGACGCGGTCGAGAAAGGCCGGACCGTTTTCGGCCATGCGGCAGGCTTCGGTGGCGATGAGGCGCTGGCGGTCCACGTTCCACCAGCGCAGCTTGTTGGCGCAGACGCGCAAGGCTGCGATGGTGCGGCCCATGGCCGCCTCGTTGAGCTGACCGCTGTGGCCGGCCCCCTCGCCCAGCCGCACGATGCGGGAAAACGCATCGACCACCCGGAACCCGCCGGGCGACGGCGCGGCCAGCAGCAACCGGCAGTTGTTGGTGCCAAGATCCAGCGCGCCATAGAGCGGATCGCCCCGGGATACGCCCTGGCGAGCGGAGCCCGCGCCTTTGCGCTCCGGCGAAACCCCGCGACGCCCCGTCGCCTCGCCCGGCAGGGGACGATCGTGATTAATCGTTCGATCCATGGCGGCCCGCGCACGCGCGCCTCGCCCGCCGCCGCTTCGCCGGGCGGACGGACGGGCGACCGCCCGCACGGTCTCCCAAATCTTTCAGTTGCGCCAAGTCTAGCACCGCTGCGCCGGTTGTCACGCCCAACCATCCGCCATGCGATTGGATGATCGGGGCAAGTGTGAGCGGGGTGGAAACGGATCGCCGTCCGGCGCGGCGGCCGGGCCCGCCGTGCTGTCTCTGTGGTGTTGGGTTAACTGCTCATTATGCCGTTTCTGCTAACCGTCTCTAACCCAGCTTCGGAAGGTTTCGACTCGAGAATGCGCACTTTCGGCTGCCTGTGGTTCAGGAAAGGTTCGCTGATCTCCGAATTCTCCGCCGGC
>DAIODI010000219.1:0-4259 GCA_036746875.1 Aestuariivirgaceae bacterium | reverse complement strand
CCTCGACCTCCATCGTCGCCTTGTCGGTCTCGATCTCGGCGATCACGTCGCCCGCCTTCACCGCGTCGCCCTCGCGCTTGAGCCATTTGGCGAGCTTGCCCTTCTCCATCGTGGGCGACAGCGCTGGCATCAGGATCGGCGTCGGCATCGGGCGGGTCTCGTGAGCGGGTCTGGTGTTCAGGCGCGCCGGGACTTCACGTCCGAGCGATGCACGACGATGTCGATCTCGCCTTCGGTCTCGTAGTCGCCGCGGGCGTGCTTCTGGCGGCAGATGTGGTGGATGTCGGTCATGTGCCGGTCGTAGGCGGCGACGAACATTTCCGACGGCAGAAGCCCCTCGTGCGGAAGCGACGGATCAAGCTGCTTCAGCGCCACCAGCGTCACCGCGCACGTCACCCGCCTGTCGCCGCTGAGGCCAGCGAAGCGGATGAGGTGGCCGTCGAACAGCCGGTCTTCGGAAACGAAGGCGAGTTCGGTCATGGCGTCACCGGTAAAGCACGGCTTTCGCGGCCGCCACCACGTCGGCAGCCGTCGGCAGCGCCAGCTTTTCGAGATTGGCGGCGTACGGCATCGGCACGTCGCGCCCGGCGATCCGGGCCACCGGCGCGTCCAGCCAGTCGAAGGCGCGCTCCATGAGCTGGGCCGAGACCTCCGAGCCGATGGAGCACTGCGGCCAGCCCTCCTCCACCACCACGCAGCGATTGGTCTTCTTCACGCTCTCGACGATGGCGGGAACGTCCATCGGCCGCAGCGTGCGCAGATCCACCACCTCGGCCTCGACGCCTTCGGCGGCGAGGGTTTCGGCGGCGGCGAGCGCATACGTCATGGCGATGCCGAACGAAACGATGGTCACGTCCCTGCCCTTGCGGGCGATGCGCGCCTTGCCGATGGGTAGCACCCAGTCGGCGACCCTGGGAACGTCGAAGGTGCGCCCGTAGAGGATTTCGTTTTCGAGGAAGATCACCGGGTTCGGATCGCGGATCGCCGCCTTGAGCAGGCCCTTGGCGTCGGCGGCGGAGTACGGCTGGATGACCTTCAGTCCGGGAATGTGGCTGTACCAGGCGGCGTAGTCCTGGCTGTGCTGGGCGGCGACGCGGGCCGCCGCGCCGTTGGGGCCGCGGAACACCATCGGCGCGTCCATCTGCCCGCCCGACATGTAGCGCGTCTTGGCGGCGGAATTGATGATGTGGTCGATGGCCTGCATCGAGAAGTTGAAGGTCATGAACTCGACGATGGGGCGAAGGCCGGCGAACGCGGCGCCCACTGCAAGGCCGGTGAAGCCGTGCTCGGTGATGGGCGTGTCCACCACCCGCTGCGGGCCGAATTCGTCGAGCAGCCCCTGGCTGATCTTGTAGGCGCCCTGGTACTGGCCCACCTCCTCGCCGATCAGAAACACGGACGGATCGCGGCGCATCTCTTCCGCCATCGCCTCGCGCAGCGCGTCGCGCACCGTCATCTGCACCATCTCGACGCCTGCCGGAACCTCCGGGTCTTCGGCGAGGCCCGGAACCGGCGCTGGCGGAGCCGGCGGCGGCGCGGGGGAGACCTGGACGGCGGGAGCCGCGAGCGCGGCCGGTGCTGGAGCGGGCGCGGGCGGCGCCGGTGCGGCCGCCCCGTTGCCCGATGCGGCGCCCTCGCCGATCACGGCGATCGGCGTGTTCACCTTCACGCCCTCCGTTCCGGCGGGGATGAGGATTTTGGTCAGGCGGCCCTCGTCCACTGCCTCGACTTCCATCGTCGCCTTGTCGGTTTCGATCTCGGCGATCACGTCGCCGGACTTCACCAGGTCGCCCTCCTGCTTCAGCCACTTGGCGAGCTTGCCCTCCTCCATGGTGGGCGACAGCGCAGGCATCAGGATTTCTACCGGCATGGAGCGGACCTCAGGCGGGAGCGTAAACGTCGGTCCACAGTTCCGACGGGTCGGGTTCGGGATCGTTCTGGGCGAATTCGGCGGCTTGCGCCACCATGACGCGGATCTCGGCGTCGATCGTCTTCAGGTCGTCCTCGCTGGCGAGGCCGGACGAAATCACCCGCTGCTTGACCTGCTCGATGGGGTCGTGCTCCTCGCGCATCTTCTGCACCTCTTCCTTGGTGCGGTACTTGGCGGGATCGGACATGGAGTGGCCGCGGTAACGGTAGGTGAGCATCTCCAGCACATACGGCCCCTTGCCGGCGCGGCACCAGGCGACCGCCCGCGCGCCGGCTTCCCTTACCGCGCGCACGTCCATGCCGTCCACCTGCTCGCCCTCGATGCCGTAGGCGGCGCCGCGCAGATACAGCTCCTCCGATTTCGCCGCCGCGCGGGTGATCGAGGTTCCCATGGCGTAGCGGTTGTTCTCGATGATGAAGATCACCGGCAGCCGCCACAGCGAGGCCATGTTGAAGGTCTCGTAAACCTGGCCCTGGTTCGCGGCGCCCTCGCCGAAGTAGGTGAGGCTGACATTGTCGTTGCCACGGTAGCGGTTGGCGAAGGCGAGCCCGGCCCCGATCGGCACCTGCGCGCCGACGATGCCGTGGCCGCCATAGAAGTGCTTCTCGCGGCTGAACATGTGCATGGAGCCGCCCTTGCCCTTCGAGTAGCCGTTGCGGCGGCCGGTGAGCTCGGCCATCACGCCCTTCGGGTCCATGCCGCAGGCGAGCATGTGGCCATGGTCGCGGTAGGAGGTGACGACCTGGTCGCCCTCCTTCAGGCACATCTGCATGCCGACGACGACGGCCTCCTGGCCGATGTAGAGGTGGCAGAAGCCGCCGATGTAGCCCATGCCGTAAAGCTGGCCGGCGCGCTCCTCGAAGCGGCGGATGAGCAGCATGGCGCGGTAGGCGGAAAGCTCCTCCTCGCGCGTGAACTGCGCCGGTTTGCCGTCCGCCGCTTGCCGCTTCGCCATGCATCGCCTCCGGTGTCTCTGGTCCTTGCGCAATCAACGATAGCAGCAAGCGAGCGTCAACATGAACCGAAAATGTGACGATTTACGACGCGTTAGAGCAGGCTTGCGACCTGACTGCACCCGGCCGCTCCCACTCTGTGGCCTTACATCATCTTGATCCGCCAGGCGGCAGCCATTTGGCGGGATGATGCTTTAGCGCCCGTTGACGGGGTTGAGCTCCATGACGATGTCGCCCTTGCCGCCGTAGCCCAGCGTGGAGCGCGACAGTTCGTCGAGGAGGTCCGGGTCGATCGAGTCGGGACGCAGCAGCGCCACCTTTTTCTCGAAGGCCACGCGGCGGGCGACGATCTCATCGCGCTTCATCTCGAGCGCGGCGATCTTCCGGTCGAGCGCGTCGCGGTTGGCGAAACTGCGCGGTCCCTCGAAAATGTGCCAGCCGATGTATCCCGCCAGGCACAGCGTGCCCGCCGTGACCGCCAGATCGAAAAGCCGCATGCGCATCGGTTTGGCCCGGACGGAGTCGAGACTTCGACTTTGCCGGCGACGTCGTTAACGAACGGCTAAGCCGGCTCGCGGCTTGCAGCGGCCGGTGGCGCGGCCTATTTCTGGACGAATGCTGTCGTCGTCGAAGTTCGTCGTCGCCATTCACATCCTTGCGGTGCTGGCGCACCAGAAGGCGAAAGCGCCCGTGTGTTCGAAACTGATCGCCCGCAGCGTCGGCACCAATCCGGTGGTGATCCGGCGGCTGATGGCGGCGCTTGAGGAGGCCGATCTCGTGGCCTCCCACGCCGGGCGCCACGGCGGGTTTTCGCTGGCGCGGCCGGCGACCGCGATTTCGCTGGCCGATGTGTACCGGGCGGTGGAGGACGCCACCCTGTTCAAGCCGCACACTTCCCCGCCCAACAGCGCCTGCCCGGTCGGGGCGCGCATCGGGGAGGCGCTGGCGCGGCCGCTGGCGGCGGCCGAGCACGGGCTGCTCGCGGCGCTGGCGGGTTCGACGCTCGGCGACATCGCCGCCAGGATGGCGGAGTAAGCGTTGCCCCGCCCGGCGTTCGCGGCTACAGGGGATAGCGCCGGTTGACGCCCGGACGGAGGGGTGGCAGAGCGGTTTAATGCGGCGGTCTTGAAAACCGTTGAGGGTGCAAGCCCTCCGGGGGTTCGAAT
Organism: Aestuariivirgaceae bacterium; assembly: GCA_036746875.1. Classification (GTDB taxonomy): domain Bacteria; phylum Pseudomonadota; class Alphaproteobacteria; order Rhizobiales; family Aestuariivirgaceae; genus DAIODI01. Next base: position 210 of record DAIODI010000219.1, on the reverse strand, counting down.
CCCTCTCCCTCCGCCATGAGATCGTCGTAGACCGTCATGTCCGGCGCCCGGCCGGGCCTCATGTGGAAGCCGACCGCCAACCCTTCCGCATTAGCCCTGGTATGAACCTTGGTCGTGAGCCCACCGCGCGAACGGCCAATGCGGTTTCTCTCAATCCCCCCTTCCGCCGGCGCCGTGCTGATGCACCCGGACAATGGTGGAATCGATCAT
>DAIODI010000218.1:0-4282 GCA_036746875.1 Aestuariivirgaceae bacterium | reverse complement strand
CGTCTACAATTTCCTCGGCCTCACCGTAGGGTGCATCGTGCACGGCCTCGACGACAGCGAGCGGCGCGCCCAGTACGCCTGCGACGTCACCTACGGCACCAACAACGAACTCGGCTTCGACTACCTGCGCGACAACATGAAGTACCATCTCGAGGAGATGGTGCAGCGCGGCCACCACTTCGCCATCGTCGACGAGGTGGATTCGATTCTGATCGACGAGGCGCGCACGCCCCTGATCATCTCCGGCGCGGTGGAGGATCGCTCCGACCTCTACATCGCCATCGACGCGTTCATCCCGCAGCTTGCGGCGGACCACTTCGAGCTCGACGAGAAGCTGCGCCAGGTTCACCTCACCGAGACCGGCAACCAGCACCTTGAAGAGCTGCTCAGCGCCGCCGGGCAGATGAAAGAGGGTTCGCTCTACGACGCCGAGAACGTCACCATCCTCCACCACGTCACCCAGGCGCTGCGCGCCCACAAGCTGTTCCAGCGCGACAAGGACTACATCGTCAAGGACGGCCAGGTGGTCATCATCGACGAGTTCACCGGGCGCATGATGCCGGGCCGGCGCTACTCGGACGGGCTGCACCAAGCGCTCGAAGCCAAGGAGCGGGTGGCTATCCAGCCGGAGAACCAGACGCTCGCCTCGATCACCTTCCAGAACTACTTCCGCCTCTACGAGAAGCTCGCCGGCATGACCGGCACCGCGGCCACCGAGGCCGAGGAGTTCATGGACATCTACAAGCTCGACGTGATCGAGGTGCCGACCAACGTTACGGTCAGGCGCGAGGATAGCGACGACGAGGTCTACCGCACCCAGAAGGACAAGTACGGCGCGATCATCGCCGAGATCGAAGATTGCCGCAAACGCAACCAGCCGGTGCTCGTCGGCACCACCTCGATCGAGAAGTCGGAGCTGCTGTCGGCGGCGCTGAAGCAGAAGGGCGTGGTGCACAACGTGCTCAACGCCCGTTACCACGAGCAGGAAGCGCAGATCATCGCGCAGGCCGGCGTGCCCGGCGCGGTGACCATCGCCACCAACATGGCCGGCCGCGGCACCGACATCCAGCTCGGCGGCAACGCCGACATGCGGATCGCCAACGAACTCGCGGACGTGACCGACGCGGCCGAGCGGGAGCGGCGCATCGCCACGATCCGCGGCGAGGTGGCGGAGCGCAAGCAGCAGGTGCTCGCCGCCGGCGGCCTGTGCGTGATCGGCACCGAGCGCCACGAGAGCCGGCGCATCGACAACCAGTTGCGCGGCCGCTCCGGCCGCCAGGGCGATCCGGGGCGTTCCCGGTTCTATCTCGCGCTCGACGACGACCTGATGCGGATCTTCGGCTCGGAGCGCATGGACACCATGCTGCAGCGCCTCGGCATGAAGGAGGGCGAGGCCATCGTCCATCCGTGGATCAACAAGGCGCTGGAGAAGGCGCAGCAGAAGGTCGAGGCGCGCAACTTCGACGCCCGCAAAAACCTGCTGAAGTTCGACAACGTGATGAACGACCAGCGCAAGGTGATCTTCGAGCAGCGCATCGACATCATGCGCGGCGACGACATCCGGGAGACCGTCGACGACATGCGCCATCAGGTCATCGACGACACGGTGACGAAGCACATCCCTCCCGACGCCTACCCCGAGCAGTGGGACGCCGCCGGCCTGCGCGAGAAGCTGCGCGAAGTCGTCGGCCTCGACTTCCCCGCCGACGAGTGGGCGAAGGAGGAGGGCATCGCGGACGAGGAGATCCGCGAACGCGTGCGCAAGACCGCCGACGAGCTCTACCTCGGCAAGCGCGAGCGCTGGGGCGGCGAGGTCATGGCGTTCGTCGAGAAGCAGGTGCTGCTCCAGACGCTCGATCATCTCTGGCGCGAGCACCTGGTCACGCTGGAGCACCTGCGGCAGGCGGTGAGCCTGCGCGGCTACGGCCAGCGCGATCCGCTGAACGAGTACAAGACCGAGGGGTTCACGCTGTTCGAGGCGATGATCGCGCGCTTGCGCGAGATGACCACCGGAAATCTGATGCGGGTGGAGATCGCCAACCGTCCGCCGGCCGCCGAGCTGCCGCGCGAGGAGGCGCTGCCGTTCATGCAGGCGCATCACCTCGACCCGCTGACCGGGCGCGACGACGCCGCCGAAGCGGGCCTTGCGCTGCTCGAACCGCGCCAGGCGGACAAGGATGGCGATCCCGCCGCGTGGGGCAAGGTCGGGCGCAACGAGGCCTGCCCATGCGGCTCGGGGAAGAAATACAAGCACTGCCACGGCGCGCTGGCGTAGCAATGGCGGCCGGACGCCGTCAGGTCCGGCGCCGCTCCAGAGACCGGCGGCTGGCGGGGCCTATCGCGCCCACCCGGTGATCAGTTGCGGACGCAAGTCGTCCACTCTGGTGCTCGCCGGGGTGACGAGGAACTCCGGCGGCACCGACATCTGGTCGGGGAAGAACACGTAGGTGCGGTCCTTCACTCCCACCACCGGCGGCCGGCGCGTGACCTCGAACAGGTCGTAGCCCTCCTTCAGGTTGCGCCAGAACGGATACCACGGGCTGGCGGCGTTGGCGGCGAGGTTCGCCTCGGTCATGCGGAACGGAAAGGCGTGCACCTTGAACTCCCGCTGACCGGCCAGAAACGCCTCGATGGCGAGGGCGTAAAGCTCCTCGATCTTCTCGTCGGTGATGGCGTAGCACCCGGCCGATTCGCAGCCGCCGTGCACCATCAGGTGCGTGCCGGTGTAGCCGTGCGCGCGGTCGTAGGCGTTCGGGAAGGCGAGGTTGAACGACAGGTGATAGCGCGAGTCCGGGTTCATCTGCCGGGCGTTGATAACGTAGAAACCCTCCGGCGCCTGCTTGTCGCCTTCCTGCGTCTTCGGGCCGATCTTGCCGGACCAGCGGCAAATCTCATAGGTGCGGAACAGCACGTAGGCGCCGTCGGCGCGGCCGAGCCACACCTCCAGCGCATTCTCCTGCTTGAAGACGCGAACATAGATCGGCGCGCCGACCGTGAGGCCGCGGGACGCCAGTTCGGCCTTCACCTCGTCGGAGAGCGGCTTCACGTTCTTGCCGCTCTCCATCAGGCACGCCGACCGCCCGCCCGCGAGAACGGCGAGCGCGAGAAACCGCAAACCCCTGCCCACAAGTCCTTCCATAGTCTGACCGAAACACTGGAATCGCGGCAAAAAAGCGGAAAGGCCACGTTGGCAGCCGTCAGATGGCGCGGCCGATGGCGAGGAACTTGTCACGGCGCGCCTTGCGCAACTCGTCCGGCCCGAGCCCCGCCAGCGACTGGAGCGCCTCGGCGATCGCGTCGCCGACCGCCGACATCGCCTGCGCGGGATTGCGGTGCGCCCCGCCGACCGGTTCCTTCACGATGGCGTCGATGACGCCGAGCTGCTTCATGTCCTGCGCGGTGATCTTCAGCGCCGCCGCGGCGTCCCTGGCGCGCGCCGCATCCCGCCACAGGATCGAGGCCGCGCCCTCCGGCGAAATCACGCTGTAGACGGAGTGTTCGAGCATGATGATGCGGTTCGCCGTGGCGATCGCCACCGCTCCGCCCGAGCCGCCCTCGCCAATGATGACCGAGACCAGCGGCACGCCGATTTCGAGGCAGCACTCGGTGGACCGCGCGATGGCCTCCGCCTGTCCGCGCTCCTCTGCGTCGATGCCGGGGTAGGCGCCTGCGGTGTCGACGAAGGTGATGACCGGCAGCGCGAAGCGGTCGGCGAGGCGCATCAGCCGTACCGCCTTGCGGTAGCCCTCGGGGCGCGCCATGCCGAAGTTGTGCCTGAGGCGGCTTGGCGTGTCGTGGCCTTTCTCCTGGCCGAGCACCATCACCGCCTCGCCGCGAAACCGCGCCGGCCCGCCGATGATCGCCTGGTCGTCGGCGAAGCTGCGGTCGCCGCAGAGCGGCGTGAACGCGCTGAACAGCCCCTCGGCGTAGTTGAGGAAGTGCGGGCGGCCCGGATGGCGCGCCACCATCGTCTTCTGCCACGGCGAAAGCTGCGCGTAGAGATCGGCGAGACCCTTGGCGGCCTTGCGCTCGAGCTGCGTCACCTCGTCGGCGATCTGCATCTTCGGATCGACGGCGGCGAGCGCCTTCAGTTCCGCGATCTTGCCTTCAAGCTCGGCGATCTGGTTTTCGAATTCGAGATAGGTGTGCATGAACCGGCCGGTCTGGCCGCCATCCGGAGGCGGCGGGCGGCGCAAGGTGGCCGCCGGGGATGCCCCTGTCAACCTCATGTCCGGGTTCAGCACATATGAGACTGGGGCGCCTCGCTGGTTCGGTGTTTGAG
>DAIODI010000217.1:0-4312 GCA_036746875.1 Aestuariivirgaceae bacterium | reverse complement strand
CGCCCCTACCAGCATCGCCGCCGGGCGGAAGCGGTCGTAGGCGCCGGCGGCCGCCTGCTTGAACAGGTTGGCGGTGTCCCCGCCGAGGGCGCGGGCCTGGAAGGTGGTGTAGGTGACGGGCGGGCGGCGGGCGCGCCGCTCGATCATTGTGAACAGCAGATCCGCATACGTATCGCCCTGCGGCGCGTGCAGCACGTAGTGCACGTCCGAAAGCGCGGTTGCGACGCGCATGGCGCCGACATGCGGCGGGCCTTCGTATGTCCACAGCGTCAGTTGCATGAGGCGGCTCCGAAATCGAGGCGGCTCTTGCGGTTGAGCGGGCGGGCGAACAGCTCGGCGAGGTCGCCGGCCTGCTCGTAGCCATGCGTGGGCGAGAACAGCAGTTCGATCGACCACTTGGTCGAAAGCCCCTCGGCCTCCAGCGGATTGGCGAGGCCGAGGCCGCACACCGTGAGATCGGGCCGCGCCGCGCGGCAGCGGTCGAGCTGGCGGTCCACATCCTGCCCCTCGCTCAGCACGGCGCCGGCGGGAAGCATCTTCAGCTCCTCGTCGAGATGCTGGCGGTGCAGATACGGGGTGCCGACCTCGACCAGCTCGACGCCGAGTTCGCGGGCGAGGAACCGGGCGAGCGGCACTTCGAGCTGCGAGTCGGGGAAGAAGAACACCCGCTTGCCCTCAAGCTTCGCGCGCTGCGGCGCGAGCGCGCGGCGGGCCCGCTCGCGCGGCATTTCGACGATGCGCGAAAACGTCTGGTCGGCCACGCCGAACGCCCGCGCGGCGGCCTGCAGCCACGCGGTGGTGCCCTCGACGCCGAACGGGAACGGCGCCGCCAGCCGGCGGACGCCGCGCTCTTCGAGAAGGCGGGCGGTTTCGGCGAGGAACGGCTGGGCGAGCAGCATCCGGGTGTCGGGGCCGATGGCCGGAAGATCGCCCGCCCGGCGCGGCGGGAAGAACGCCACCGGCCCGACGCCGAGCTGGCCGAACAGACGCTGGAACTGATCCTCGACGATATCGGGAAGCGCGCCGGCGACGAGGAGGTTGCGCGCCGTTCCGGCGGGCGCTTGCGGCAAGGACGGAACGAGAGCGGCGAGGCAGGCGTCCTCGCCTTGCGTGAACGTGGTTTCGATACCGCTGCCCGAATAGGCCAGCACCCGCACCCGCCCCTCAAGAGCGCGGTCGAGGCGCTGGGCGGCGCGCGACAGGTCGAGCTTGATCACTTCCGAGGGGCACGATCCGACGAGGAACAGGAGGTTGATGTCGGGCCGCCGTTCGATCAGCCGCGTCACCACGCGGTCGAGTTCGGCGTTGGCGTCGGCGAGGCCGGCAAGGTCGCGCTCTTCGATGATGGCGGTGGCGAAGCGCGGCTCGGCGAAGATCATCACGCCCGCCGCCGACTGGATGAGGTGGGCGCAGGTGCGCGAGCCGACGACGAGGAAGAAGGCGTCCTGGATCTTGCGGTGCAGCCAGATGATGCCGGTCAGCCCGCAGAACACCTCCCGCTGGCCGCGCTCGCGCAGCACCGGCGCATCGGCGCAGCCCTGACCGGCCGGGCGGGAGACGGATGTACTGGTTCCGGGGGCGTTCATCGGCCGGCCCCCGCACTCGCCTCGACCAGCGGCGCAGGCGTCGGCCTCTCCAGCCGCGCGGCGCGCAGCTTGAGCAGGAACTGGCCGGCGTTGACGACGTAGGCGGCGTAGGCCACCAGCGCGAGGACCGCCTGCCCGCGCGCCTCCAGCGCGCCCGTGAACACCGCCCAGAGGTAGGCTGTATGGAGCGCGATCACGCCCATGCTCACCACGTCCTCCCAGAAGAAGGCCGGGGCGAACAGGTACCGCCCGAAGACGTCGCGCTCCCAGATCGCGCCAGTCACCATGATCGTATAGAGCACCAGCGTCTTGGCGATGACCGAAACGGTCGCCGCCCACTCGCCCTCGCCGGTGACGAGGAAGCGGATGACCAGCGCCAGCGAGACCAGAAACACGGCGAACTGGAACGGCGCGAGGACGCCCTGCACCAGCGTCCATGGCGACGTATCGCGACGACGGCGCTCCTCTTCGGTGTAGAGGGTCTGCCGGCCGATGTGCGGCTGAGGCCCGTGAACCATGCGATGCCTGCCCTTCGAGGACTGGTCCGGCGGTGCTCCCACACCTCCCGGCGCTCATCACAGTAGGGCTGAGCGGCTCAATCTGTCAACCTGATTGGACGTAAATTCTGCTTTACATAATCGTCCATCTGCCGCACAAATGCGGAAACATGGTGACACAGACTGGCATGGTTCCCCCAAACGTGGTTTGATGATGGAGCGAGCCTTGGGAAAACAACCGGGCCCGGCCTTGTCGGCGAGGCGTCAAAAGACTGAACGCAAATACGTGCACCTCACCGCCTTGATTGAGTGACAGCTGACGGGAAGGAGGATTCCGATGGCTGGCGCGACCATGGACGAGGCGTATCAGGGTGCGACCGCTGATCCAGAGCCAGGCTCGGACCCGCGTGGCGCCGGCGATCGGGCTTCCCCGCCCGGACCGGATCGCGAGCGTCTCTATCGAACCATCGAATGCGAGATCATTCCGCGGCTTATGCTGTCGCAGTCCGGCCGCACCGGGTTTGGCCGCACGCTCACCGAATCGCTGCCCGGGATGCGGCCCAGCCAGGACGAAATTCTCGCCTTCTGCGAGGCGGTGCTGAGCCCTGACGATTCGGCGCCGATGCGGATGATCGCCCAGCTTCGGGCGCGCGGCTTTGGCCTCGAGTCGCTGCTGCTCAACCTGATGACGCCAACCGCGCGCCGCCTCGGCGATCTGTGGACGGCGGATGCGCTCAGCTTCACCGATGTCACCGTGGCGCTCGCCCGCATGCAAAGCCTGCTGCGCGCGCTGTCGCTCGGCCACGACCACGGCTCGGCGGCGCTCGACAGCCCGACGGTGATGTTCATGCCCGCCCCCGGCGAGCAGCACACGTTCGGCGTGATGATGGTGGAGGAGCTGTTCCGGCGCAGCGGCTACAACGTGGCGGCGCCGGCGCAGGAGCAGCGCGAGCTTCTGCATCTGGCGCGCAAGCACACGTTCGACGTCATCGGCTTTTCGCTGAGCTGCGATCAGTTGCTGGATCGGCTGGCGTGGGTTATCCGGATGTTGAAATCGTCCTCCAGAAATCGCGACCTGAAGATCTTCGTCGGCGGTCGCGTGTTCGTCGAGCATCCGGACTTCGTTCGGAGCTGTGGCGCGGATGGCAGCGCGATCGATGGGGCGCACGCCGTCCAGGCCATTGAGCAAAGCCTCGGCCGGGACCGGCTGAGGCAGATGGCCGGCAACGCAAGCAACGGAAATCGCGGCCGAAATGGAGACACTCGCCAGACGCCATGAGCCGGGGCTGTTTCAGTTCCCCGAAAAGTCTCTTGGCGATATCGACGTCCGCGAGGCGGCAAGGCTGGTGGCGGCCTCCGCCGACATCGCGCTGGTCGTCGATTCGCGCGGCGTGATCCGCGATCTGGCGGTCTCCAACGCCGAAACGCGCGAGTACGCCGGGGAATGGATCGGCCGGCGCTGGGTGGACACGGTCACCGTGGAGAGCCGGCCGAAGATCGAATCGCTGCTCGCCGAGGCGGCGCAGGGCGGCGTGCCGCGCTGGCGGCAGGTGAACCATCCGGGCAAGAAGGGCCCGGACCTGCCGGTGCTCTACGCTGCGATCCCCATCGCCCGTTCCGATTCCGTGGTGGCGGTGGGCCGCGACCTCAGCACGCTCTCCTCGCTGCAACAGAAGCTGGTGGACGCCCAGCAGTCGATGGAGCGCGAGTACGCGCGGCTGCGGAACGCGGAAACCCGCTACCGGCTCCTGTTCCAGCTCGCCTCGGAGGCCGTGCTCATCATCGACGGCCAGTCCCGGCGGATCGTCGAGGCCAACCCGGCCGCCAACCGCGTGATGGGGCTGGAACAGCGCCAGCTGATCGGCCGGCCGATCGCCGAGTTTTTCCGCGAACAGGACGCCGAAACCCTGCAAGGCCTGCTCGCCGCCGCCCGGCGGGGCGAGCGGGTGGACGAGGTGACGCTGGCGAGCCGCGCCGGCGACCGGGAGTTTCTCGTCACCGCCTCGCAGTTCCGCCAGGCGTCGAACGCCTATTTCCTTCTCCGGCTGTCTTCGCTGCACATGAACGGCGCCGCCTTGCCGCTGCCGAGCGCGAAGTCGAAGGTGGTGAAGGTGGTCGACGAGCTCCCGGACGGTTTTGTCGTCACCGATCCCGAGCTCAACATCCTGTCGGTGAACGCCGCCTTCCTCGATCTTGCGCAGCTGGCGAGCGAGGAGCAGGCCATGGGCC
>DAIODI010000216.1:0-4387 GCA_036746875.1 Aestuariivirgaceae bacterium | reverse complement strand
GGGCGAGCATGGCCTTGATGAGCGCGATTTCCTGATCCGTGATGCTGCGCTTTACCGTCTCGACTTCATCACCAACTGCTTCTTGGAAAGTCGGACTAAGCCAACCGCTATTTTTCCTGCGCGCGCCGCGCCTGGCGGGCGAGCTTCAGCACGTCCTCGGCAGAGAGCCCCTTGGTGGTCCGCAGCAGCGCCGCAAGCTCGCGCGGCTGCTGCTTGATGATGTCGGAGAGGTCCGAGGCGACTTTGCCGGCGCGGGCAAGGAGTTCATCGACGTCGCAGGCGATCACCTGCGCAATCGCCTTGACCTTGTCTTCGGCGGGCGGCGGGAATTCGTCGCGCTCGACCTTGGACAGATAGGTCGGGCTGACACCGATCATCTTCGCCATTTCGCGAAGCCCGATCTCCCGCGCCTCGCGCTCCCGGCGCACGAACTCGCCGAACCGTTCCGTGGACATGCCTGCCACTCCCCTTGCCTGTTTAGGTATGACTATACACCCGAAGCCTGCAGGGCTGTCAACTGATATCTAAACATTCGATGTTTGGCGCGGTTTCAGAATGGCCTGAATGTCGCGCATCCAGGCGAGCGTGCGCAGGAATTCCGGGCTGGGCGAAATGCAGAGGTTCCGATCGGTTTCAAGAAACCGCAGCCAAATCTCGTTTTTCGACGGAATGACGACCTCAAGCGTTCTCGACCGAATCAGTACCCCGGCGGCTTGCGCAAGGATACCGGCGGGTCGCTGGACGTCGGTGGCCAATTCGCCATCGTTCCATCGGCGGTTCGCTGCGGGAAAACCCGGTACGCAGGCGCTCTCGCGTGGATCCGGCTCAGGCGATCGTCCCGCCAGGCAGCGTCCGCCGGGCGGGATGAGGCTCCAGGCGCCTCCGTGGCCGGCCCGCTCTGGGGGCGGCGGCAAGGTCTGCTTGCACACAGGCGATTGACTGCCGCAGCCGCTACGCCCGGCCGAGGCCCTGCCCTTCCAGACCGGCGATCGTCCCTGTCCATCTGGTCCCTGCGCCGCGCCCGTCGTTACGGGCGGGGCTCGGGAAGCGTCAGGGCGAACTCGACGAGGATCGTCGATTGCCGGTCGCGTGCGTAGTTGTCGTCGGAGATCACCAGCAGCCGCCGTTCGCCGGCCGGCGTGCGCCAGACGGCGAGCCCCTCCATATTGTCCACCATGGCGCCCGGCACGTGCGCCTTGTAGAGCGGCTCCGGATCGATCACCGCGCCGGGCGTGACATCGGCCGCGCGCACCAGCCGCACCGACATGCCGGGAAGCCACGTGGGAGCGGCGAAACTGCGCTCCAGCAGCAAAATGTCGCCCTCCGGCAGCACCGCCAGATCGGTGATCCGGAACGAGCCGTCGATCCTGACCGAGAACTCGAAGGGCTTGCCCTTGCCGGCGAACACCCAGCCCTTCACCGCATCGCCCTCAGCGGTGAACGCGCCTTCCGACAGCGCGATGAACCGCCCGCGGTGCGGGCCCGCCGTGAGCAGGCCCAGCGCTTCCATCTCCGCGTTGTCGGGCCCTGCGTCCACCTCGCGCGGCGCCCGCACGGCCTGCGCCTTGCCGGGGAAGCCATCCTTGCCCGGCGCATGGCGCTGCACCCGCGGCGCGCGCTCGAAGGCCACGGCCACCGGTCCGTCCGGCCCGCGCGGCGTCAGCGCCACGAGCGCCTCGGCGTCCTGCATCCGCTTGCGCTTCGGGCGGCGGCCGTCCGGGCCCGGAAGCGGCGCCATGCGGACGTTGGCGAAACCCGAGAGACTTCCATTCGTATACTGAAGGTCGCCCTTCAGCCACCAGCTTTGGTCGCTCACCGCCAGAAGCGTGCCGCCGTCCGGCGAAACGACGATCCCGGAGAACCCGCCAAAGCGGTCGTCGGCGCTGGAGAGCTTCAGCGCGCCCAGGACTTTCAGGTGATCGCTCGACCCGCCGCCCAGCGCCGCGAACCGCCACGGCGTCACAGCGATCTCAACCGGCGTGGCGTCGAGCGCGCCGGCCGGCTTGGCGACAACGAGAGCGCACGCAATCGAGGCGGCGGCCAGAACCGCCGGCGCATCCCGGCGCCTCACGCGCCGGCCCGCGTCCGCTTGCGCCCGGAGGCCGCGCGCACCGGCGCGGCGCTTGCCGGCGGGCGGGCCTTCTCCTCGAACAGCTCGGCGAGCTTCTCGGTCATCGCCCCGCCCAGCTCCTCGGCGTCGATGATGGTGACAGCGCGGCGATAGTAGCGGGTGACGTCGTGGCCGATGCCGATGGCGATCAGCTCCACCGGCGAGCGCGTCTCGATGTCGCCGATCACCTGCCTCAGGTGCCGTTCGAGGTAGTTGCCGGTGTTGACCGACAACGTGGAATCGTCAACCGGCGCGCCGTCGGAAATCACCATCAGGATGCGCCGCTGTTCCGGCCGGCCCAGCAGCCGGTTGTGCGCCCAGATCAGCGCCTCGCCGTCGATGTTCTCCTTCAGCAGCCCCTCGCGCATCATCAGGCCAAGGTTGCGCCGCGCCCGCCGCCACGGCATGTCGGCCGACTTGTAGACGATGTGGCGCAGGTCGTTGAGGCGGCCAGGCGTGGCGGGCTTGCCGTCGGCGAGCCAGCGCTCGCGCGCCTGCCCGCCCTTCCAGGCGCGGGTGGTGAAGCCCAGGATTTCCACCTTCACGCCGCACCGCTCCAGCGTGCGCGCCAGCACGTCGGCGCAGGTGGCGGCGACGGTGATCGGCCGGCCGCGCATCGAGCCGGAGTTGTCGAGCAAGAGCGTGACGACCGTGTCGCGGAATTCGGTGTCGCGCTCCACCTTGAACGACAAGGCGTGCAACGGGTCGATGATGACGCGGGTGAGACGCGCGGCGTCAAGCAGCCCCTCCTCGAGATCGAAATCCCACGACCGGCTCTGTTGCGCCATGAGACGGCGCTGGAGCCGGTTGGCGAGCCGGGCCACCACGCCCTGAAGCGAGGCGAGCTGCTTGTCGAGGTAGCCGCGAAGGCGGGCGAGCTCTTCGGCGTCGCAAAGGTCCTCCGCGCCGATCACTTCGTCGAACTGGTTCGCGTAGACCTTGTAGAAGTCGTCGTTGATCGAGGACGAGAACGGCAGCTGCGGCCGCCACGGCTGATCGCCCTCCGGGCTTTCCTCGGCGTCGAAATCTTCCGGCGCGTCGTCGCTGTCGATCTCGGCCGCTTCCTCCATCGACTTCTGCATGTCGCTGTCGGAACGTTCGGTGTCTTCGGAGGCCGCGCTCTCGGAGTCCTCCTGTTCGCCCTCCTGGCGCTCCTCGGACTGGCCCTCTTCGCCGTGGTCGCCTTCGTCCTCGTCCTCGCCGCTCTCGTCGGGGTCTTCGCCGAGTTCGTCCGACATGTCGAGCGCCGCGATCAGGTCGCGCGACAGCCGCGCGAACGCCGCCTGGTCGGCGATCTCGCCGCCGAGCGCGTCGAGCTTGACGGCGGCCTTCTCCTCGATCCACGGCCGCCACAGATCAACCAGCATCCCGGCGTGCTGCGGCGGCGCCTGGCCGGTGAGGCGTTCGCGCACGATCAGCGCCAGCGCCTCCTCGAGCGGAGCGTCCTTGCGCTCGGTGGCGACGACGCCGCGGCGCTGGTAGCGGTCGTCGAGCATCGCGCCGAGGTTCTGCTTCACGCCCGGCATGGCGCGCGCGCCGATCGCCTCGACGCGCGCCTGCTCCACCGCCTCGAACACGGCCCGCGCGCTGCGCCCGGCCGGGCGATACTTCGTGTGCACGTCGTCGGAGTGGTTGGCGAGCCGCAGCGACAGGCTGTCGGCGAGGCCGCGGACGACCGAGACCTCCTTCGCCTCAAGCTCGCGCGACACTTGCGGCAGCCGCGCGCGGTGGCCGGAGAGGCCCGGCTGCTCGCCGCCGAACGCCACGTCCAGCTCCTCGTCGCCGGAGATCGCCCGCATGGCGACGGTGACGGCGCGCTTGAAGTTCTGCGACGGGCTTTCCTTGTCGGCCGCCATGCCGGGAGGCTCCCCTCGCCGTCAGGACAGCGCCACGTGCGCGGTCGATTCGGGCAGCTCCTCGCCGAAGCAGCGCTGGTAGAATTCGGCCACGAGGCCACGCTCCAGCTCGTCGCACTTGTTGAGGAAGCTCACCCGGAACCCGAACGCGACATCGCCGAAGATTTCGGCGTTCTGCGCCCAGGTGATGACGGTGCGAGGGCTCATCACGGTGGAGAGGTCGCCGTTGACGAAGGCGTTGCGGGTGAGATCGGCGACGCGGACCATGCTGGAGATGGTCTTGCGGCCCTTGTCGGTGTCGTAGCTCTTCACCTTCGCCGCCACGATGTCGCACTCGCGGGCGTGCGGCAGGTAGTTGAGCGTGACGACGATCGACCAGCGGTCCATCTGCGCCTGGTTGATCTGCTGGGTGCCGTGATAG
>DAIODI010000215.1:0-4409 GCA_036746875.1 Aestuariivirgaceae bacterium | reverse complement strand
ACCAGGTTGCGCACGAACTCGGTGAGGCCGACCCGGCGATGGCGCTTCAGCCGCTCGGCCTTCAGGATGGCGTCGATGGCGGCGTCGCTCTCCTCGATGTCGGTGTTGACGATCACATAATCGTACTCCGGCCAGTGACTGATCTCGCGCGAGGCTTCCGCCATGCGCTTGGCCACCACGGAGGCCGAGTCCTGCGCCCGGTTGATCAGCCGGTCGCGCAGCGCATCCGAAGAAGGCGGCAGCACGAAAACCCGCACCACGTCGTCGCGCAGCGCCTCCGCCAGCTGCTGGGTGCCCTGCCAGTCGATGTCGAACAGCACGTCGCGGCCCGTCGCCAGCGCCGCCTCCACCGGCGCGCGCGGCGTGCCGTAGAGGTTGCCGAACACCTCGGCGTATTCCAGAAGTTCGCCGCGCTCGGTCATGGCGCGGAACCTGTCGCGGGCGATGAAGTGGTAATCGACGCCGGAAACCTCGCCAGGGCGGGGCGCGCGCGTGGTGACGGACACCGACATGGTGATCTGCGAATCGCGGTCGAGCAGCCGGCGCGCGATGGTGGTCTTGCCCGCGCCGGAAGGCGAGGACAGCACCAGAAGCAGGCCGCGCCGGGCGATTTCGGGCGCGGGCGCGGCCGTCTTCCGGCGGGTTGGACTATTCGACATTCTGCACCTGCTCGCGGAACTGATCGATCACCGCCTTGAGGTCGAGGCCGATGCGCGACAGGTCCCGGTCGGCGGCCTTGGAGGCGAGCGTGTTGGCCTCGCGGTTGAACTCCTGGGCGAGGAAGTCGAGCTTGCGGCCGACGGGCCCGGCGCCGGACAGCAACTCGCGGGCGCTTTCGACATGCGCGTCCAGCCGGTCGATCTCCTCCTGCACGTCCGCGCGCACCGCGATCAGCAGCGCCTCCTGGTGCAACCGGTCGGGATCGAGCCCGGCCTCGTCCTTCAGCCGCGCCACCTGGTCGGCGATGCGCTGGCGCACCGCCTGCGGCGTGCGGGCCGGCGCGGCGCGGGCGGCGTCGGTGAGCTCGGCGATGCGGGTGACGGCGGCGGCGAGCACCGCCTCGATCCGCGCGCCTTCGGCCGCGCGCGCCGTCGCCAGCTCGTCGGCGAGCGCGTCCACGCTGTCGAGCACAGCGGCGTTGCGCGCCGCGATGGCGCTCTCGTCGTCCTCGGTTTCGGCCACGTCCACCACGCCCTTGACCTGCAGCAGCGCATCGAGCGTCGGCGCGGCGACGCCAAGCTCCGCCGAAAGGCGTCGCCCGGCCGCGGCGAGATCGCGCAGCAGCGGCTCGTTGATGCGCGCGACGGCGGCGGGGATGTCGCGGGCGAGGTCGAGCGTGACCTGGAGATTGCCCCGCTTCAGCCTGCGGGCGATGCGCTCGCGGATCGGCGTCTCCAGCGCGTCGAGGCCGGAGGGCAGGCGCACGCGCACGTCGAGCGATTTGCCGTTGACGCTCCTGCCTTCAAGCTGCCAGCGCCAGTCGCCGTGCCGGCCCTCGGCGCGGGCGAAGCCTGTCATGCTCATCACCGGCATCTGCACTCCCTGCCCGGCCCGAATCGTCCGGTCGAGAGTCTACGAGCGGCCCGCCCGCGGTCAAAACGATAAGAGCGATCAGGGCGGCGCAGGCTTGGGCCGGGGCAGGGGAATGAGGCGGCCGGCCACCTCCACCAGGCCATCCCCGTTCACGGCGGTGGCGGGCGCAGGCGCGGTCTCCGCCGTCGCTGCGGCTTCGGGAGCGCCCGCGGACGCCAGTTCCTCCGGCGGGGTATCGTCCGGGATCGGCAGGCCGGGGCCGGGCGCCGCTTCGGCCGGCGTTGGGGGCGCCGCTTCGGCCGTCGCTACGTCCTGTGGCCCGGGAGGTTGCGCCGCAGCCTCGGCCTGCGCTTCAGTGGCCGGCGTGTCGGGCGCGGGCGCCGGCGCCGCTGCCGCCCCCGTCTGCGCTGTTCCCGTCTGCGCTGTCCCCGTCTGCGCTGTCCCCGTCTGCGCTGTCCCCGTCTGCGCCGCGTCCTCGCGCTGCGCCTCGATCTGCCGCCACTTGCGCACGTTCGCGTTATGGTCGGCGAGGGTCGTCGCGAACGCATGGCCGCCCGTGCCGTCGGCGACAAAGTAGAGCTCGTCGGTGGCGGGCGGATTGAGCACCGCTTCGAGCGAGGCGCGGCCCGGATTGGCGATGGGCGTCGGCGGCAGCCCGTCGATCTGGTAGGTGTTCCAGGCGGTCTTCCGGCTGATGTCCGCGCGGGTGATGGGCCGGTCGCGCCGGCCCGCGCCGCCGACGATCCCGTAGATGATGGTCGGGTCGGATTGCAGCCGCATGCCTTTCCGCAGCCGGTTGATGAACACCGCCGCCACGCGCGGGCGCTCGGCGGCGACGCCCGTCTCCTTCTCGACGATGCTGGCGAGGATCACCGCCTCGTCCCTGGTGGCGATCGGCAGATCCGGCGCGCGCTTCGCCCAAAGTTCGTCGAGGAGTTCGTCGTGCGCCTTGCGCATCTGCGCGATCAGCGCCGCGCGCGTCTTGCCGCGCGGGAACACGTAGGTGTCGGGCAGCAGCGCGCCCTCCGCGACCTCGGCGGGGGGATCGTCCACCAGCACGTCGTTGGCGGCGACCCGTTCGAGGATCTGGCGGCTGGTGAGGCCTTCC
This sequence comes from Aestuariivirgaceae bacterium, assembly GCA_036746875.1. GTDB lineage: Bacteria > Pseudomonadota > Alphaproteobacteria > Rhizobiales > Aestuariivirgaceae > DAIODI01. Next base: position 1,768 of record DAIODI010000215.1, on the reverse strand, counting down.
GGAATGGTGATCTTGTGGACGACTCCCTTGCCGCTTTCGAGCAGCGCCACGATCTGCGCCACCGACGCCCCCGCCGGGATCTCGTATTCGCCCGCCTTCAGCGTGCCGCCCTGGCCGAGCAGCCGGTCGGCGGTGACGCCCGCCATGAACAGCGTGGCGTTCGCAACCACGCCCGCTTCCGCCAGACGGCGGGCGATCGCCTCGGCGCCCATGCCGCGCTCCACCAGCACCACGGCTGGGGCGGCGAGCGGGCCGGGTCTGGCGATCTCATGGCGAAGCCACGCGGCCGCTCCGGCCACGGCGAGGGCGGCGAGAACCGCGAGCGACAGCACGGCGCGAACGGCGCGGCCGATCAGCCTCCCCCGCCGCCCGCCGCGACGGGCCGCTGACCGCCGCGTGCGGTTGCCGCTATCTGACACCGTGAGGGGGCCTCCTCAGGCGGCGGTGCGGAACACCACCGAAGCGTTCGTTCCACCAAAGCCAAAGGAATTCGACAACACTGTGTTGATCTCCTTGCGCCGCGCGACGAGCGGCACGAGGTCGATCTCGGTCTCGACGGACGGGTGTTCGAGATTGATCGTCGGCGGCGCGATGTTGTCGCGTATGGCGAGGATCGAGAACACCGCCTCGATGGCGCCGGCCGCGCCGAGGAGATGGCCGGTCGCCGACTTGGTGGACGACATGCACAGCTCCGACGCCCGGTTGCCAACGAGACGCTCCACCGCGCGCAGTTCGATCTCGTCGCCGAGCGGCGTCGAGGTGCCGTGCGCGTTCACGTAGTCGAGGTCGTGGGCGGAGATGCCGGCGCGTTTCAACGCCATGGTCATGCAGCGGTAGGCGCCGTCGCCGTCTTCGGCCGGGGCGGTGATGTGGTGGGCGTCCCCTGACAGGCCGTAGCCGATCACCTCGGCGTAGATCTTCGCGCCGCGCGCCCTGGCGTGCTCATACTCCTCCAGAATCACGATTCCGGAGCCTTCGCCCATCACGAAGCCGTCGCGGTCGCGGTCGTAGGGCCGCGAGGCGCGCGTCGGCTGGTCGTTGAAGCCGGTGGAGAGCGCCTTGCAGGCGATGAACCCGGCGATGCCGAGGCGGCAGATAGCGCCCTCCGCGCCGCCCGCGACCATCACGTCCGCGTCATCCAGCGCGATCAGGCGCGCCGCATCGCCGATCGAGTGCGCGCCGGTGGAGCAGGCGGTGACGACGGAATGGTTCGGCCCCTTGAAGCCGTAGATGATCGAGGCCACGCCCGAGCACAGATTGATGAGACTGCCCGGAATGAAGAACGGGCTGACCCGTCGCGGCCCCTTTTCCTTGAGCAGGATCGCCGTCGCCTCGATGGAGGGCAGCCCGCCGATGCCGGAGCCGATCAGCACGCCGGTGCGGCAGCGCTCGTCCTCGGTCTTCGGCTCCCAGCCCGAATCGGCCACCGCCTGGCGCACCGCGGCGAGGCCATAGATGATGAAGTCGTCGTAGCGGCGCTGGTCCTTGGCGTCCACCCACCGGTCGGGGTTGAACGTCCCGTCCGCGCCGTCGCCGCGTTTCAGTTCGCAGGCGATGCGGCAGGAAAGGTCGGAGGCGTCGAAACGGGTGATCTGGCCTGCGCCGGATCGCCCAGCCACCAGCCTGCTCCACGTTTCCTCGACGCCGGTGGCCAGCGGCGTAACCAGCCCCAGACCGGTGACGACGACGCGGCGCATCTCGTGATTCCCTCCGTGAACGGAAAACGGGCGGCAGGACATCCGCCCGCCGCCCGCGAGCCGGGGCGAGG
>DAIODI010000214.1:0-4461 GCA_036746875.1 Aestuariivirgaceae bacterium | reverse complement strand
CTCACACCCCGCCATAGTCCCGCACCAGCGCGGCCATGTCCGGGGCGGCGTTGGCGAGACCCTCGGCCACGCCGCGGCGGTCGGCTTCGGGGCGGTTCTGGCTGACCTTCCACTTGCCTTCGATCGCCGCAATCTCGATCTCGACGCCAACGATGCCGCGCATCTGGCTCTCGATGTAGGGGCGCGGCGCATCCTCAACCGCCCACGGACGGGGGCGCTTCTCCTCGTGGCGGTCCGTCAGCGCGCCGATTTGCCCGTCCAGCCAGGCGGGATCGGCGTGCACCCGCGCCAACCCGCGCGCCTGCACCATGGCGTAGTTCCATGTCGGCACGACCTTTCCCGTTTCGCGCTTGGTCTCGTAGAACGCGGGCGTGATGTAGGTCTGTGGCCCCTGGAACACGACCAGCACGGACTGGCCGTCGAGCGTGCGCCACTGCTCGTTGGCGCGCGCCATGTGGGCGGCGAGCGTGCCGAGCGCGCCCGCCTCGCGCCGCAACAGAAACGGCAGGCCGTTGGCGAGGAGGCCCTCCGGCCCCGTCGAGATCAACAGGCCGAACGGGTGGCGCTCGATCAGCGCGTGCTGCACGTCGAGCCTGTCTTCGCGGTGATGGGGCGGCTGATACATGGGCGACGTGCGTAACCGCTCACAGCACCGGTTTCAAGCCTTCGTAGGTCTGCCTGCCCGTCACCACGGGGAAGATTTCGAACTCCGCCACATCGCACCACTCGGCCATCCAGCGCTGGAGCAGCGTCACGTCGTCGGTCTCCATCAGCACGAAGCAGGTGCGCATGTCGGCGGTCACCCAGCTGTCGATAAAGGTGAGGCCCTCCGGCGCCATGCGCCCCTGATCGCGGAACCGGCGGTAGATGCCCTTGCGATCCTGGCCCGAGAAATCCTCCACACACATGAACAGCATCGGCGTCCTCCCGTCGTTGGCCGGCCTCACGCCCATGGCAGACCGTCCGGACGCGCGCCGCAAGGTCCATGCGCGCCGGGCCGCGTTGCGGAGCGCGCAGGGTTTGCCCTAATGAGGGCGGCGGGTGGACGATGCGGGAGGTAAGGCGATGGCGGCGAAGATCAGAACCGGCGTGATCGGGGCGTCGGGCTACACCGGCGCCGACCTCATACGCCTCGCCGCCCGCCACCCCAACGTCGAGATCGTGGCGCTGACCGCCAACACCCACGCCGGCAAGGGGATGGCGGAGGTGTTCGCGCACCTCGGCCGGCTCGCCCTGCCGGAGCTCATCAAGACCGAGGACGCCAACTGGGACGGCGTCGATGCGGTGTTCTGCGGCCTGCCGCACGCCACCAGCCAGGAGGTGATCGCCGGTCTGCCGCCGCACCTCAGGGTGATCGACATGTCGGCGGATTTCCGCTTCCGCGATCCCCAGACCTACGAGCGCTGGTACGGCGGCGCGCACAAGGCGCCGGAACTCCAGAAACAGGCTGTCTACGGCCTCACCGAGCACTACCGCGAGGAGATCGCCCGGGCCCGCCTTGTCGCCTGCCCCGGCTGCTATCCCACCGCGGCGCTCACCGTGATCCTGCCGCTGGTGCGCGCCGGGCTGATCGACGCCGGCGACCTGATCATCGACGCGAAGTCGGGCGTCTCCGGAGCCGGGCGGAGCCTGAGGCAGAACATCCTGTTCTGCGAGGCGGGGGAGGGTCTGTCGCCCTATTCCATCGCCAGCCACCGCCATGCGCCGGAGATCGAACAGGAGGTGTCGCTGGCCGCCGGCCAGCCGGTGATCGTCAACTTCACGCCGCACCTCGTGCCGATGAGCCGCGGCGAACTGGTGACGGTCTATGCCCGGCTCAGGCGCGGCTCAACGGCCGACGACTGCGCCGCGGCGCTCGCCGCGCGCTACGGCGACGAGCCGTTCGTGTTCCTTTCGCCGAAGGGTGTCATGCCGGCGACGCAAACGGTGCGCGGATCGAACAACGTGGTGCTCGGCGTCTACGCCGACCGCATGCCGGGGCGGGTGATCCTCGTCGCCGCCCTCGACAATCTGGTCAAGGGGTCGGCCGGGCAGGCGCTGCAGAACTTCAATCTGATGTTTGGGCTTCCCGAAACGGCGGGCCTCGAACAGGTGGCGCTGTTTCCGTAAGCGGCGGGGAATCAGGGACGATTCGCCCGGCGCACCGGCCGGACGCCGCCGGTCGGGACGATACCCTATGCCCGGTCGATGTCCCCTCCCGCCGCCACCCACGATCCGAAGCCGCCAAGGTCGTAAACCTGAGTGTACCCCAGCCGTTCAAGCGTCTGGCGGGCGCGCGCAGACCGCACGCCGGAGGCGCAATACACGATGACCGGGCGGTTCGGCTCGAACGTCCAGTCGCGGTGGGGCGCTGCCGGATCGGCGTGGTCGGCGAGGAGGCCGGAGGGCACGTTGATCGCGCCCGCGATCTTCCCCGACGCCTCAATCTCGGAGGGCTCGCGCACATCCACCACCAGCGCATTGGCGCCGAGGATCAGCTCGCGCGCCTGCGCCGCGTCGATGCGTTCCGAGCCGCCGCCAAACAGTTTTCTCAGGCCGAACATGGAACCCTCGCCCGCTGCTGCGCGCACGAGTGTAGCGAACCGGCCGGCCGCGGCAAGTTCAGGAGAGACGCGGCGGCGGTACCGGCAGCGTCGCCGCCGTTCAGTCCTCCGGCGGGCCCTGCCGCGCCACCAGCACCGAGCACTGGGCGTAGCGCACGACCCGCGCCGCCACCGAGCCCAGCACGTAATCGGAAAACGCCGGGTTGTGCGAGGCCATGACGATCAGGTGCGCGGGCAGGCTGCGCGCCACGTCGAGGATCGCCCGGGCGGGAGAACCTTCCTCTATGACCACCTCGACCGGGACGCCCACGGCGGTTTGCGCAATTGCCCTCAACCGCTCGAACGCCTCGTACTTGAGGCGCGCCAGCGTCGAGGCCCGCTGGTCGGGCGAGATGTAGCCGAGCGGCGCGTCGGGCAGCACATAAAGCAGCACCAGCCCGCTGGCCGCCAGCCGGGCGATCTCGCGCGCCTGCTCGAAGCCCGGATCGTGCTCGCGGTCGAGCGACAGGTCGATCGGCACCAGAATGGTGGACGCCATGGATGCTCCCCTTTTGTCCAGATCCTCGCGCCAAGGCAAGGTGCATCAAGCGCCTGCTCCGGCGCAAGTGGAGACGGCTTGCAGCGCGCCCGTTCCGCGCGTACCCATTGCCGAGGGGTCCGGGGGGTGCGCCCGGACAAGGCTCGCCGAAGGATGATCGCGTGTCGCGCGGCCTGATGACGTCGAGGCGCTTTGCGCCGCTGTTCTGGTGCCAGTTCTTCTCGGCGCTGAACAACAACTTCGTCAAGAACGCGCTGGTGGCGCTGATCCTGTTCGGCATCGCCACGCAGCAGCAGGCGGGGCTGGTGGCGCTGGCGGGCGTGGCGCTGGTGTTGCCGATGTTCCTGTTCTCGGCGATGGGCGGCGAGATCGCCGACAGCCACGACAAGGCGCTGGTGGCCCGGCGGCTCAAGTTCGCGGAGATTTTCGTGGCTCTGCTCGGCGCCATCGGCTTCTGGCTGTCCTCCGTCGCCATCCTGATGGCGACGCTGGCGCTGCTCGGCCTCATCGCGGCGCTGTTCGGGCCGATCAAGTACGGCATCCTCCCCGATCATCTGGAGACGCAGCAGCTTCCGGCGGCGAACGCGCTTGTTGAAAGCGGCACGTTCTTCGCCATCCTGCTCGGCACGGTGGCGGGAACGGCGCTCGGCGCCATGCCGGAGAAGGGCTGGGCGGCTGGCGCCATGGTCGCCTGCGCCATCGCTGCGTGGCTCTCCGCCCGAACAATGCCGTCCACGCACGTCTCCGCCCCCGATCTCACGGTGGATCGCAATCCCCTGCGCTCGACGGTCCGGCTCCTCGCCGAACTGCGACAGCACCCGCGCCTGTGGACCGGCACGCTCATCGTCTCGTGGTTCTGGCTCGACGGGATGGTGGTGCTCTCCGCCATGCCGCCGTTCCTCACCCAGAGGCTCAACGCCACGCCGGGCATGGTGAGCGCCGCGCTGATGACGTTCGCCATCGGCATCGCCGTTGGCTCGTGGGTCGCGGCGCGCGCCAGCCGACTGCGCACCAACCTCGGTCTCGTGCCGTTCGCCGCGCTGCTGATAGGTGTATTCGCGCTCGACCTCGCGTGGGTGACGGCGCGCTGGCAGGCCCCGGCGTCCCTCGACCCTTGGGCCGCGTTGGCGAGCATCTACGGCGTGCGGTTCTTCATCGGACTGTTCGGGCTGGCGATGGCCGGCGGCATGTTCGTGGTGCCGTCGTTCGCCGCCGTGCAGGCATGGTCGCCGCCGGCGCTCAGGGCGCGGGTGGTGGCGGCCTCCGGCGTGCTGGCGGCGCTGTTCATGGCCGTTGGCGCGTTGGTGACGGCCGTTCTCCCGACGTTCGGCTTCTCCACCGGCGCGCGGCTGACGCTGCTTGGCCTCGCCAACCTCGCGG
>DAIODI010000213.1:0-4482 GCA_036746875.1 Aestuariivirgaceae bacterium | reverse complement strand
ACCTTGAGCGGCTCGGCCTCTCCGCCGCCGGCCGCGGCTTGCGCGCTGCGTCGGACGTTGAGGGCGTCGAGCGTCTTCACCATGGCGAGCGCCGCAGCGCAGGCGTTGCGGGCGTGATCGGGGTCGTCGAGCGGGGCGTTCCAGAACGCCATCACGTTGTCGCCCATGTATTTGTCGATGGTGCCGTTGTGGTTCATCACCTCCAGCGACAGCGGCGTGAGCAGGCTGTTGATCAGCTGCGTCAGCCCTTGCGGGTTGGTCTTGTGGCTCTCCGAAAGGGTGGTGAAGCCACGCACGTCGGAGAACAGGATGGTCATGTCCCGGGTTTCGCCGCCGAGCTTCAGCTTGCCGGGGTTGTTCGCCAGCTCCTCGACCAGCCGCGGCGACAGGTACTGGCCGAAGGCGGAGCGGATCTGGCGCTTCTGCGTCTCCTCGCGCAGGTAGTTCATGAACACCAGCGCAAGGAACACCGCAAAGCTGGTGGTCAGCGGGAACAGCACGTCGAAAACGAGCCCATGGGTGACGAACAGCCACGCCGCCCCGGCGACCAGCGCCGCCGCCAGCGCCGCGCCCGAGACCAGCGACACGAGGCCGCCGAGCGCCGGCACGAATACGATCATCGCCGAGGCGATGGCGACCGAGGCGAGAAGCTCCACCGCCAGCGCCCAGTTCGGCCGGTGAAGCTGCGGCGCAACGCCGTTCGCCTGATCGAAGACGTTTTCGAGGATCTGGGCGTGGACATCCACCCCCGGCACGCCGCCCTCCAGCGGCGTGGCGCGCAGGTCGAACAGGCCGGCCGCCGACGTGCCGATCAGCACGAGCTTGCCGTTCAGCGCCTCCGCCGCTGCCTGCGGGCTCTCCATCACGTCCCTGGCCGAGATGTATCGGCCCCGGTCGTACTTCGCGAAATGAACCCACAGGCGGCCGCGTTCGTCGGTGGCGATGGGCACGCCCTGCACCGCCACGCTGTCGATGCCGAGATCGGACGTCGTCTTCACCATCACCGCGCCGCCGCCGGTGGCGACGCGCAACAGCTCCAGCGAAAGCGCCGGCCAGACGCGGCCGTCGGCCTCCGCCACCAGCGGCACGCGGCGGATGACGCCGTCGCGCTCGGGGTTGATGGTGATGAGGCCGCGCCCGGCGGCGAACTGTTCCAGCGCCGGGATGTTGCGCACCACGCCGGGGAACCGGAACAGCCAGGGGCGCGGGTCTTCGCCGATGGTGGCGAGCATCGACTGCTCGTCGCCGCCGCGCTCGTCGTCGAGCTTGCGCCCGTAGCCGGAGACGGCCAACACCACCAGCGTCTGCGAAATCGCGTCGGCGAACATCTGGTCGTTCGACGGCAGCTTCTCCAGCGCCGCCCGGACGGCGGGATCGGCGATATGCAGCGACCGGGCGTAGGCGGCGGGCGACAGCCGGTCGGGTTCGGGGAACATGATGTCGAAGGCGATCGCCGCGCCGCCCGCCTCGCGGATGCGGTCAACGAGGGTGGCGAGCGCGCTCCTCGGCCACGGCCACTGGCCGTAGGCGCCGAGGCTCTCCTCGTCGATGTCGACGACCATCACCCGCCGTTCCGTTTCGGCGCGCGGGAAGGCGAGCTGGTAGAGGTCGAAGGTCTTGAGCTTGAGGATTTCGACCGGCGCGGGATTCGACAATTGCAGGATCAGCGCGCCGATCATCAAAAGCAGCGCCACCACGCGGCCGGCCTGCGTGTCGCGGATGCCGAGCCGGCGGAGTTTGTCGCCCAACCACTCCAGCACCGGCCTTACCCCGATACGTCGCCCCGCGTGTCGTGGCGAGCCTGCCACCGGCGGCGAGGTGAAGCAAGTCGGCCTGACCTGCGCGCCGCTACGCGGCCGGTTGCGCCGCCTTCGGCGCGGTGGCGGCTTCCGCCAGCTTCTGCACCGCCGGATAGTCGGTCTTGCCCGAGCCGAGCAGCGGCAGCTTCTTCACCGGCACGACGGTCTGCGGCACGACGAGTTCGCCGAAGCCGCTCGCCCGCGCCTCCTTGAGCATGATTTCCCGCCGCGGGTCTTCGGCGGACGTGACCAGCACCAGCCGCTGGCCCTTTCGCGGATCGGGAACGGCCACCACCGCATGCTGCGCGTCGGGCCAAGCCTTCAGCGCCAGCGCCTCCACGGCGGCGAGCGAGATCATCTCGCCCGCCACCTTGGCGAACCGCTTGGCGCGGCCGCGAATGGCGACGAACCCTTGCGCGTCGATGGCCACGATGTCGCCGGTGTCGTGCCAGCCGTCGGGCGGCGGCTCCAGCACGCCGGGCGCCTCGGCGCGCACATAGCCCAGCATGACGTTGGGACCCTTCACCGACAGCCGCCCGCCGTCCTCGATCCCCGGAACCGGGTCAAGCCGGCCTTCGAGCAGCGGCACGAGCCGGCCGACCGTTCCGACGCGAAACGCGATGGGCGTGTTGAGCGAGATGACGGGCGAGCACTCCGTGACCCCGTACCCTTCCAGAATGCGGATGCCGAAGGAGGAGAACCAGGTGTCGCGGGTGGAGGCCTTCACGGCTTCCGCGCCCGCCACCACGAGCCTGAGCGAACGGAAATCATACGGGTGGGCGGCGCGGCCGTAGCCGGAGAGGAACGTATCGGTGCCGAACAGCACGGTGGCGTTCGTCTGGTAGATGAGTTCGGGGATGATTCTGTAATGCAGCGGCGAGGGATAGAGGAAGGTCTTCACCCCCGCCATCAACGGCATCACCAGCCCCGCCGTGAGCCCGAACGAATGGAACAGCGGCAGCGCGTTGAACAGCTTGTCCTGGCCGTTCACGTCCACCTGCGACAGGCACTGCGCGGCGTTGGCGAGGATGTTGCGATGCGACAGCACGACGCCCTTCGGCGTGCCTTCCGAGCCGGAGGTGAACAGGATCACCGCCGGGTCGTCCGCCTTGCGCGGCACGCGCGGGTTCGAGCCGCGCAGCAGCCCGGCGATCCGGTCGAGCGCGGAGACCGTCGGGCGTACATCCTCCAGCCAGACGATGCGCACCCCCGCGGCGTTGAGCGCCTCGACGATGGGTTCGAGCTTGCCCTTCTCGACGAAGGCGCGCGACGACAGCACGGGTGAGACCTCCGCCGCCCGGCAGGCCGCGGCGACGTTGGCGGGCCCGGCCGAGTAGTTGAGCATGGCCGGCACGCGGCCGATGCCCTGGAGCGCAAAGAACACCGCGACGACGCCGGTGGTGTTGGGAAGCAGCACGCCCACCGCCTCGCCCGGCTTCGCGACGGGAAGCAGCTTCTTTCCCAGCACCTGCGCGGCGGCGATGAGGCGGCGGTAGGAGAGTTTTGAGCCGAGCGGATCCTCGATGATCGGCCCGCCGGTGTCCCGCACGGCCATCGCGTCGGAGAGCGCCTCGAACAGCGTGCGCTCGCCCATCGCGGTCTTCACCGCCGTCACCATCATCACGTCCTGGCGCGCCGCGCCCGCCGCCCGGCGGCGCTGGCGGCCGGTGAGGCCTTCCGGGATTTGCAGCTTCACCGGCTTCTCGATGGTGATGCGGATACGCGGAAACAGCGCCTTCCTGATCTGGCCCTGCCTGAGGTAGCTCAGAGAGGATCGCTCCGCGCCCTCGATGCGCACCGGCACCACGAGCGCGTCGGCCTTGTCGGCGATCATCGCGGTGCCGTCGTAGATTTTCATCAGATGCCCCGTCACGGTGATGCGCCCCTCGGGGAAGATCACCAGCGGTTCGCCCGCCTTCACGGCGCGGGTGAGCTCGCGCGCCGACATGGGTTTCAAGGAATCGATGGGGTGGAACGGCACGCCGTGGAGCAGCGGCTTGATCCAGGATTTCTGCGCCATGCCGGTGTCGATGGCGAACACCGCGTCGATCGGCAGGAAGGCGTGCATCAGCGGCCCGTCGAGCAGGCTGACGTGGTTGGGCGTGATGATCATGCGCTCGCCGGCTTGCGGCATGTTTTCGCGGCCCCTCACCTCCACCCGATAGAAGATGGAGAACAGCAGCGTCGCGAAGTCGCGCAAGCTCTCCATGCCCCAGTAGCGCAGGATCAGCACCGCCGCCGCGAGGTTGGCGAGGCCGAGCAGCGTCAGCAGCGCGCCGGTGGAGAAGCCGAAGGCCGGGAGAACCGCCGTCACGATCGCGCCCGCCGCCATGAAGAGCGCCGCCAGCACTCCGGAGGCCGCCACCACCCGCGCCCGCCAGGCCGGCGGCGACCACGCCTGCACGGCCGCGAACGAGGGCACCACGAACATGCCGCCCGCCATCGCCAACCCGAACAACCCGATGAAGAACCGCACACCGTAGACGCCGGCCAGCGCCGTCCAGGGGTCGATGGACACCGGAGCCCGCCAGCGCGCCGTCACCCACGCGAGATCGAGCGCAAACACGCCTGTCAGCAGCGCGGCGAACGGCACGAGGCCGAGGTTTGGGCGCAGCCGGCTGGCGCGCGCGGCGATCCACGACCCCACCGCGATGCCGATGGCGAACGTCATCAGCGCGGCGCT
>DAIODI010000212.1:0-4485 GCA_036746875.1 Aestuariivirgaceae bacterium | reverse complement strand
AGCTGCATGTTGGAGACATCGAGCGCATAGCGGATGTTGATCGGGTCGTAGAGCAGGATCGCCGCGCAATCGCGCTCCGCCACCTTCTCCACCAGACGCCGCTTGCGATAGCCGCGCGCCTTGACCAGCGTCTCATGGGGAATGGGCGACTTCAGCGGTTTGTCCGCACCCTCCTGGTTCAGGTATTCCCTCTTGCGGGCGTCCTTGAACACCTCCGCCATCGTCTTGTCTCCCTTTGTTTCAGGCGCGCATCCGTTCGCCCTTCGGGTCGAACAGCGGTTCGCGTTGCGGCCGCGCCCGGAAGCGCTCGCCGATGATCTCGACCTCGACGCCGCCGGCGCCGGCGGCGAGCGCCGCCGGCACATAGCCCATCGCCACCGATTTCCCGGCCCAGTGGGCGAAGCCGCCGGAGGTGACCCAGCCGACCACCTTGCCGTCGCGCCAGATCGGTTCGTCGCCCAGCACGTCGGCGTCGTGGGCGTCCACCGTGAACGTCAGCCGGCGGAGCGTTCCGCCGGACTGCTTCTCCTCCAGCGCCTTGTCGCGGCCGACGAAGTCGTTCTTGCCGAGGTCCACAAACCGGTCGAGCCCGGCCTCGAACGCGCCGTAGATCGGGCGAAGCTCGCGGTACCATGTGGGGAAGTTCTTCTCCAGCCGCATCGAGAGCAGCGCCCGCATGCCGAAGTTGACGACGCCGTGGGCGCGGCCCGCGGCCATGATCTCGCGGTAGAGCCGCCGCAGGTAGTCGGGCTGAACCCAAATCTCGTATCCGAGGTCGCCGGTGTAAGTGACGCGGTTGACCAGCGCCGGCGTGTTGGCGACGTCGAACGCCTTGTGGTCCATGAAGCGGAACGCGGCGTTCGACACGTCCTCGTCGGTCAGCGCCTGCAGCACCTCGCGCGACTTCGGCCCGGCGATGGAAAGCCCGGTGAGGCCCATGTCGAAGCGGTGGACCTTCACCGATCCGTCCGACGGCAGATGCCGCTCGAACCAGCGCATGTGATAGACCTGCGCCTGGCTCGATCCCCACATGAAGAAGCGGTCGTCGGCCGCCTTGGCGATGGTGAAATCGCCGATCAGCTTGCCGGCCTCGTTGAGCATGGGCGTGAGCACCATGCGCCCGGTCTTCGGCATGCGGTTGGTCATCAGCCGCGACAGGAAGTTCTCCGCGCCTGGTCCCGTAAAAGCGTACTTGGCGAAGTTGGAGATCTCCGTCACGCCGACGCTTGAGCGCACCGCTCGGCACTCGGCCCCGACGTGCGCGAAGTCGTTGGAGCGGCGAAACGAGACGATGTCCCGCGGCTCGACGCCCTTCGGCGCGAACCACAGCGGCGTCTCCAGCCCCCACGAGTCGCCCATCACCGCGCCCTGCGCCACCATCGCGTCGTAGAGCGCGGTCGTCTGCTGGGGACGTGCGGCGGGCAGCTCCTCGTTGGGGAAGCGGATGGAGAAGCGCCGCGAGTAGTTCTCGCGCACCTTCTCGTTGGTGTACGCGCGCGTCGCCCATTCGCCGAAGCGGGCGATGTCCATCGCCCACACGTCGAAGCCCGGATCGCCGTTCACCATCCACTGCGACAGGGCGAGGCCGACGCCGCCGCCCTGGCTGAAGCCCGCCATGACCGCGCAGGCGCACCAGTAGTTGCGCAGGCCCTGGACGGGGCCGACGAGCGGGTTGCCATCCGGCGAGAACGTGAACGGCCCGTTGATGACGCGCTTGATGCCGGCCTTCGCCATCGCCGGAACGTGCCGGAAGCCGATGTCGAGCGAGGGCGCGATGCGGTCGAGGTCGGGCGCCAGCAGCTCCGTGCCGAAGTCCCACGGCGTGGTCTTCGGCGACCACGGGCGGCAGTCCTTCTCGTAGGTGCCGAGCAGCATGCCGGAGCGCTCCTGGCGCATGTAGATCTCGGCCTTGAAATCGATGATGTGCGGCAGCTCATGGCCGCGCTCCTGATTGTAGGCGACGACCTCCGGCATCTCGTCGGTGAGGAGATACATGTGCTCCATGGCGAGCACCGGCAGCTCCAGCCCCACCATGCGGCCAACCTCGCGCGCCCACAGGCCGCCGCAGTTGACGACATGCTCGGCGGCGATGGTCCCCTTGTCGGTGACGACCGTCCAGCCGCCATCCCTGGCGGCGTGCAGTTCCATGACCCTGGTGTTCTGGAAAATTTCAGCGCCGCCGATGCGGGCGGACTTGGCGTAGGCGTGCGTGGTGCCGGAAGGGTCGAGGTTGCCGTCGGCGGCGTCGAGCATGGCGCCGACGAAGTACTTCTCCTCGATCAGCGGCATCATCCGCTTGGCTTCCGCCATGGTGAGGAGTTCGGTCTCAAGGCCGAGATAGCGGGCGCGGGCGTGCGCCATCTTCAGCCACTCCATGCGCTCGGGGGTATCGGCCAGCATCAGACCGCCGGAGCGGTGCAGCCCGCACGACTGGCCGGAGATTTTCTCCAGTTCGTCGTAGAGGGCGATGGTGTAGCCCTGAAGCTTCGCCACGTTCGGGTCGCCGTTGAGCGTGTGAAAGCCGCCCGCCGCGTGCCAGGTGGAGCCGGAGGTGAGCTGGTCCCGTTCAACAAGGGCGACGTCCTTCCATCCGGCCTTGGTGAGGTGGTAGAGCACCGAGCAGCCGACGACGCCGCCCCCGATAACGACGGCGCGATAATGTGACTTCATGCGAGAAACCTTTCTGAACCGGCCGGACGACCAGAGACCGAAGTATCACCAGGCGGGGGGATGATAACGTGAAAAGAGTTCACCTCAAGCAGGCGGAAACGGCATGAGCCGCGGCGAAATCGCCGTCCTGGCGGGATCGGCCGTCGCGGTGGGCGTCACCGCCTGGTGGGCGATCAGCTACACCTTCGCGTTCGAAGCCGAGATGTCATGGCACGGCGTCATCGCGCTGGCGCTTGGGGTGGGCGTTTCGCTGGCGCTTGGCGTGGGGCTCATGCGCCTCGCCTACCGCAGCCACCGGACCGGCCACGACGAGGCCGCCCACCACGCCGACCGCGACACGGACCTGCCGCCGCGGACCTGACCGGCTACTTCTTGAAGCTGAGGATATAGGCGGCGAGATCGGCGATCTGCTGGCGCGACAGCTGGAGGTCGGGCATCGGCGGGTGCGGCGCGACAATCGCCCCGGCGATGCGCTCCGCGCTCTGGCCGGGCTTGGCGGCGATCGCGGCGAAGCTCGGGACGCCGGCCGCCGGGGCGGTCGCCTGCCCGCCTTCCACCAGATGGCATGAGGCGCACCACCTCATGGCGATGGCCTTGCCCGCGGCCGGATCATCGAGGGCGAGAGCGGGCGCGGCGAGAGCCGGCAGCGCCAGCAGGACGGCGGCGAGAACAGGGCGAATCAGCATAATGACCTCAAGGGGAAACGACATGGAATCGTGAGCGAGTGTCCACCGCCCGGGGGCCAACGACAAGCACTCTTGACGCTCGCCCGGCGACCGCCGACATTCCGGCGATGACCGAAATGCCGACCAACCCAGTCGGGAACCCTGTCCCCGCCCTGCTCGATCCGTTCGGGCGCACGGTGAGTTATTTGCGCGTCTCAGTGACGGACCGCTGCGACTTCCGCTGCGTCTACTGCATGGCGGAGGACATGACGTTCCTGCCGAAGTCCGAAATCCTCACCCTTGAAGAGCTCGATCGGGTGTGCTCGGCGTTCGTGGCGCGCGGCGTGAAGAAGCTCCGGCTCACCGGCGGCGAGCCGCTGGTGCGGCGGAATATCCTGTCGCTGATCGAAAGCCTGTCGCGGCATCTCAAGTCCGGCGCGCTGGAGGAGCTGACGCTGACCACCAACGGCAGCCAGCTCGCCCGGTTCGCCCCCGACCTCGCCCGCCATGGCGTGAAGCGCATCAATGTCTCCCTCGACACGCTGGACGCGGCGAAGTTCCGGGCCATCACCCGCTGGGGCGACCTTTCGAAGGTGCTCGACGGAATCGAGGCCGCGCGCGCAGCAGGCCTTCAGGTCAAGATCAACATGGTGGCGCTGAAGGGGACCAACGGCGAGGAGATCCCCGCCATGCTGGAGTGGGCGCACGGGGAGGGCATGGATCTCACGCTGATCGAGACGATGCCGCTCGGCGACATCGACGGCGACCGCACCGACCAGTACCTGCCGCTGTCGATGGTGCGCGCAGGGCTGGCAGACCGGTTCACGCTGGAGGACATCCCCTACAAGACCGGCGGCCCGGCCCGCTACGTGCGGGTGAAGGAAACCGGCGGGCGGCTGGGCTTCATCACCCCGCTCACCCACAACTTCTGCGAATCCTGCAACCGGGTGCGGCTCACCTGCACCGGCACGCTCTACATGTGCCTCGGGCAGGAGGATGCGGCCGATCTGCGCGCCCCGCTGCGGGCTTCGGCGGACGACGCGCCGCTCCATGCCGCCATCGACGAGGCGATCTCGCGCAAGCCGAAGGGGCACGACTTCGTCATCGACCGCCGCCAGAACCGCCCGGCGGTCGCCCGCCACATGAGCGT
>DAIODI010000211.1:0-4528 GCA_036746875.1 Aestuariivirgaceae bacterium | reverse complement strand
TTCACGGAATGGCTTGGCGTCGCGCCGGCGTTCGGCGGCGTCCATCCCGGCGAGGGCACCCGCAACGCGCTGGTGGCGCTTGCGCCCGAAACCTACGTCGAGATTCTCGGGCGCGATCCGGCGCAGCCGGAAGGCGCCCTCGATCCCGAGGTGCGCGCGCTTGCGGGCCCGGGCCTCTACCACTTCGCCATGAGCGGCGTTGACCTGCGGTCCCTTCAGGATCGTGCCGCGGCCGCCGGCCGCGTCGGCAGCGGGATCGGCACCGGCGGGCGCACGCTGCCGAACAGCGAGCGCCTGTCGTGGTCGCTGTTCGGCGTCCGCGATCACGGCTTCGGCGCGCTGGTCCCGTTCTTCATCGACTGGACCGGCAGCAAGCACCCGGCGCTCTCCGCCCCGCGCGGCGGCCGCCTCCTCGCCGTCGAGGCGGCGACGCCGGACCCGGCCGGCCTTGGGCGCGTCTATGATGCGCTCGGCGTCGCCATTCCGGTGCGCCACGCGGCGAAGCCGTCGCTCGCCGTCACCGTTGAGGGACCCGCCGGCCCGGTCACGCTCGCCACGCTCGAACCCTGTCCGCGCGGCTACGTCATCTAAGAGGGAGTGCATGGGCAGGCTTGGGGGCAAACGCACAATCGTCACCGGCGGGACCACTGGCATCGGCGCGGCGACCGCCCGGCGGTTACTGGAAGAAGGGGCGCACGTCGTGGTCTGGGGGCGCAACCCCGGCAACCTCGCGCTCATCCGCGCGGAGCTGCCCGCGCTGACGGACGCCGTCGCCGTGGATGTCGCCGAGCCCGATCAGGTGGACGCCGCCTTCGCCCGCTCGATGGACGCCCTCGGCGGCCTCGACACGCTGATCTGCAACGCCGGCATCTCCATCCGCTCGCCGTTCCTCGACATCCGCCGCGAGGATTTCGATCGCACCATGCGGGTGAACGTCCACGGCGTGTTTTATCCCGCGCAACTCGCCGCCCGGCACATGGTGGCGAACGGCGGCGGCTCGATCCAGATCACCGCCTCCACCGCCGGGGTGCTCGCCTACAAGCGCTACGCCGATTACAACGCCAGCAAGGGCGCGGCGCTCTCGCTCATGCGCTCGATGGCGCTGGAGCTTGCGCCGAAGGTGCGCGTCAACGCCGTCAACCCCGGATACACC
The DNA here is from genome assembly GCA_036746875.1 of Aestuariivirgaceae bacterium. Taxonomy (GTDB): domain Bacteria; phylum Pseudomonadota; class Alphaproteobacteria; order Rhizobiales; family Aestuariivirgaceae; genus DAIODI01. The sequence goes on along the minus strand of DAIODI010000211.1, from coordinate 3,375 downwards.
ATCACGCCCATGCAGGAGGCGGAGTATTCGCCCGCCATGCTGGAGGCGGTGAACGGCGTCATCCCGGCCGGCCGCCACGCCCGGCCCCAGGAGATCGCGGCGATGTTCGTCTACCTCGCTTCCGACGAAGCGGCCTACGTCACCGGAGCCACCCTCACCATCGACGGCGCCGAAAGCATCGCCTCCGCCGCGTGGACGGTGGCGTGAACGGACCGACACGGCCGCGCGCCGCTCTTGGCGCTTGCCCGCGAGTTTTGTGAGTGACACCTTTCGCTCAACCTGAAGTCGAGGAGCAGCGAGGTGCGCAATACGTTCTGGAAAGACGGCGGCAGCCCGGGCCCTGTCACGGCCGTGTCGCCCCGTGGCTATCCCTACGCCGCCGCCACCCTGCCGTGGGCGCAACAGGTCTCGATCCACGTCGCCTGGCCCATGCCCTGGGTGAAAACCCGCGGCCGCAACCAGGCGGTCCCCGATGTCGGCCTGAACTGGCTCCTCGAAACGCCCGTGAACCAGGCGCGCTATGACCGGTTGACCGCCGCCGGCGGGGACTGCGAGGTGACGCTCCTCGACGCCACGCTGACCGTGCGGTTGCGCGCGCCTTACGAGGCCGCCCGGCACGCGGCCGGGCTGATCGCTGCGGTGTTGGGCGCGCCGGACTTTGCGGACCCGAGCGAGCTTGAGCGCGTCCGGCGTACGATCGCGCAGGAGAGATCGGCGGATCTCGCCGGCTTCGAACAGCAGCGCTACCGCGTCCAGCGCTACGCCATCCTCGGCCGCCAGCCGTTTCGCGACCACCACGAGCTGGATGATATTAACGCCATTCAGAACGTATCCGGCGCGGAGTGCGAGGCGTGGCTCTCCGAGACCGCCGTCGGTCGTGGCGCTCTCGTCGCGGTCGCGGGTCCGTTCCCGGCCGCCGAGGCCGGCGCGCTCGTCGACCGGTTGCTGTCGCCGCTGCCGCAACGGTCTGCGCCGCCGTCCCCGAACGTCGTTGCGCGCGCTCCTGCGGGGAGCGTGCATCTTCGCTTTCCGCAGGCGCGGCGGGCCGAGATCGCTCTGCTCGCCTGCGCCCCGGCCGTGGCGCAATTCAACCCCATGGACGACGTGATGGCCACGCTGACGGCCATGGCGCTGCTGACCGGCGGCGGCGGGGCGATCCTCGACGCGGAGCCGGCGTTTGGCGACCACCATACGATACGGCTGGAGAACGTTGCGTACACGGAGCATGTCCGGTGGATGTTCGTCGGCGGCGAAGTCGAGCCCGCTCGCTTGCGGCCGGCGCGTGACGCGCTGGTCGCGGGTTACCGCCGCCTGCGGGAAGCGCCGCTTGCGTCCTCGCTCGTCGCCCGGTTCGGCGAACTTCTGGCCGATGATCTGGAGGACGGCCTTGTCGACGAGGCGCGCGTCGCCGGCGACATGCTCGGGTATCTCCGGGCGAACCGCTGGCCAGCCGACGTGATGAGCCTGCCGCGGATGGCGAGAAGCGCCACCGCCGCCGCGCTTCACCGGTTCGTCAGCCGCAACTATCCGCCGGCGGAGGAGCTGCTGGTGATCGCCGTATCGCCGGGGGCGGAGGCGCTGCCCGGGGCTTGCGTCATCTCGCGGCCGGAACAGGTCCTCGATTGCCCCTGACCGCTCACCTGAGCATATACACCTTCCGCACCGTCTCGTGCACGCGGCAGGTTCCTTTCCAGCCCTTCGGGAACAGCGCCGCAGTGCCGGGGATGATCTCGATCACCTCGCCCGACTCGTGCGTGTAGGTCGCCCGTCCCGCCAGGAAGTGGCAGAACTCGTCGTTGATGACGTGGCAGGTCCAGTACCCCGGCGTGCAGATCCAGATGCCGGTCTCGCTCTCCCCGTTCGGTCCCTTGAACAGCAGCAGCCCGGAGGTGTGCGACTGACCCTCGATCATCGTCGGGATCACGCCCCAGTCCTTGAACGGGCCGGGATGGTTCAGGGGATCGGTGAGGTGCGGAGCGGAGGAGTCGAGCTTCGTGACCATGGTTCTCACGCCGCCTTCCGCTTCGCCAGCCTGTCGAGGATCGCCGCCGCCTTGGTCGGCCCGTGGCGCGAGCGCATGAGCTTCGAGGTGGCCTTGAGCTTCGCCTTCATCTTCTTGTCGGTCAGCAGGCGGTCGAGGTTGGCCTTCAGGTCGGCGTCCGTCCAGGCGTAGCGGTCCATCTTGAGGCCGTGGCCGGTCTCGTCCACGCGCGTGGCGTTGTCGTGGCCGTCCCAGACGTAGGGCATGATGATGGCGGGCTTGCCGAAGTAGAGGCACTCGGTGAAGCTGTTGTTGCCGCCGTGGTGGATCACCGCGTCCACCTTCGGGATCACCGACGGTTGCGGATACCAGCTGTCGATCCGCACGTTGGCCGGAACGTCCGTGTACTGATCCTTGTAGTCGCCCACGTTGACCAGCGCCCGCACCTCCATCCGCCCCAGCGCGGCGATGATGCGCTTGAGGAGCTCCACGTCGCCCGAGCCCAGCGAGCCGAACGACACGTAGACCAGCGGCTTGTCGTCGTGCGTCCCGAACGGCGGAACGGCGTAGGGCTTCTCCTTGCGCACGCAGCCTTCGAGGTACTGGAACTGCTTCGGCGACAGCTTGTGGCGGCGCTTGAACTTCACCGGCGTCGGGTAGAGCAGAAGGTTCATGTGCGGCGAGGCCTCGAAGAACTGCCCCGGCGGATACTTCGCCTCGCCCACCGTTTTCAGGAACGCGTTGAAGTCGTCGTGGATCGGCTTGATCACCGCGTTGAAGCGGTCGCGGTAGGCCTTGAAGCCCGCCTTGTCCCTGGCGCCGCACCCGGAAAGGTGGGGCGGAATGTCCGGGTCCTCGATCTCGTTCTCCGAGCAGGAGATCACCCGCACCCACGGCTTGCCGTTGGCCTTGGCGTAGCGCTTGATCGCCGGAAACAGGATCACGTTGTCAACGCACACCACATCCGGCTTCACCGTCTCGAGCACGCCGGGGAGATCCTTCTCGGCCCACTTGGCGGTCGAGACGATCATCTCCCAGCAGTCGCGCACGTAGGTGTCGATCTGCTCGTAGGGGCTTTTGCGGAAGTTCGGGATGTGCCCGTTGATGAAGTCCGACCAGAAGTTCGCCATCTGCTCCGGCGGCATGGGCTCGGAGAGATTCACCGCATGGGTCTCGAAGCCATAGCCCTCGTACACCGGCACGAAGCCGGGATCGGAGAGGAACACCGCCTTGTGGCCGAGCTTCTCCACCGCCTGCGCGATGCCAACGGAGTTGAGCGCCGGGCCGAACGCCGCTTCGGGGAAGAACGCGATCACCTTGCGCCGCGCCTTGGCGGCCTTCTTCGCCGGTTTGCGCGCCGGCGGCCTCTTCGCCGCTTGCGTCTTGACCGCCTT
>DAIODI010000210.1:3440-4533 GCA_036746875.1 Aestuariivirgaceae bacterium | reverse complement strand
CCCAGGGCGAAGCCCTTGGCGATGTAGTTGCGCACGAACCAGATGACGATCGCGCCGGGCACGATGGTGAGCACCCCCGCCGCCGCCAGCAGGCCCAGCTCGTAGCCCGAGGTCGAGGCGGTGCGCGTCATCACCGCGGCGATCGGCTTCGCCTCGACGGAGGTGAGCGTCTTGGCGAGCAGCATCTCGACCCACGAGAACATGAAGCAGAAGAACGCGGTGACGCCGATGCCGGAGGCGATGAGCGGCATGAAGATCTTCACGAAGAACCTCGGGAACGAGTAGCCGTCCACGTACGCCGTCTCGTCGATCTCCTTGGGCACGCCCGACATGAACCCTTCGAGAATCCACACCGCCAGCGGAATGTTGAACAGGCAGTGGGCGAGCGCGACCGCAAGGTGGGTGTCGAACAGCCCGAGCGCCGAATAGAGTTGCAGGAACGGCAGCGCGAACACCGCCGGCGGCGCCATGCGGTTGGTCAGCAGCCAGAAGAACAGGTGCTTGTCGCCGAGGAAGCGGTAACGCGAGAAGGCGTAGGCCGCAGGCAGCGCGAAGGCCACCGAGATCACCGTGTTGAGGGCCACGTAGATGATCGAGTTGACATAGCCCATGTACCAGGTGGGATCGGTCAGGATGTCGATATAGTTCCTGAACGTGAATTCGCGCGGGAAGGCGCTGAAGCCGCCCAGGATCTCGTTCGTCGTCTTGAACGACATATTGAGCAGCCAGTAGATCGGCAGCATCAGGAACACGATGTAGAGAGCGGGGATGAGCCAGCGCAGGCGGGTCATTTCGCGGTCTCCCCCTTCATCGTCAGCGTGTAGAACAGCCAGCACACCAGCAGCGTCATCAGGAAGTAGATGATGCTCATGGCCGCCGCGATGCCGAGATTGAACTCGCCCAGCGCCGCCTTCACCAGGTCGATCGACAGGAAGGTGGTGGCGTTGCCGGGACCGCCGCCGGTGAGCACGAACGGCTCGGTGTAGATCATGAACGAGTCCATGAAGCGCAGGAGCACGGCGATGATCAGCACGTGCTTGAGCTTCGGCAGCTGGATGTGGCGGAACACCGACCAGCGCGAGGCGCCGTCGAT
>DAIODI010000210.1:0-3340 GCA_036746875.1 Aestuariivirgaceae bacterium | reverse complement strand
CGGCATGGCGAGCGCGATGATGACGCCGAGCGGAATCTGGATGGCGAGGATGATCGCGGTGAACAGGAACTGGCGGCCGAGCGCGGCGTGGAAGCGCTCGGAGCGCACCACCTCCGTGTACCACTTGAGGCCTTCGAAAAAGAACACGTTGTCGCCGAACGTGTCCTGCACCGAGTAGTTGACCACCGTCATCAGCGGAATGACGGCGTTGAAGGCGACGATCACGAGCACCGGCAGCACCATGAACCAGGCCCTGTTGTTCCAGGTCTTGTCCATGCGGGTCAGCCCTCCGCCTCGACGAGCCGCGAATCGGCGTAGAGGTTGACGCCTTCGGGCGCGAACTTCAGCCGCGGGCTCTCCGGCACCGGCTCGCCCTCCGCGATCACCGCGTTCACGGCCACGCCCTCGAGGTCGGCGCGCACCACCTTGTAGCGGCCCACGTCCTCGACCTTGCGCACGGTCACCGGGATGCCGCGCTTGTCGCGCGTCAGCTTCACGAACTCGGGCCTCACCCCCAGTTCGGTCCTCGCCGACGCGGGCGGACGCACGCCCTTCGGCAGCGGCACGGCGTGGCCGCCGATTATCGCCTTGCCGCCGTCGACGGCGCACGGAATCACGTTCATCCCCGGCGAGCCGATGAAGTAGCCGACGAAGGTGTGCTTCGGCTTGCGGAACAGCTCGTCGGGCGTGCCCGATTGCACCACCTCGCCCTCGTACATGACCACCACCTGGTCGGCGAAGGTCAGCGCTTCGGTCTGGTCGTGGGTGACGTAGATCATGGTGAAGGCGTAGCGCCGGTGCAGGTGCTTGAGCTGCGAGCGCAGCTGCCACTTCATGTGCGGGTCGATGACGGTCAGCGGCTCGTCGAACAGGATGGCGTTGACGTCGGAGCGAACGAGCCCGCGCCCCAGCGAGATCTTCTGCTTGTCGTCGGCGGTCAGCCCGCGGGCGCGCTGGGCCGCCTTGCCGGCGAGGCCGATGAGCGAGAGCACCTCCTCCACGCGCGTCTTCACGTCCGCTTCCGCGACGCCGCGATTACGCAACGGAAAGGCGATGTTGTCGAAAACCGACATGGTGTCGTAGACGACGGGGAACTGGAACACCTGGGCGATATTGCGCTCGCGCGTCGACAGCGCGGTCACGTCGCGTTCGGCGAACAGCAGGCGCCCGGCGGTCGGCGCGATCAGCCCGGAGATGATGTTGAGCAGCGTCGTCTTGCCGCAACCGGAAGGCCCGAGCAGCGCGTAGGCGCCGCCGTTGTTCCAGGTGAGCGACAGCTCCTTCAGCGCGTAGTCCTTCTCCTCTCGAGGGTTGGGGAGGTAGCTGTGGCGGATACGGTCAAGGACGATCTCAGCCATGGAGCGCCCTCTCCTTTCGCGCCGCGGCGCGGGCGAGGAAGCGCCCGTCACGGCCGAAGATCATCAGGCCGGCCGACTCGATGTGGAGCCTCAGCCGCGCCCCCGGATCGACGTTGTGGATGCCGTGCGCCAGCGCCACCCAGCGCTCGCCCTCGCAGTCGACGTGGATGTAACTCTCCGAGCCGGTCAGCTCCGTCACCACAACGCTGGTGTCGACCGTCAGCCCGCCGTCGCGCGGACTGTCGAGCAGGAGATGGTGCGGACGAAAGCCCGCCGTCACCTCGCCGTCGGGAAGAGATTTTGCCTCGCCTGCAAGCTGGACCTTGCCGCCGCCCTTCAGTTTCAGCACCGGCCCCGCCTTCTCGGCCGGAACCGTGTTGAGCGGCGGATCGGAAAATGCCGCCGCCGTCCTGAGGTCATGCGGGTTGTGGTAGACGTCGATGGTCGGGCCGAACTGCGTCACCCGGCCCTCGTGCAGCGTCGCCGTGGCGCCGCCGAGGAGGAGCGCCTCGGACGGTTCTGTGGTGGCGTAGACGAAGACCGCCCCCGAACCTTCGAAGACCCGCGGCAGTTCGGCGCGCAGCTCCTCGCGCAGCTTGTAATCGAGGTTGGCGAGCGGTTCATCGAGCAGCACGAGGCTCGCGGCCTTCACCAGCGCGCGGGCGATGGCGGTGCGCTGCTGCTGGCCGCCCGAGAGGCTCAGCGGCTGGCGCGACAGGTAGGGGGTGAGCTTGAGAAGTTCAGCGACCGATTTCACCCTGGCGTCGATCTCCGCCGCCGGGCGCTTCGCCACCCGCAGCGGCGAGGCGATGTTTTCATAGACGGTGAGCGAGGGGTAGTTGATGAACTGCTGGTAGACCATCGCCACATTGCGCGACTGGACCGGCGCGCCGGTGACGTCGCGCCCGTCCACGAGCACGCGGCCCTGCGTCGGCGCATCGAGGCCGGCCATCAGCCGCATCAGCGAGGTCTTGCCCGACAGCGTGGGGCCGAGCAGCACGTTGAGCGAGCCCCTTTCGAGCGTCAGGTCGAGCGGCCCCATGATGCGCACGCCGCCCTTGTCCAGAGTCACGCCCTCGAGCGTCAGCATGAGGCCGCCCTCGCCGTCCGCGCCATCGTCTCGGCCGGACTGCGCCCGGCGACATGGCGTTCGAGCCGCGCCCGGCCCTCGTCGCTGAAGCGCAGGCCGAGCTTGGTGCGCCGCCAGAGGATATCGTCGGCGGTTTGCGCCCACTCCTCGCGCATCAACCAGTCCACCTCGCGCGCCGTCAACCCCGCGTCGAAGGCTTCGCCCATGTCGGCGGCGGACGCCGAACCGGCGAGCATCTTGCCGGCGGACGTCCCGTAGAGCCGGACCAGGCGGCGGGCGTCGGTCTGGTTGAGCCAGGGATGCGAGGCGAGAAGCGACCGTTCGAGCGCCGGACGGCCGTCCACCGTGAAATCGCCGCCAGGCAGCGGCGCCGCCGCCGTCCACGGCCGGCGTTTCGCCCCGATCAGCTTCTCGATCTCGGCCAGCGCCGACTCGGCGAGTTTGCGGTAGGTGGTGATCTTGCCGCCGAAGATGGACACGAGGCCGGGCGCGCCGCCGCCGCCTTCGGTCTTGAGCACGTAATCGCGGGTCGCCTCCTGCGCCTTCGACGCCCCGTCGTCATAGAGCGGCCTGACGCCGGAATAGCTCCACACCACGCTCTCGGCGCGCACCCGCTGGCGGAAATAGGCGCTCGCCGCGGTGCACAGGTAGGCGGTTTCCCCGGCCGAGATGGCGGCCTGCGCGGGATCGCCCGCATAGTCGATGTCGGTGGTGCCGATGAGGGTGAAATCGTCCTCGTAGGGGATCGCAAAGACGATCCTGCCGTCGGCGTTCTGGAAGATGTAGGCGCGGTCGTGCTCGTAAAGCAGCGGCACGACGAGGTGACTGCCCTTGACCAGCCGCCCCTTGGCGCCCTTCGGCGCAGCCGATAAGGCGAAGGCGCGGTCCACCC
>DAIODI010000209.1:0-4646 GCA_036746875.1 Aestuariivirgaceae bacterium | reverse complement strand
GGCGCGCGTCATCAGCGCCATGAACTGCGCCTGCAGGTCGGTCGGGAAGCCCGGAAACGGCTGCGTCTCGACCGACACCGGCTCAAGGCCGTGGCCGTTGCGGCGCACGCGCACGCCCTGCGCGGTGGCGTCGATTGCGACCCCGGCCTTGCGCAACACCTCGAAGGGCGCTTCAAGGTGGCCTTCGTCGGCCCCCGCCAGCGTCACGTCGCCGCCCGCCATCGCCGCCGCCATGGCGTAGGTGCCGGCCTCGATGCGGTCGGGGACGACGGTGTGGGTCGCGCCCTGGAGCGCCGGCACGCCCTCGACGCGCAGCGTTCCGGCGCCGACGCCGTCGATCCGGGCCCCCATCTTCTGGAGACAGCGCGCGAGATCGGTCACCTCGGGTTCGCGGGCGGCGTTTTCGATCAGCGTCTCGCCGCGCGCCAGCGAGGCCGCCATCAGCGCCGTGTGCGTCGCCCCAACCGACACCTTGGGGAACAGGATGCGCGCGCCCTTCAGGCCCTTCCTCGCCTTCGCCACCACATACCCGCCGTCGAGGTCGATGGTCGCGCCGAGCTTCTCCAGCGCCATCAGGTGCAGGTCCACCGGCCGGGTGCCGATGGCGCAGCCGCCGGGCAGCGACACGCGGGCCTCGCCGCAGCGGGCGAGCAGCGGCCCGATCACCCAAAAGCTCGCCCGCATGCGCGAGACGAGTTCGTAAGGGGCCACCGTGTCGGTGATCTCCCGGGCGGTCAGGGAGATGGTCTCGCCGCGCATGGCGTCCTCGCCGGCGCGCTTGCCCGCCATCGCCATGTCGGCGCCGTGGTTGCGCAGAATCCGCAAGAGAAGCTGCACGTCGGCGAGCCGCGGCACGTTGACGAGGGTCAGCGTATAGGGGGTGAGGAGGCTCGCGATCATCAACGGCAGCGCGGCGTTCTTCGCCCCGCTGATGGCGATGACGCCGTTCAGCTCCCGCCCGCCCCGGATGCGTATCCTGTCCATATCGGTCCCGCTTCCCGAATCGCCCGCCGGTCCGGCGCCCGCGCCGCAAGCGCCCTAGAAACACGGGAACGCCGGGCGGGGCAACCCCTCAGGGCCGGCCGGGGTTGGCGGGACGGGATTCCACCGAAGTCTCCGCCGGCCCCAGCGGGGTGTCGCAAACGGCCGGGTCCTGCGGCGTTCCGGCCTCGGGCGCGGCGTGGGCAGCGGGCAACCGCGCTCCCTGCTTGCGCCGGGCGATATTGGCCTTGAGCGCCTTCGCCAGCCGCGCCCGGCGATCCGGCGATTGTGTCTTGCGCTCCCTGCCCGGCTCGCATCCCGGCTGACTGTCTTGCGTCATCGCCCGATCCCCCGCCCCGCCGTCCCGAAACCCTTGTCGATCGCGAGTTAACTTGTCGGGTTTTGGTAGCACAGCAAATGTCCGCGTCTCGTCCTTTGATCTTCCGTGGGACTGTGGGCAAGGCATAGCCTTGTCCAAAGTCCCACAAGGCCTTGTGGCGGAGCGGAGTTTGGAGCGTCGGCCGTTCAGGCTGAAGCCTGAGGCGGTTTCAAATCGGCTTCGGCGTGAGTACAGCGTCGTGCTCCTGAAGTTTGGCTGATCGTTGCTTGCGTGCGGCGAGGATGTCGTCGGCGGACCTGGCCCGGACGAAGGGCCTTGGCGTTTCGTTGTGCGCTTCGATGAAGGCCATGATATCGGCCTCCGGATCGGCGGTGGAGCGGTGAACTCCCCTGCGGATACAGCTTTCGGTGACGAGGGCGAAGAAGCGCTCGAGCTGGTTGATCGGGGAGGCCCGGGACTTTCAGGACTCCTGTGCGCGGGGCCGGTTGGGATTTAGAGCGGGTCCCGGCCTGACTGAATCAGGCCGGCCGCTCTATCTTTTTGTATTCGCATCATCTTTGTCCGCCAGGCGGTATCCACCTGGCGGGATGATGCTCTGGAGCGGGTCCCGGCCTGACTGAATCAGGCCGGCCGCTCTATCTTTTTGTATTCGCATCATCTTTGTCCGCCAGGCGGTATCCACCTGGCGGGATGATGCTCTAGTGGCCGACGAGGCGTTCGCCGAAGATGAGAGCGAACTGGGCCCGCGCCTCGTTCCATTCCCGCGGCGCCCGTTTCCAGTCCGCTGCGGCGTGATTGGGAACGAGGTGGATCAGTTTCATCGCCGCGTCATCCGTTGGAAAGTGCCCCCTGGTTCTGACGGCGCCTGACCCTGGCGTTCAAGGCCTCAATGGCGTTCGTGGTGTAGATGATCCCCCGGACGCTCTCGGGAAAAGCGAAGAACGCGACGATCTGGCTCCAGTTCCGCCGCCAGCTCCGGGCGATCGCCGGATAGCGCCGGCCCCGGGGACCGGCGTCGAAGTCATCCAGGGCCTTGGGGCCGGCTTCGGCATCCCGGGCGCGGTCAATGGCCCGGAGGGCGGCCACGGCGGGCTTCCTGTCCCTCTTGTTGCGCACGAAGCCCTCGTCGCGGATCTTGACCCGGATCGCATCGAAGAAGACCAGGGGATAGACCGCATCCGGCGGGCGGTTCTGCCATTCACCCCCCCCGAGGACGGCGTCGGTCACGGCCGATATGAGGTCGGGCGACACTTCGATGCCGTAAATCTCTTCCGGATGCGCCCTGATCTCGCGGACCGAAAGCCCCCCGCGCATACATCGAGATGATCTTCTCGTCGAAATCCGGCAAGCGCCGCTGGCATTTGGCGATGAGCTTCGGATCGAAGCTTCCCGCCCGGTCCCGGGAAACCGATATGGTCAGCCCGGACGTGCCCGGCAGCACCGTCTTCCCTGACGTGCCGTTGCGCCGGTCGCCGCCAGTCTCCAGAGCCTCCCTTTCGAGATGCTCGCCAGCTCCGCGGCCAGGATCCGCTCGGACAGCGCCTTCTTCAGATCCTCCAGCAGGACGTCCTTCGAAAACACGTCTTTCGGATCACGTCCAGCCAGCAGCTGGTCCACCAGTTCCCTGTCGATTGCCACAGGTGGTTCTCCCCTCCCCCATCACCATGGCCCCGCGAACACGAGTCCTTAAGGTCCCAGGCGCTCTTGACTATGCTGTATCGCTCGACGGACCGCCTCTGTCGTGGTGGCGCTCCCGTGTAGAACCCGGCCCATAGCGCTTCCCCCATTCGACGGCAAAGTTAGGACCATCAAACCCCGGGATCAAACACCCGGTCCAGACAGGACCGCAACCAGAATGGATTCCGGTTATGAACGAGGACGTTCAGGGAGCAACGTCACCCGCCGCTTCGCCATTGCAATCGCCGCCGTGATGGCCCATATGATCGTTTACTGAACATTTCTTGTAGCCGTGACTTGAGCCAACAAATGTCCAGCCGACCAACCGGACAATATCGGCTCACGATCACCGTGCGCACGTATTGATCCTCTTCCAAGGAAACTGCGCATGACCACTGGTGTGGTGAAGTTTTTCAATTCGCAAAAGGGCTATGGCTTCATTCAGCCGACCGACGGCGGCAACGACGTGTTCGTGCACGTCTCGGCGCTGGAGCGTTCCGGCATGAGCATGCTCTCGGAAGGCCAGAAGGTGTCGTTTGAGGTCGTCCGCGACCCTCGCAACGGCAAGATGACCGCCGCCAACATCCAGGCGGCCTGATCATTCCGTCACCCGGCGGCGGCGCGGCGCACCGCCCGCCGCCACAGGACCTTATCTCCCGGAAGAAAGGCAGACGATTGAGCGACGATCGCACCGAGGCCGCCGCGCGCAAGGCGAAGCGCCAGCACAGCCAGAAGCTCGATGGCGACCAGGCGATGCGCGAATACCGCCAGTCGCAGATCGCAACCCGCGACAAGACCGAGAAGCTGAAGGCGCTGAGACTGGCCCGCGACGCCGAGGCCGCGCGCCTCGCCGCCGAACAGAAGGCCGCGCCGGCGCGGCGCAAACGAAAGACATCTCCGTGAAGCGCAAATCTCCCGGCCGGCAACGCGCCGACGCCGAGTTCGAGCGGATCTGGCGCCCGGCCGGCCCGCCGCCGAAGGGCGATGCGCCCGCGCCGCCGGAAACTCTCCCTGAAAAGACCCAGCGGCTGAAGGCGTTGCGCCTCGCCGCCGAACGCGCCAGCCGCAAGCCGTCCTGACCGGGCGGCGTCGCCCGCGCGTGCGCCCGTGGCGCGCGATCGCGCCGCGGCGCCGGCCCGGGTGAAACCGCTGCGAATTTTCCCCGCGTGCGGGTATGGTCCGGAGAGGACCGGCCATGGACGCACACAACACCCACGCCTACCGCGACATTCTGGTGCTGCTCGCCGCGGCGGGCCTGGTCGTGCCGCTGTTCCATCGCCTGAGGATCAATGCGGTGCTGGGCTATCTCTTGGCCGGCGCCCTCGTCGGCCCGGACGGTCTCGGCCGACTCGCCGCCACGCTGCCGGGCGTCGATTACGTCACCGTGTCGAGCCGCGAGGCGGTGGCGGTGTTCGGCGAGCTGGGCGTCGCGCTCCTCCTGTTCATGATCGGCATCGAGATTTCGCTGCGCCGCCTCGTCACCATGCGCCGTTACGTGTTCGGACTCGGCGGCGTGCAGGTGGTGGCGACGAGCGCGCTGCTGACGCTCGCCGGCGAGCAGGTCGGCCTCGGCGCCGCCGCGGCGCTGATCCTGGCGCTGGCGCTGTCGCGTTCGTCCACCGCGATTGTGGTGGAGCTGCTGTCGCGC
>DAIODI010000208.1:0-4658 GCA_036746875.1 Aestuariivirgaceae bacterium | reverse complement strand
TGGCGCGCCCTACGGGACTCGAACCCGTGTTCCCGCCGTGAAAGGGCGGTGTCCTGGACCGCTAGACGAAGGGCGCTGATCCCTGAAAGGCGGCCCTTCGCGGGCCGGCCTCGACGACCGTCTGTTTAGAGGCAGGCGCAGCGCTTCGCAAGCGCCGCGTGTTGCGCTCGCCGGACCGGTCAGGGGAGATCAGCCCGGCACCTCGGCGGCGTCGTCCACCATCAGTTGCGTCGAGCGTCCGCCATTCCAGGTGTCGATGGCGAGCCGGCCCGCCACATGCACCGGTCGGCCGCGTTCCGCCAGCAGCGCCTCACCGAGCGGCGTGTTGAGCGCCCGGAAGGCGATGGCCTTGAGCCGCGCCCCCGCCTCGTTCTCCAGCGTCAGGCGGATGTGCTCGCTTCCGGCGAGGTCGGCGTAAACCACCCGGTGCGCCGGGAACGCGAACACCGGAGCGGGATTGCCCGCGCCGTACGGCCCGGCGCGCTCGATCATCTCGATCAGCGGCGGCGTCGCGCCGGCCGCCGTCATCGCGCCGTCGATGTCGAGCGGGCGCGCGGCCGCAACGGCGGCCGTCCCGGCGGTGAGCCGCTCGCTCAGAAAGGCGCGAAGCTCGGGCAAGCGGGCCCGCTCCACGGTGAGGCCCGCCGCCATCGGATGCCCGCCGCCCTTGACCAGCAGCCCCGCTTCCGCCGCCGCGTGCACGGCGCGGCCGATATCCACCCCCGGCACCGAGCGCCCCGAACCCGCCGCCTGCGCCGCGCCCGTGGCGAAGCCCAGCGCGAACGCCGGCATGTGGTGGCGCTCCGCCAGGCGCCCCGCCACCAGCCCCAGCACGCCGGGGTGCCAGTTTTCGCCCGCCACCATGACGAGACCGCGGGCGCCGTCATGTTCGATGATCCGCTCGGCCTCGGCGGCGGCGGTTTCGAGCACCCGCAGTTCGATCTGCTGGCGGCTGCGGTTCAGCTCCTCAAGCTCGTGGGCGAGCTTCGACGCCTCGCCCCGGTCGGCGGTGGCGAGCAGCCGCAGCGCGGTGAGGGCGTGGCCGATGCGTCCGGCGGCGTTGAGGCGCGGCCCCAGCATGAAGCCCAGCGCGTGGGTGTCCGGCGCGCGCTTCAGCCGCGCCACATCGGCGAGCGCGGCGACGCCGGGATTGGCGCGCTTGCCCATCACCTTCAGGCCCTGCTGCACGAAGGCGCGGTTGAGGCCGCACAGCGGCGCCACATCGCACACGGTGGCGAGCGCCACGAGATCGAGGGCGGCGAGGAGATCGGGCTCCGCGCGCTCGCGCCAGAACCCTCGCCGGCGCAGTTCGCGCGTCGTCGCGGCGAGCAGCATCCACGTCACGCCCGCCGCGCACAGGTGGCCGAGGCCCGACACGTCGTCGCGCCGGTTGGGATTGACCAGCGCCAGCGCGGGCGGCCGGTGCGCGCCTTCGAGGTGATGGTCCACCACCACCGTATCGAGGCCGAGCGCGGCGGCGTGGGCGAGCGCCTCGACGGCGTTGGCGCCGCAGTCGAGGGTGACGATCAGCGCGGCCCCCTGCCCGGCGAGCGACTCCACACCCTTGCGGCTTGGCCCGTAGCCTTCGGTCATCCGGTCCGGCACATGCGCCAGGGCGCGAACGCCGGCGTGTTCCAGGAACCGCAGCAGCAGCGCCGCCGAGGACACCCCGTCCACATCATAGTCGCAGATGACGCCGACGGTCTCCCCCGCGAGGATCGCCGCCGACAGGCGCGCGGCCGCGGCGTCCATGTCGCGCAAGACCGAAGGGTCGGGCATCAGCGCCCTGAGCTTCGGGTCGAGCACCCCGTCGCCGGCCTCCGGCGAGACGCCCCGGGCGGCGAGGATGCGCCCCATGATCTCCGGCACGCCGAGCCGCTGGCAGAGCGCCAGCGCCGTGCGCTGGTCGATGGCGCGCTCGCGCCACGCCCGTCCGGTGAGCGAGCGATCGACCCCGAGATATCCCCCTGCGCCCATCCTGCGCCCATCCTGCGACGGACTAGGCGGCGTCGACGGGACGGCGGTACTTCACCCAGCGCACCGAGCGGGTGGCGGAGCGCATCACCACGGTGCTGGTGACGACGTAGCCGTTCACGAACTTCACGCCCTGGAGCATCGAGCCGTCGGTGACGCCGGTGGCGGCGAACATCACGTCGCCGGACGCCATCTCCTCCAGCCGGAACTTCCTGTCCGGGTCGGCGATGCCCATCTTCACCGCGCGGGCGCGCTCCTCGGCGTTCCTGAGCACGAGCCGCCCCTGCATCTGGCCGCCGATGCAGCGCAGCGCCGCCGCCGCCAGCACGCCCTCCGGGGCGCCGCCAGTGCCCATATAGATGTCGACGCCGGTCTCTGGGTCGGCGGTGTCGATCACGCCCGCCACGTCGCCGTCGGTGATGAGCTTGATCGCCGCGCCGGTCCGGCGCACGGCGGCGATGAGATCGGCGTGGCGCGGCCGGTCGAGGATGCAGGCGGTGATCCCGTTCGGCTCGACGCCCTTGGCGCGGGCGAGGCGCGCGATGTTGTCTTCGGGCGCAAGATCGAGATCCACAACATCCCTGGGGTAGCCGCCGCCGACGGCGATTTTCTGCATGTAGCAATCCGGGGCGTGCAGCAGGCTTCCCGACTCGGCCATGGCGATGACGGCGAGCGAGTTCGGCATCGCCTTGGCGCACAGCGTGGTGCCTTCCAGAGGATCGAGCGCGATGTCGATCTTCTGGTCGCCGCCCTCGCCCACCTTCTCGCCGATGTAGAGCATCGGCGCCTCGTCGCGTTCGCCCTCGCCGATCACCACGAGCCCGTCGAGGTCGGCGATGCGGTTCAGCGCCTTGCGCATGGCGTCCACCGCCGCCTGGTCGGCGGCCTTCTCGTCGCCGCGCCCGCGCAAGCTGGCCGCGGCGATGGCGGCTGCCTCGGTGACGCGCACGATCTCGATGGTGAAAATCCGTTTCAGCTTGGCCACTGAAGCCTCCAGAACCGGGCCCGGGAAGCGGCGAATCTCCGCAAGCCCCGCGCGCCCTTCGCGTTTCTACATGAGCGCCAGGAGCGCTTCAAAGCCGCTCGATACGGATGACGCGCGGCTCCTGCGCCGCGTGACCCTCGCTCACGATGCGCGCCACCGCGCGGCGGATCGCCGCCTCAAGCGTGTCGTGGGTGATGAGGATGAACGGCGCGGTCTCGCGGGGGCGGCCGGCGGCGCCGCCCGGCACGGTGTCGGCGGGCGCGCGCTGGACGATGCTCTCGATCGAGATCGTCTCGTCGGCGAGAATCCTCGCCACCGCCGCCACCTCGCCGGGCCGGTCATGGAGCGAGAGCGCCACATAGAACCCGCCCTCGTGCGCCTTGCGCGTCGCCTTGGCGAAGGGCCTGAGCCGCGCCGCCGGCACGCCGAAGGCCGGCATGACCAAGCCGCGGGCGATGTCGCACAGGTCGGAGAGCACGCTGGAGGCGGTCGGGTGGCCGCCCGCGCCGCGCCCTTCCAGCATCAGGTCGCCGGCGAGATCGGCCTTCACGGCCACCGCGTTGAACACGCCGTCCACATCGGCGATCGGCGTGCCCTTGCGCACCAGCGTGGGATGCACGCGCTGCTCGACGCCGTCCTCGCCTCGCACCGCCACGCCGAGCAGCTTGATCTTGTAGCCGAGGTCGGAAGCGTTGCGGATGTCGTCCGGCGTGATCGCCTCGATCCCCTCGATGTCGATGGCGTCCGGCGCGACTTCCGTGCCGAACGCGAGCGAGGCGAGAATGGCGAGCTTGTGGGCGGTGTCGAAGCCGCCGACGTCGAAGGTGGGATCGGCTTCGGCGTAGCCGAGCGCCTGGGCCTCCTTGAGGACGTCGGCGAAGCTGCGCCCTTCCACCGCCATCTTGGTGAGGATGAAGTTGCAGGTGCCGTTGAGAATGCCGAACACGCGCTCGACGCTGTCGCCGGCGAGGCTCTGCTTCAGCGTCCTGACGACGGGAATGGCGCCCGCCACCGCCGCCTCGAAGGCGAGCGGAACGGCGTTCGCCTCGGCGAGCTTCGCCAGCGCCACGCCGTGGCGGGCGAGCAGCGCCTTGTTGGCGGTGACGACCGGCTTCCTGGCCGCCAGCGCCGCCCGGACTGCGCCGTGCGCGGGGTCGCCCTCGCCGCCCATCACCTCAACGAACCCGTCGATCGCCGGCGAGGCCGCCAACGCCGCCGGATCATCGAACCACTGAAGCGCCGAGAGGTCGTGGCCGCCGCGCGCCTTGCTCCGGCTGCGGGCGGCGACCGCCGTCACCGCCAGCCGCTTGCCGGTGCGCGCGGCGATGGCGTCGCCATGGCGGGCGAGCGCATCGAGCACGCCGACGCCGACGGTGCCGAGCCCGGCGAGGCCAAGGCGGAGGGTCGAGGTCATGGGAAACGATCCTTCGGGGGAGATTGAGGCCTCAGGGACGACGCCGGGCGTCTTATGCCGCCCGCGGCGATCCATTTCAAGATTCGCCCGGCGGGTCTCCCGCCGCGCGTTTGATTACCGCCGGTGCGCGCACTAGATTGGTCCAAAGCAGGCCTTGCCGCGCCGCGGCAGCGAGAGGAAGACGTCCGGCATGTCCGACCAGAAGGCCGGCCCATCGACGGAATTACGGCTCGCCGACCCGGCCGCGTTGCTGCGCAACAACGGCCCGGCCATGGAGAAGGCGGC
>DAIODI010000207.1:0-4759 GCA_036746875.1 Aestuariivirgaceae bacterium | reverse complement strand
ACCGGCCGGCGCGACCTCGCGCGCGCCTCCAACACGCCAGGCCGCACCCGCGAGCTCAACTACTTCATGCTGGGCGCCGACCGGCTGGCGATGGTCGACATGCCGGGCTACGGCTACGCGAAAGCCGAGAAGCGGCTGGTGCAGCGCTGGCAGAAGCTGGTGCGCGACTACCTGCGTGGCCGGACGAACCTCAGGCGGGTGTTCGTGCTCATCGACGCCCGCCATGGCGTCAAGCCGGTGGACGAGGACACGCTGTCCCTGCTCGATGAAAGCGCCGTCGCCTACCAGGCGGTGCTCACCAAGGCCGACAAGATTTCCGCCGCCGCCCGTGAGGCGGCGCTCGCTTCGACGCGCGAGCGGCTGAGGAAGCGCCCTGCGGCCCACCCCGAAGTCATGCTCACCTCCGCCGAAACCAGCCTCGGCCTCGCCGAGCTTCGGGCGGAGATCGCCCTGCTTCTCTGAGGCTTCCGGCGGCGCTGGCGGGGCGCGAAAAATCGGCTATACAGCCGCTGCTTCCCGCCGTCTGAGAAAGCCGCCGACGACCGCCGATGACCGAAGCCGTTCCGCTCTCCGAGATCGCCCGCATCCTCTCCGAGGCGCTGCCCTTCATGCAGCTCTACGACGACGAAACCGTGGTGGTGAAGTACGGCGGCCACGCCATGGTCGACGCCGCGCTCGCCCGCGACTTCGCCAGCGACATCGTCCAGCTCAAGCTTTCCGGCATCAACCCCATCGTGGTCCACGGCGGCGGACCGCAGATCGGCCGCCTGCTCGACCGGCTTGGCGCGAAGTCCACCTTCGTCGACGGGCTGCGCGTGACCGACCGGGAGACGATGGAGGCGGTGGAGATGGTGCTGTCCGGCTCCATCAACAAGGCGATCGTGGCCTCGATCCAGCGCGCCGGCGGCAAGGCCGTGGGCATCTCCGGCAAGGACGGCAACCTGCTGATCGCCAGGAAGTTCGAGATGGCGAAGGAGAACCCCCAGACCGGCAGGATGGAGCCGGTCGATCTCGGTTTCGTCGGCGATCCCTTGCGCGTCAACCCCGGCATCCTCGACACCATCATCCGCTCCGACGCCATTCCGGTGATCGCGCCCATCGGAGTGGGCGAGGACGGCGAGACCTACAACATCAACGCCGATACGGCGGCCGGCGCCATCGCCGCGGCGGTGAAGGCCAAGCGGCTTCTCCTCCTCACCGACGTGGCGGGTGTGCTCGACTCGAAGAAGCAGCTCATCGAGGAACTCGCCATCGGCGAGGTGCCGAAGCTCATCGAACAGGGCGTCATCACCGGCGGCATGATCCCGAAGGTGAAGAGCTGCGTGGACGTGGTGGAGGCCGGCGTCGAGGGCGTCATCATCGTCGACGGGCGGGTGCCCCATTGCGTGCTGATGGAGCTTCTAACCCCGCATGGTGTGGGCACCCGCATCGCGCGCGTGCGGCTCGGCTGAGGCGCGGGCGGCCATGCGCGGCTTCGACACCGTGGAGACCTGGGTCTTCGACCTCGACAACACGCTCTACCCGGCGTCGTGCCGCCTCTTCGACCAGATCGACGTGCGCATGGGCGAGTTCATCTCGCGGCTGATGAACGTGGACGCCGCCGAGGCCCGGCGCGTCCAGAAGGAGCTGTTCTACCGGCACGGCACCACCTTGCGCGGCCTGATGAGCGAGCACGAGGTGGACCCCGACGCCTTCCTCGACTACGTCCACGACATCGACCACACCCCCGTTCCCGTCGACCCGGCGCTCGCGGAGGCGCTCGAGCGCCTGCCCGGCCGCAAGCTCATCTTCACCAACGGCACCGTCGCCCACGCCGAGCGCGTGCTGGCGCGGCTTGGCGTCCACGATCACTTCCACGGCATCTTCGACATCGTCCATTCCGACTTCATTCCGAAGCCGGTACGCGCGCCCTACGAGCGTTTCGT
The DNA here is from genome assembly GCA_036746875.1 of Aestuariivirgaceae bacterium. Lineage (GTDB taxonomy): Bacteria > Pseudomonadota > Alphaproteobacteria > Rhizobiales > Aestuariivirgaceae > DAIODI01. The sequence continues at coordinate 2,834 of DAIODI010000207.1, read as the reverse complement.
CGCGGCGCACGGCGTGGACCCGCAGCGCGCGGCGATGTTCGAGGACATCGCCCGCAACCTCGAAGTGCCGCACGCGCTGGGGATGACGACGGTGCTCATCACCTCGCCCGCAAACATCGACGGCAACCTCGTCAACGATCGCTCAGGCGACACGCTCGCCGGCTACGTCGATCACCGCACCGACCACCTGGCGGGCTTCCTCGCCCGCATTCTCGACGCGCTGCCGCCGGGGCGCGCCGCCTGATCCGGAAAGGACGAAAACCCCATGGACGACCTCAAGGCCACCATCGACGCCGCCTGGGACGCCCGCGACGGCGTGAACTTCTCCACCTCGGGCGCGGTGCGCGAGGCGGTGAACGCGGCGCTGTCGCTGCTCGATACCGGCAAGCTGCGGGTGGCCGAGAAGCACGGCCATGACTGGCGGGTGAACCAGTGGCTGAAGAAGGCGGTGCTGCTGTCGTTCCGCCTCAACGACATGGCGGTGATCGGCGGCGGGCCGGGCCGGGCGCAGTGGTGGGACAAGGTGGCCTCCAAGTTCGATGGCTGGGGCGAGGACGAGTTCCGCGCCGCCGGGTTCCGCGCCGTGCCGGGGTGCGTCGTGCGCCGCTCGGCCTATATCGCGCCGGGCGTGATCCTGATGCCGTCGTTCGTCAACCTCGGGGCCCATGTCGGCCGGGGCACGATGGTGGACACCTGGGCGACGGTGGGAAGCTGCGCGCAGATCGGCGCCAACTGCCACCTCTCCGGCGGCGTCGGCATCGGCGGCGTGCTGGAGCCGTTGCAGGCCGATCCGGTCATCATCGAGGACAACTGCTTCATCGGCGCGCGCTCGGAGGTGGTGGAAGGCGTGCGCGTTGGCGAAGGGGCGGTGCTGGGGATGGGCGTCTACATCGGCCAGTCCACCAAGATCGTGGATCGGGCGACCGGCCAGGTCTTCATGGGCCATGTGCCCCCCTACTCGGTGGTGGTTTCGGGCGCGCTGCCCGGCAAGCCGCTGCCGGACGGATCGCCGGGGCCGTCGCTCTACTGCGCCGTGATCGTCAAGCGGGTGGACGAGAAGACCCGCTCCAAGACCTCGATCAACGACCTGTTGCGCGACTGATGACCGATCCCGTCGCCCTGCTGCAGTCGCTGATCCGCTGCCGCTCGGTGACGCCGACGGACGACGGGGCGCTTGGCGTGCTCGAAGCGGCGCTGGCGGAGGCGGGCTTCCGCGCGCAGCGGCTGACCTTCTCGGAACCCGGCTACCCGGACGTCGACAACCTCTACGCCCGCTTCGGTTCGGGTGCGCCGCACCTGTGCTTCGCCGGCCACACCGACGTGGTGCCGCCGGGGGCGGAGACCGACTGGACGCACCCGCCGTTCGCCGCCGACATCGCCGACGGCTGCGTCTGGGGTCGCGGCGCGGTGGACATGAAGGGCGGCGTGGCAGCGTTCGTGGCGGCGGCGCTGGAGTTCATCGCCTCCGGCCGCTGCACCGGCTCGATCAGTTTCCTCATCACCGGCGACGAGGAAGCCGACGCCGTCAACGGCACGATCAAGGTGCTGCGCTGGATGGCCGAACTCGGCGAGACGCCCGACCACTGCATCGTCGGCGAGCCGACCTGCGTGGAGCGCCTCGGCGACGGGGTGAAGATCGGCCGGCGCGGCAGCATGGACGCCTTCCTCACCGTCGAGGGCAGGCAGGGCCACGTCGCCTACCCGGCGACGGTGGTGAACCCGATACCCCGCATCGGGCGGATGCTCGACCGGCTGCACGGCGAGCCGCTCGACGCCGGCAACCGCTGGTTCGAACCGTCGAGCCTCCAGTGCGTCAGCGTCGACACCGACAACCCGGCCGGCAACGTCGCCCCGCAGCGGGTGAGCGCCAGGCTCAACATCCGCTACAACACCGAGCACACACCGGCCTCGCTCGAAGCCTGGATCCGCGAACGCTGCAATGGCGTGATCGCCGAGCTTGGCGGGCGCTACACGCTCGAATGCCGACCGAACGGCGATGTGTTCCTCACCGAGCCGGGCCCGCTGGTCGAGGTCGTCACCGGGGCGATCCGCGCGGCGACCGGCGTCGAGCCGCGCGTCAACACCGGCGGCGGCACGTCTGATGCGCGCTTCATCAAGGACCATTGCCCCGTCCTCGAGTTCGGCCTGCGCAACCGTACGATCCACCAGATCGACGAGCGGGTGGAGGTGGCGGAGCTTGTCGCGCTGAAGGCGTGCTACGGCGCCATCCTGGAACGCTACTTCGCCGCCTTCGCCGCATGACCTGGCTGGCCGGGGCGTTACGGGAGTTCACGTCGGCGTTCGCCGTCGTCACCGGCGACGCCTCCGCCATCGACCGGCTCGACGCCAGCGAAAGCGGCTTCTGGCGCTCGTTCACCGCTGTCCTCCCCATCGTTCCGATCTATCTCTACGCCGCCGGCGCGGCGGGGTCCGCCGAAACTCCGCTCACATGGTATGCGCTGTCGTTGCTCGCGCAGTGGCTCGTCTGGCCCTGCGCCGTGGCGCTGGTCGCGCGTCCGCTCGGCTGGAGCCGCAGCTATGCCCGCTACATCGTCGCCTACAACTGGTCGTCGCTGTGGGTGATGCTGGCGCTCATTCCGCCGGTGATCCTGGCCGGTCTCGGCATGGCCGGGCCGGTGATGAACCTGATCGCGCTGGCGAGCTTCGTTCTGGCGCTCTGGATGCGGTGGTTTGTGGCCAGGCATGGCCTCGGCGTGACCGGAGAGGTCGCCGCCGCCCTGGTGCTGGCCGACCTCCTCGTCGGCGTTCTCGTCGACGGGGCGCCGACCTGAGCGCTCAAGGATAACCCACCCGCGCAAGGTAGAGGCCGTCCG
>DAIODI010000206.1:0-4773 GCA_036746875.1 Aestuariivirgaceae bacterium | reverse complement strand
GTGAGGGTCACGCCCGTCGCCGCCTGCACGGTGAAGTTCAGCGCCGCCGGATCGCTGATCCCGGCGAACGGCGTGTTGTCGAGATCCATGAACGCGATGACGTCGTCATAACCGTCGCCGTTGATGTCGCCCGCGCCGGAGAGGCTCCCGCCCGTATAACCGGTGTTGCCCCCGTTGATCCGGAAGCCATTCGTGCCGTCGAGGGTGGACAGGTTAAGCGTGGGGGCGAAGGTTGACATCGGATAATCTCCTCGAACCGGATAAGGTTGCGCAGGGGTACACCAGCCTTGCGCAACGCGTCAACCGTTAAGGTTGTGGTTCGGTAAACCTGAGGTGGTGGCTGTTCGCATGATCGCAGCCTCCGCCGCTGCCGGGCGGGGGCCGCTGCCGGGCGGGGGAGGGGGAAGGCGAAGGCGAAGGGCGAAGGCGAAGGCGAAGGGCGGCCGCCGTCGCGGGAACAATCCGGGGGCGGAGCGGGCGGCCGGCACGCCGCAGTTGACCGGGCGGGGCAATCCGGATCATCTTTCGGGTGTTCATCAACACGGGTGACAGAATGCGTTATGAGACTCCTCACACCAGCAAGGAGGCGAGCCGCCTTCTCGCCGCCGAGAAGGGCAGGGCCTTCGTGCTGGCGGGCGGCACCGACCTTCTGGTGCGCCTGCGCGGCGGCTACATCGAGCCGGACCTGATCGTCGACATCAAGCGCATCGGCGCGGTCCGCGAGATCCGCAAGACCGGCAAGGGTTTTGAGATCGGCTCCGCCGTTCCGTGCGCGCAGATTGGCGAAGTCGACTTCCTCAGAAAGGCCTGGCCGGGCGTCGTCGAGGCGGCGAACCTCATCGGCTCGCAGCAGGTGCAGGGCCGCTGCACCATGGCCGGCAACCTGTGCAACGCCTCGCCCGCCGCCGACAGCGTTCCCGCGCTCGTCGCCGCCGGGGCGCAGGCGATCATCGTCACGCCCTCGGGCAAGCGCCGCCAGGTCGCCGTGGAGGATGTGCCGGTGGCTCCGGGGCGCACCTCGCTCCAGAAGGGCGAGTTCATCGAGGCGCTGTTCCTGCCCAAGCGCCCGGCGCGTTCCGGCGACGCCTACCTGCGGTTCATCCCGCGCACCGAGATGGACATCGCGGTGGTGAGCGCGGCGGTGAGCCTGACGCTCGACAGGAAGGGCCGGGTGGACGATGCGCGGGTGTCGCTGGGCGCGGTTGCGCCGACGGTGCTGCTCGTCAAGCCCGCGGCCGAGGCGATCATCGGCACGGCGCTCGACGGCGAGGCGCTGGCGAAGCTCGCGGAGGCCGCTTCCGCCGCCTGTTCGCCCATCGACGACAAGCGCGGCACGAGGGAGTTCCGAATCAAGGTGGCCGGCGTGCTGGCGCGCCGCGCTGCGATGATCGCGTTCAGCCGCGCCGGAGGGAAGGCATGATCCGCGTATCGACTGTCGTCAACGGCGACGTCACCGAATACGTTTGCGAACCGGAGGAAACGCTGCTCGACGTGCTGCGCGACCGCCTGGGCCTGACCGGGGCCAAGGAAGGCTGCGGCACGGGCGACTGCGGCGCCTGTTCGGTGATCCTCGACGGCCGGCTTGTGTGCGCGTGCCTCGTGCTCGGCGCCGCGGCCCAGGGGCGCGCGGTGGAGACCGTCGAGGGCATGGCGGACGGCGAAAGGCTGCACCCGCTGCAGCGGAAGTTCATCGAACACGCCGCGCTCCAGTGCGGCGTCTGCACGCCCGGCATCCTGATCGCCGCCAAGGCGCTGCTCGAGAAGAACCCCGACCCGACGGAAGAGGAAATCCGCTTCGGTCTGGCCGGCAATCTGTGCCGGTGCACCGGCTACGACAAGATCGTGCGCGCCGTCGCCGACGCCGCCCGCGACATGCGAGGAGCATAACCCATGCCGCTCGACGCCAAGCCCGACACCGCCCGTACCTTCGAGGTGATCGGAACCCGTCCGCCGAGGCCCGACGGGATCGACAAGGTCACCGGCCGCGCCCGCTTCGGCGCCGACGCCTGGCTGCCGGGGATGCTGGTGGGCAGGATCCTGCGTTCGCCGCATCCTCACGCCCGGATCCGCAAGATCGACGTGTCGAAGGCGGCGAGCCTGCCCGGGGTCAAGGCGATCATCACCCGCGACGACCTGCCCGACCTCACCGGCGGCGACCGCTCCATGCGCGACATCCTCGTCAACTGCATGGCGCGCGACAAGGCGCTCTACGCGGGCCACGCGGTGGCCGCCGTCGCCGCCGTCAGCCAGTCGGTGGCCCGCCAGGCGCTGAAGCTGATCAAGGTGGACTACGAGGCGCTGCCCCATGTCACCGACGTGGATGAGGCGATGAAGCCGGACGCGCCGGTGATCCACGACGACGTGTTCACGGAAGGCGTCGAGCCGAAGCCGCAGAAGCCCTCCAACATCGCCAGGCGCAGCGAGTTCGGCCACGGCGACGTCGAGGCCGGGTTCCGCGAGGCCGACGTCGTGATCGAGAAGTCGTTCCGCACCGAAGCCACGCACCAGGGCTATATCGAGCCGCACGCCTGCCTCGCCTCCGTCTCGCCGGACGGCAGCGGCGAGATGTGGGTGTGCACGCAAGGCCACTTCATGGTGCGCAACGTCTCCGCGGCGCTCCTCGGCCTGGACATCTCGCGGCTGCGGGTGACGGCGTCGGAAATCGGCGGCGGCTTCGGCGGCAAGACGCACGTGTGGATGGAGCCCATCGCGCTGGCGCTGTCGCGCAAGGCCAACCGGCCGGTGAAGGTGGTGATGACGCGCGAGGAGGTGTTCAAGGCCTCCGGCCCGACCTCGTCCACCTCGGTGGACGTGAAGGTGGGCGTCAGGAAGGACGGCACGATCGCCGCCGCCCAGGCGCCCTTGCGCTATCAGGGCGGCGCGTTCCCCGGCAGCTGGGCGGAACTCGGCGCGATGACGGCGTTCGCCTGCTACGACCTGAAGAACGTGAAAACCGTCGGGATCGACGTGATCGTGAACCGCCCGAAGACGGCGGCCTATCGCGCGCCGTCCGCGCCGATGGCGGCGTTCGCGGTGGAAAGCGTGATGGACGAGTGCGCCAAGGCGGTGGGCCTGTCGCCGATCGACTTCCGCATCAGGAACTGTGCGAAGGAGGGCACGAAGTCGTCCTATGGCCCGACCTACGGGCCGATCGGCATCGGCGCCACATTGCAGGCGGCGAAGGATCACCCGCACATGTCGGCGCCGCTCAAGGCCAACCAGGGCCGCGGTGTCGCCTGCGGGTTCTGGTTCAACTTCGGCGGCCAGACCTGCACCACGCTCAACATCAACCAGGACGGCACGGTGGCGCTGTCGGTCGGCACGCCCGACATCGGCGGGTCGCGCGCCTCCATGTGCCTGATGGCGGCCGAAGAGCTGGGCATCCCCTACGACAAGGTGCGCTGCATCGTGGCCGACACGTCGTCGCTCGGCTACAACGACGTCACCGACGGCAGCCGCGTCACCTTCTCGTCCGGCATGGCGACGATCCATGCCGCCCGCGCCGCCATCAAGGTGCTGTGCCAGCGCGCAGCGAAGATGTGGGGTATCGCCGGGGACGCGGTGGTCTGGGACAAGGGCTGCGCCAGGCCGGCCGGCCCGAACGCCGGCGATTTCCCGCCCCTGTCGCTGAAGGAGATCGCGGCGGAGGCCGGCAACACCGGTGGCCCCATCGCCGGCCACCACGAGTACAACGCCGACGGCGCGGGCGTGAGCTTCGCCACCCACATCTGCGACGTCGAGGTCGACACCGAGACCGGCCGCTCGCGCATCGTGCGCTACACGGTGTTGCAGGACGCCGGCAAGGCGATCCATCCGGCCTACGTCGAGGGCCAGTACCAGGGCGGCGCGGCGCAGGGCATCGGCTGGGCGCTCAACGAGGAGTACATCTACGGCGCGGACGGCAAGCTCCAGAACGCCGGCTTCCTCGACTACCGCATCCCGGTCTGCTCCGACCTGCCGATGATCGACACGGTGATCCTCGAGATCCCCAACCCCAACCACCCCTACGGCGTGCGCGGCGTGGGCGAAACCTCCATCGTGCCGCCGCTCGCCGCCATCGCCAACGCAGTGTCGAACGCGTTCGGGGTGCGGATGACGCACATCCCGATGTCGCCGCCGCGCGTGCTCACGGCGCTGGAGATGGCGCGCCCCGCCCGCGCCGCGGCGTGATGGTGAAGGTTGCGCTGTGGGGGTCGCTCCGGCCCCTGGCCGACGGCGCCGGGACGGTCGAGATCGAAGCCCGCGACATTCGCGGGCTTCTTTCGCAATTGGGCGAGCGCCACCCCGGCCTGAAGCCGATGATCGAGCGGCGCGGCATCGCCGTGTCAATCAATGGCCGGGTGTTCCGCGACAGTTGGGCCGAGCCCGTCCCCGACGACGCCGAGGTGTATCTCTTGCCGCGCATTTCCGGCGGGTGAGCAGGGCTGCTTCCTCCAGGCTTGTGGCCTATCAACATTCACTTTATCTTTTGGGATAAAATGCGAAAGGCGCTTCGTGGGAGAACCCAATGACCAAGGACCTAGAAAAACTGATAGAGATGGCGCGGCGAGTCACAATGAGCCCAGACGACGTCCAAGAGCAGAGGCGGAGCTTTGCTTACGGCAATGCGGGATTTGAGAATCCCAAGATCACTCGAGAGATGATTAACGAAGAGGATGAAATTCTGCAGGCCTCAACTGTGAGATGAGTGACCCGCGCCATAGCCGCGCTGAAGATGCCGAGCTAATCTCCGATGAGGAGGAGAGAGCACGGCGTGAAGCCTCCAATGCGTTA
>DAIODI010000205.1:0-4786 GCA_036746875.1 Aestuariivirgaceae bacterium | reverse complement strand
TAGGCAACCTCGGCGGCCAGCCTGCCGCGGCGCGCCGCCTCCCGTGACGCGGACTGGCCGCGCGCGCGCTTGAGAACCGCCTCCTCGACCCGGCGAACGGCCTCGAGGTCGGCGGCCGGGACCGCAAGCGCGGACGAGCGGCGCGGCGCGGTTCCGGCGAGGCTGTGCGCGAGCGCGATGGCTTCGGCCACCACATCGCCGTGCGCCTTGCGGTCGGCGAGCCCGATCGCCACCGCTTCGTCGGCTCCCACGATCCGGCCCGACGCGGCGAGGTCCATGGCGGCGGCAAGACCCGCGAGCCTCGGCGCGCGTTGCGTTCCTCCCGCCCCGGGCACGACGCCGAGCGTCACTTCCGGCAAGCCGATCCAGGCGTCGGCGGCGACGACCCGGGCGTGCGCGGCCAGCCCCAGTTCGCAGCCTCCGCCCAACGCGGCCCCGCGCCAGGCGGCGACCACCGGCTTGCCGCCCGCCTCCATGCGATCGTTGATGTCCGGCAGCACCGGCGGGAGCGGAGCGGCGGAAAACTCCCTGATGTCGGCCCCGGCGGAAAACGACTTGCCGGCCCCGGCGAGCACGATCGCTTTCACGGCGGGGTCGGCTTGCGCCGTGTCGAGCGCCGCGAGCAACCCCTGCCGAACGGCGTGCGAGAGCGCGTTGACCGGCGGGTTGTCGATCTCGACGAGGGCCACGCCTTCCGGCGTGGTGGAGTAGCGCACGGACATCGAACCTCCAGGTGGCTTCAGGGCACCGACCAGCGCGGCGTGACGCTGGCCTTCGGCTGGCGGCCATAGTCGGCGTAGCGCTCCGCCACCTTGCGCATCTGCGCCTCGTCGAGCAGCACAGGCTCGCCGACGGTGAGCGCGAGGAGATACTGTCGCGCCAGCGTTTCGAGCCTGATCGCGGCGTCAAGCGCCTGCGCCAGCGTTCGCCCGCGCGACAGCATGCCGTGGTTGGCGAGCAGACAGGCGGTGCGCGTCTCAAGCGCCGCGCCTGCGGCCTCGCCAAGCGCCCGCGTGCCGAAGGGGTGATAGGGCACGCACGGCACGTCGGCGCCGCCGAAGCCGTAGATCATGTAGTGGAAGGCGGGGAGCGGCCGGTGCAGCGCGGCGAGCGCGACGCAGGCGTCGGCATGGGTGTGCACCACGGCGTGCGCACCCGCGACCCTGCGGTAGACCTCGGCGTGCATCGCCCATTCGCTCGAGGGTGAAACATCGCCCGCAAATGCGCCGTCAAGGGCCGTCTCGACGATCTGCGGCGCGGTCAGGGTTTCGTCCGTGCACCCTGACGGCGTGATCAGCATGCCCCGCCCGTAACGGACGCTGACGTTGCCCGCGCTGGCGACGTTCAGCCGTTGGCGGCCAAGCTCCGCATAAACTTCGACGATCGCCTGGCGAATGTCGCGTTCGGTCGCCACCCGAAGCTCTCCCCGGCCCCTGTCCCGGCCGTCAGCTTGCCGGGGAGACGCCCCGACGACAAGAGCGCCGGCGCTACTTCACCAGCGTCACGGGGACATCGACGAGATGCAGCACCTGCGTCGCCACCGAACCCATGAGCAGGCCGGCCAGCCGGCCAAGGCCACGGCGGCCCATGATCACTTCGGTGACGGCGTTGTCACGGACGTACTGCGCAATGGCGTCCGCCGGCGAACCGATCAGCACAGCGACCTTGCCTGGCGCGCCGCTGTCCTTGAGCAGCGCGCGCGCGGCGGTGAGGTCGGCTTCCGCTTCCTCGCGGTAGAAGCTGTCGATGTTCTCGCGCCGGACGAAGTCCGACACCGCCTGCGGCACCGGGGTTCGCACGTTGAGCACATGCACTTCGCTGCCGTCGCGGGCGGCGCGGGCGAGGGCGAAGCGCAGCGCCGTGAGCGCGTGGTCGGACCCGTCGACAGGCACGAGAATCTTCGGCGTGGCGTTCATGCGTCCCTCCCTGCGCCGCGGTCGTCCATGTCGAGGACCTCGGCCCGCTTCACCGGACGCGGCCGGCGCATGAGCCACACGCTCACAACGACCACGAGCCCGGCCCCAAGGAATGGCGCCGCCGAAACCGCCCACGGCATGTTGGCGGAAAGCCACGGCGCCGAAACGGGATCGTGCACGGCGAGGCCGCCGGCGATCCAGCCGAGCAGCGCGCCGCCGAGAATCATCAACCACGCAAACCGGTCGAGCAGCCAGATCATCATCGACGAGCCGATCACCATCAGCGGGATCGAGATGGCGATGCCCAGCGTCAGCAGAAGCACGCTGCCCGCCTCGACGGCTTCCGGCGACAGGCCCGTTTCGCCCGCGCCGGTCGCCGCCGAATGGGCCGCGGCCGCCACCGCCATGACGTTATCGAGGCTCATCACCGCATCCGCGATGACGACGGTGCGCACCGCCGACCAGAGGCTCGACCCACCCCCGGCCCCGTGGCCACCCGCGCCCTCCTCCGGGATCATCAGCTTGATGGCGATCCACAACAGCAGCGCCGCGCCCAGCAGCTTCAGAAAGGGCACATCGAGCACATAGACGATGATGGTGGCGAACAGGATCCGGAGGATCACCGCCGCAGCGGTGCCGAGAATGACGCCCCACTTGCGCTGGCCGGGCGGCAGGTTGCGACAGGCGAGCGCGATCACCAGGGCGTTGTCGCCCGAAAGGATCAGGTCGATCCAGATGATCTGGACAAGGCCGATCCAGAACGCGCGAGCGCCCACGAAATCAACAAGATGCTCCATCGCGTCCGCGTCAGGTCCAGGTCCAGCCGATCACGAACGCGTGTTTACGCCTCCTGGCGGCGATTCCGCAAGTTCTGCAACAGCACGGTGATGATCGGCCAGAACAGCATGACGAAGGCGAGCGTGGTGATGGTTCCCGCCAGCGGCGTGGAGAAGAACACGGCCATGCTCCCGTCGCCGGTGATCATCGCCTGGCGGAACGACTGCTCCGCCTGCTCGCCGAGCACCAGCGCCAGCACCAGAGGGGCCAGCGGGTAGTCGAGCTTCTTGAAGACATAGCCGATGACGCCGAACACCAGCATCAGCACCACGTCGAAGAAGGCGTTGTTGACCGTGAAGGCGCCGACGGCGCAGATCACGATGATGATCGGCGCGATGATGGTGAAGGGGATGCGCAGGATCGAAGCGAACAGCGGCACGGTGGTGAGCACGACGATCAGCCCGACGATGTTCGACACGTAGAGGCTGGCGATGAAGCCCCACACGAAGTCCTTCTGCTCGACGAACAGCATGGGCCCAGGCTGCAGGCCCCAGATGAGCAGGCCGCCCAGCAGCACCGCGGCGGTGGGCGAGCCCGGGATGCCGAGGGTCAGCATCGGCAGCATGGCGGAGGTTCCCGCCGCGTGTGCGCCGGTTTCGGGCGCGAACACGCCCTCCACCTCGCCCTTGCCGAAGTTCGCGGAGTTCCTGGAGAACCGCTTGGCGAGGCCGTAGCTCATGAACGAGGCGGGCGTCGCGCCGCCGGGGGTGATGCCCATCCAGCAGCCCACGAGCGAGGAGCGGATGGCGGTCGCCCAGTAGCGCGGCAGCTGCGCCCACGTCTGCATCACCACCTTGGGATTGATCTTCGCCTTGCCGCCCTGGAAGGCGAGCTTCTCCTCCATCGACAGGAGGATTTCGCCGATGCCGAACAGGCCGATCACCGCCACCAGGAAGTCGAAGCCGCGCATCAGCTCCACCGACCCGAAGGTGAGGCGAAGGTCGCCCGACACGGAGTCCAGCCCGACGGAGGCGAGCAGGAACCCCAGCATCATCGCCGCCACCGTTTTGAAGGGCGGGGCCTTGGTCATGCCGATGAAGCTGCAGAACGCCAGCAGGTAGACGGCGAAAAATTCGGCCGGGCCGAACTGCAGCGCGAACTGCGCCACGACCGGCGACAGGAAGGTGATGATGACGATGGCGACGAGCGCGCCGAGGAACGAGCCGGTGAAGGCGGCGGTGAGCGCCTCGCCCGCACGGCCCATCTTCGCCAGCGGGTGCCCGTCGAACGTGGTCGCCACGGACCATGGTTCGCCGGGTATGTTGAACAGCACCGAGGTGATGGCGCCGCCGAAAAGGGCGCCCCAGTAGATGCACGACAGCATGATGATCGCCGAGGTCGGCGACATCGTGAAGGTGAGCGGCAGGAGGATCGCCACGCCGTTGGCGCCGCCGAGCCCCGGCAGCACGCCGATCAGCACGCCGAGGATGACGCCGACGAACATCAGCGCGATGTTCATGGGCTCCAGCGCCACGCCGAACCCGTGCATCAGCGACTGCAAGGCTTCGATCATCGCATTCCCCTCCCCGCCCGCGAGCCGTTGACCGGCGATCAGTTCAAGCCGAAAAACTGCTCCACCGGGCCGGTGGGCAGCTTGATCAGGAACCATCTCTGGAAGACGAAGAACAGAACGGTCATCACGCCGCCGCCGACGAGCGCGCCCTTCCAGATGGCGTACTTGCCCACGAACAGCATGAACAGCGCGATAAACACCGCGCCCGAGAGGTAGATGCCGAGCCACGGCACGGCGGCGACGAACAGGGTGGCCGGGATCAGCACCGTCAACACCCGGCCGAAGCTCTCGCGGTCGACGAACGCCTCGCGCGGGCCGCCGGCGACGGCGTGCACGAGGTTCATCACACTCGCCGCCGACATGATGAGGGAAATGTAGAAGGGGAAGTAGCCGCTCTGCGGCCCGTCGCTCCAGCCCGCGCCGATGCGAAGGCTGTCGTACATGGCGACCGCTCCGACGAACAGGAACAGGATCGCGACGAGGATTTCCATGCTGCGGTGGGACATCTGCGCCTACCGCT
>DAIODI010000204.1:0-4801 GCA_036746875.1 Aestuariivirgaceae bacterium | reverse complement strand
GAGGGGATGTCGTTCTTGGCGTGGCCGGCGGCGAACAGCATCCCCGGCACGGCGAGCACCTTCGTCACGCCCTGCGCCCGCAGCCGGTCGAGGCCGTCGCGAATAACCGGGGAGGCGAACTCCAGATAACCATACTCGACCGGCATCTCCGGGATGACCCGCTTCAAACCGGCGGCCAGGTTGGCGAATTCGGCGACGGCCAGCTTGTTGCGGCTGCCGTGGCCGCACAGCATCACGCCCAGACGTTCGGATGCGGGAAACGCGCTCATCGCCGGTTGCTCTCCTCCAGAGCGGACACCGGCCTGACTGAACCAGGCCGACCGCTCTATCTGCTTGTATTCGCATCATCTTTTTCCTCCAAGTGGTATCCACTTGGCGGGATGATGCGCCAGACGCAGGGTTCGCGAACCGGCCCGCCGGATGGCGGCGCAAGGTGGGGGGCAGCTTCCGGAATTGGCCCCCGGGATGGGTCGGCCGCACCGGACTTGCTTCCAGTTCCCGTCTTCACCGGGGAACGCTGCATGCGATGCGGACCATAGGAGCGTGGCGCCCGAAGGGTCAAGGCCGCGGGCGACGCGACGGCGCGCGGAAACGGCGTCGGGGCTCAGCCCCGCTTGTCGGCGGCGCGCGCCTCGTCCCAGAACACGGGCATCTCCTCCAGCGAGGAATGGCGCGCCGTGCGGTCCGTCTCCGCCAACCGCGCCTCGATGTGGCGGAAGCGCCGCTCGAACTTGGAAATCGCCGCCCTGAGAGCTGCTTCCGGGTCGATCTTCAGGTGGCGTGCGAGGTTAGCCATGACGAACAGCAGATCGCCGTATTCCTCCGACAATCGCTCATGGGGCGCGCCGCTGCGGGCTTCCTCGGCGAGTTCGCGCGCGACCTCGGCGATCTTCTCGATCACCCCGCCAACGGACGGCCAGTCGAAGCCGGTCCGCGCCGCCTTGTCCTGGATTTTGACCGCGCGGGTGAGGGCGGGCAGCGCAACGGGAACCCCGTCGAGCGCGCCCATGGGCTTCGGCTGGCCGTCGCGCTCGCGCTCCTTGATGGCTTCCCAGGAGAGTTTCGCGGCCCCGGCGGTTCCAGCAGCGGCGTCGGCGAAGACGTGGGGGTGGCGGCGGATGAGCTTGCCGGAAACAGCGTTGGCGGCGTCGGCGAAGGCGAACGCGCCACGCTCCTCGGCAAGCCGCGCGTGGTAGACGGCCTGGAGGAGGAGGTCACCCAGTTCCTGCTCGAGATCGCCGTCGTCGCCATGGGCGATCGCGTCGGCGACCTCGTAGGCTTCCTCGATGGTGTAGGGCGCGATGGTCGCGTGCGTCTGCTCGATGTCCCAGGGGCACCCGGACACGGGATCGCGCAGCCTCGCCATGATCGCGATCAGCCGGTCGATGGCCTTGCCGGCGTCGGAGCCCTCGAACGCGTCGAGGCCCGGCGGCGGGCCGAAAGGGCGGCGGTCGTCTCCGGCAGGTTCGTCGCTCACGGGGTATCTCCAGTTCGCATAATCGATATTATGGAAAGAAAACTGCATCGCCAGTCCGGCAGCTCACGCGCACTCCAGCACCATGCCGTCGAACGCCGGTTCAACGCCCGCCGGCAGCGATGCTGCAAGCGCCGCGTGGTCGAGGTCGATATGCATATTGGTGAGCACGGCGCGCTTCGGCTTCAGCCGCGCGATCCACTGTAGCGTTTCCGGCAGCGAGAAATGGCTCGGGTGCGGCGTCGGCCGCAGCGCGTCGACGAGCCAGAGGTCGAGGTTTTCGAGAAGCGGCAGCGTTTCGTCCGGGATGCCGTTCAGGTCCGGCGTGTAGGCGAAGCCGCCGATCCGGAACCCCAGCGCCTGGATGTTGCCGTGATCGAGCTCGAACGGCAGCGTGGTGATCTCGCCCCCCTTCCCCGCCACGGTGAGCGGCTCATAGGCCGTCAGCCGGTTCAGGTCGATGATCGGCGGGTAGTCGCTGTCCGGCGGCGTGTAGAAGCAGTAGCCGAACCGGCCCAGCAGCATCTCGCCCGTACGCTGGTCGGCGTAGACCTGAACCTTCGCCCGGTTGAGCAGCGCCACGGCCCTGAGTTCGTCGATGCCGTGGGTGTGGTCGGCGTGCTCGTGGGTGAACAGCACGGCGTCGAGATGGCTCACCCCGGCGTCGAGCAGTTGCAGGCGCAAATCCGGCGAGGTGTCGATCAGCAGCCGTGTGACGCCGTCCGGGCCTCCGCGCTCGACAAGGATGGAGCAGCGGCGGCGGCGATTCTTCGGGTTGGCCGGATCGCACACGCCCCAGACGTCGCCGATCCGCGGCACGCCGGCGGACGAGCCGCAGCCAAGCACCGTGATCCGGATCACGCCGCCCGCTCCGTGAACGCCGCCGGGCGCTTCACCTTGGGAAACAGGCGAAAGAAGTTGTCCGAGGTCGTGCGCGCCATCGCCGCCGCATCCACGCCGCGCAGGCCCGCGACGTGGCGCAGCGTATGGGCGACGAACGCCGGCTCGTTGGTCTTGCCCCGCATCGGCACGGGGGCGAGATACGGCGCGTCGGTCTCGACGAGGATGCGGTCGGCCGGCGCGGCCTTCGCCACGGCCTGGATGTCCGCCGCCGACTTGAAGGTGACGATCCCCGAGAACGAAACATAGCTGCCGATGGCAAGGCCGCGCCCGGCCAGCGCCGGCTTCGAGGAGAAGCAGTGCAGGACCGAGGCGAAAGCGCCCTTCGCGTGCTCTTCCTCCATCACCTGCGCGGTGCGCTCCTCGGCCTCGCGGCTGTGCACGATCACCGGCAACCCGGCGAGCCGCGCCGCCGCGATATGGGTGCGGAACGAGCGCTCCTGGCCGTCCCGGGAGGAAAACGTGTAGTGATAATCAAGCCCGCACTCGCCGATTGCAACCACCTTGGGATGTTCGGCGATTCGCGCTAATTCGTCAGGCGTTACGTCCGGCTCTTCATCCGCATTGTGAGGATGTGTGCCGATCGAGCACCACACCTCGTCATGGGTCTCCGCCAGCGCCCGCAGCCGGTCGAACTGGCGAACGCGGGTGGAGATCGTCAGCATCAGCGCCACGCCTTCGGCGCGGGCGTGCGCCAGCACCTCGTCCAGACGGCCGGAAAGCTCAGGAAAATCGAGATGGCAATGGCTGTCGACGATGAACGGCACGGTCATGCGCCCGCCGCCGCCTCCGCCGGAAGCTCGGCGCGCGGAAACAGCGGCGCGGGCGGCGGCAGTTGTGCGCCCCCCGCCAGCCGGTGGGCGGGCCCGAGAGCGGCGAAGTCGCGCCGCTCCGCCGGGATCGCAAGACTGTCCAGCAGCCTCGCCATGCTGGCGGGCATCGCCGGCTGGAGCAGGATCGCCGTCTGCCGCAGCACCTCGGCCGTCACGTAGAGCACCGTCGCCATGCGGGCCGGATCGGTCGTCTTCAGCGCCCACGGCGCCTGTGCGGCGAAGTAGCGGTTGGCGTCGGCCACCACGCGGAAGATCGCGTCCAGCGCCTTGTTGAGCGCCTGCTCCTCGTGGTGGGCGCGGCATTCGGCGAGCAGCGCGTCGGCGTCGGCGAGGATCGCCAGATCCTCCGGCGACAGCGGGCCGGGCGCCGGCGCCCTCCCCTCGCAGTTCTTCGCGATCATCGACAGCGAGCGCTGCGCCAGGTTGCCGAGGTCGTTGGCGAGATCGGCGTTGATGCGATTGACGATGGCCTCGTGGCTGTAGTTGCCGTCCTGCCCGAACGGCACCTCGCGCAGGAAGAAGTAGCGCACCTGATCGACGCCGTAGCGGTCGGTCAGCTCCGCGGGGCCAACGACGTTGCCGACCGACTTCGACATCTTCTCCCCGCGGTTGAACAGGAAGCCGTGGGCGTAGACGCGCTTCGGCACGGGCAGCCCCGCCGACATCAGGAACGCCGGCCAGTAGACGGCGTGGAACCGAACGATATCCTTGCCGATCACATGCAGGTCGGCCGGCCAGTACCTGGCGCGCGGCGCGCTGGCGTCCGGAAAGCCGGTGGCGGAGAGGTAGTTGGTGAGCGCGTCCACCCAGACGTACATCACGTGGCCCGGCGCGTCCGGCACCGGGATGCCCCAGTCGAAGGTGGTGCGGGAGACGGAAAGATCCTGGAGTCCGCCCTCGACGAACCGCACCACCTCGTTGCGCCGCTCCGGCGGGCCGATGAAGCCGGGGGTGTCGGCGTAGAGTTTCAGAAGCCGGTCCTGATAGGCCGAGAGCCGGAAGAAATAGCTCTTCTCCTCCACCCACTCCACCGGCGCGCCGGTGGGGCCGACGCGGCCCGAGGGCCCGGCGGTGGTTTCGCTCTCGGCGTAGAAGGCCTCGTCGCGCACCGAGTACCAGCCGGCGTAGGAGCCGAGGTAGATGTCGCCCGCCGTCTCCATGCGCCGCCAGAGTTCGGAAACGGAAGCCTTGTGGCGGGCTTCGGTGGTGCGGATGAAGTCGTCGTTGGAGCAGTTGAGAGACGCCACCATCTCCTGAAACTTCGGTGTCATCCGCGCGATATAGTCCTCAGCCGTCACGCCGGCCTTGCGCGCCGTCTGCTGGATCTTCTGGCCGTGCTCGTCGGCGCCGGTGAGGAACAACACGTCGAAGCCGTCGAGCCGCTTGAAGCGGGCGAGCGCGTCCGTCGCCAGCGCCTCGTAGGCGTGGCCGATGTGCGGCGGCCCGTTCGGGTAAGCGATGGCGGTGGTGATGTAGTAGCGTGGTTTCGCCATTCCGGTCCTTGCGTCTGGCCGGCCGGCGCGCGACGGCGCCAACCCGCCTCAACGTTCTGATTTCACCCTTTTCGGAGCGTGTCCATAACCGATGTCAGCGC
>DAIODI010000203.1:0-4843 GCA_036746875.1 Aestuariivirgaceae bacterium | reverse complement strand
CGGACCGGCAGCCATGGCTGCCCGGGCGTTGTTGGGCGGGCGTCGCGCGAGCGACACGGCGGGTTTACGAGAGCATCAGCCCGCCACCTCGTTACCGCGAGGCCAAGGAAGACGATGCACCCCGCAAAATCATCGATCAGCCTGACTGCATCAGGCCGGATCGCGTTTCAGGCGGCGGGCGCGTCAGATGTCGCGCTCGAAGTTCGGCTCGATTTCCTTCAGCGCCTTGCGTGCCGCGTCAAGCCGCGGGTTGATCGCCAGCGCCCGCTTCAGCGACCGGATCGCCGCTTCCGGCTTGCCCTGCTCGTTGTAGATCAGACCCTGCCCGGCCAGCGCGCCGAAATGGCGCGGCTCCTGCTCCAGCACCCTGGCGATGTCGGCCAGGGATCGGTCGTAGTCGCCGATCATGAAGTAGATGGTGGCCCGCTTGTTCCAGGCCTCCATGAACTGCGGACGCGAGGCGATCACCGTGTCGAGCATGGCGAGCGCCTTGATGGTCTGCCCGGCCTCCGCCGCCTTCATCGCCTGAACGACCAGCAAATCGGCCGTTGGACTGCCCGAGCGCGACCAGATCTGCCAGATGCCGTGTTCGATGAGTTTCGCCTGCTGGTCGCTCTCCGCCAGCGCCAGACGGCCGAGCAGGCTGTCCAGAAGCTCCGCCGTCCCGATGGGCTTGGGCTTCGCCGCCAGTGGCGGCGGTTCGGGGATCGCCGCGCCTTCGGCCGCCGCCGGGCCGGCGGTCGCAAACGCCAGCCCCAGCATCAACGCCGGGACCGCGACATGAAGGGACAGCTTTGCCATGACTGTAGTCATAGGCCCGGAACAGAAAGACCGCCAGTCTGTCTCCTGACCGGCGGATCGGGTTCCACCATGAGGCGTTACGGCGTCCGTCAGCCCTGGCGCGCCTTGTAGCGCGGGTTCTGCTTGTTGATGATGTAGACGCGGCCCTTCCGGCGCACCATGCGGTTGGCCCTGTGGCGGCCGAGCAGCGACTTCAGCGAGTTACGGATCTTCATGGCGATCACCGAAATTCAGCACGGAGGCCTCTGAGCATCGCCCGGAGGACGTTTCACGTCAGCAGATACGGACGGCGCGGGGGAAAGTCAACCCGCCGCGGCTGGCGCATCGACTTGACGAGGGCGGCCGGCGAAGGCATCGAAACCGGCCATGGACATCTGGCTCACCCTCGGCGCGCTCGCCGCCGGAACCGGGCTGTTGGCAGCCGCCGCCATCGCCGCGCGACGCCCGCGCACATCGCTCGACGTGTCGATGATTTCGACGACGCCGGTGATGTTCGCCGGCGCCCTGATCGTGATCCTCGCGCTCGTCCACCTGGTGAACCTTGCCGGCGTGGTCACCGGCAGATAGAGCAGGCGGATGCAGTCAGGTCGCAGTCCGCCCTAGCCGTAGCGGTAGGGCGGTCCGGCCTTGCGCATCGTCTCGGCGTAACTGCGCAGGATCTGGACCACCTTGGCGTTGCGCGGGCTCTTGGCGCCGATCTCGTCCCAGAACTTGTTCGCCTCGTCCTCGATGGTCTTCCATTCGGACTCTGGAATCGTGGTCAGCTCCAGCTTGCCGCCGGTCGTGCGGTAATGGGCTTCGCCCCACCAGTACCAGTACTGCCGGTAGTAGTGCGAGGAGTCCATCGCCAGCTTGAACTGGGTCTTCAGGTGCTCGGGCACGTCCTTCCACTTCGCGCGGTTCACGAAGTAGGAGCCGGCCCAGGCGCCGGATTTGTTGTTGGGCAGGTAGTACTTGGTCACATCCGCCCAGCCGACGGTGTAGACCTCGGTAATGCCCGACCAGGCGATGCCGTCAAGCTCGCCGGTCTGGATCGCCACCTGGATGTCTTCCCACGGCAGCGTCACGGGCACGACGCCGAACCGGCTGAGGAAGCGGCCGGCGGTCGGCGGCGAGAACACCCTGAGGCCCTTCATGTCGGCGAGCGAGCGGATCGGCTTGGTGGTGGCGAAGTTGCACGGATCCCAAGCGCCGGTGGACAGCCAGGTGACCTCGGGAACCTCCTTGTAGGCCTCCTCGAACAGGTCCTTGATGCCGTACATGTTCCACAGCACGGGCACGTCGAGCGAGTAGCGCCAGGCGAGCGGGAAGTAGGCCGAAAACACCGCCACGTCCACCGGCGCGCCAACCGAGTCGTCGTCCGTCTGGATGCCGTCGATGGTGCCGGCCTGCAGCGCGCGGAACAGTTCCGCCGTCGGCACCAGCTGGTCGGCGGTGTAGAGCTCGATCACCATCTCGCCGTTGGCCGCCTTGTTGAAGGCGTCGATCGACGGCTTGATTACGTGCTCGGCGAGCGCCGGACCGGCGTAGGTCTGGAAGCGCCACTTGATCGGCGTCTGCGCCTTGACGAAGGGCGCGGACAGCGTGCCGGCGGCGGCGGCCGTCGTCACGGCGCCGGCGGTTTTCAGAAAGTTTCTGCGTGAGTTTGCCACGGAGCTTCACCTTTCTTCTGGTCTGAGGCGGCCCTACGGTCGCGCGTCGCCCCTGCCGCCGTCATCAGCGTCACGTTCACATCTTTGTGATGGGCGGCGCAAGCCGTCATCGTCCGGTGTAGAGCCCGGGCAGCCAGAGCGCGATACCGGGGAACGCCATGACGAGGACCAGCGCCAGCGCCATGATGAGGACAAACGGGATGATGGACGCATAGATGTCCATCATGGTGACGCCGGGCGGGGCCATCGAGCGCATCAGGAACAGGTTGTAGCCGAACGGCGGCGTGATGTAGGCGATCTGGCAGGTGATGGTGTAGAGCACGCCATACCAGACGAGATCGAAGCCCAGCGCCTTGACCAGCGGGATGTAGAGCGGCGCGACAATCACCAGCATCGCGGTGTCGTCGAGGAACATCCCCATGATCAGGAACGACACCTGCATCAGGATCAACACCTGCCACGGCGACAGGCCCAGTTGCTCCAGAAACAGCGATTCGACCGCCTTCACCGCGCCCAGCCCGTCGAACACCGCGCCGAAGCACAACGCCGCGAGGATGATCCACATGAACATGCAGGTGATGTCGAGGGTCTGCCGCAAGGTGTTCTGCAAGAGCTCGCGCGTCAGCTGACCCTTCCACCACACCGCCAGCGCCGCGGCCGTGGCGCCCACGGCGGAGCTTTCCACCAGACTGGTGACGCCGGTGGCGAACAGCGTGATCATCACGCCGAAGACCAGCAGCGGCACGACGCCCGCCTTGAGGAGCGCGAGCTTCTCGGCGAGCGGAATGGCGCGCTCGGCCGCCGGCAGCGGCGGACCCAGTTCCGGCTGCAGCCAGCAGCGCACCGCGATGTAGACGACGAACATCCCGGCGAGCATCAGCCCGGGGACGACGCCAGCCAGCCAAAGCTGGTCCACGGGCTGGCGCGCGATCATCGCATAGAGCACCATCACCACGCTGGGCGGAATCAGGATGCCGAGCGTGCTTCCGGCCTGGATGACCCCGGTGACCATCCGCTTGTCGTAGTTGCGCCTGAGCAGTTCGGGCAGCGCGATCGTCGCTCCGATCGCCATGCCGGCGATCGACAGCCCGTTGATCACCGAGATCAGCACCATCAGGCCGATGGTGCCGATGGCGAGGCCGCCGCGCAGCCCGCCCATCCAGACGTGGAACATCCGGTAGAGGTCGCTGGCGATCCCGGATTCGGCCAGCAAATAGCCCATCAGGATGAACAGCGGCACGGTGACGAGCGCGTACCAGCTTTCGAGTTTCACCGCGCCGGCGAACGGCATGGCGCTGGCGCCTTCGCCCCACAGCAGCAGCGCCGCCGAGGCCCCGACGAAGCCGATGGCGCCGAACACCCGGGCGCCGCTTCCCAGCAGCACCATCATGGCGAGGAACATCGCGCCGGCGATCAGTTCATAGCTCATGGGATTCGCACGCCCCGGATTTCAGCGATGTCGCGGATCACGATGGCGATCACCTGCAGAAGCATCAGGAAGATGCCGATCGCCATCACCAGCCGGATCGGCCAAAGCGGCGGCCCCCACGCGCTCGGCCGGTGCTGGCCGGTGTCGATGGCGTACGCCGTGCTTTCCACCGCGCCGAACAGCAGCACGCCGAGGTAGAGCAGCAGGCCCAGAACGGTCAGACAGTCGACCAGGGCGCGGGTGCGCGCCGACCATTCGCCATAGAACAGGTCCATGCGGACATGGCCGCCGGTCTGCAGGCTGTAGGCGCCGCCGAGCATGTAAATGGCGGCGAGGGTGAAACTCGCCATCTCGACGCTCCAGATCGGGCCGACGCCGAACAGCGCCTTGGAGACGCCGGCGTAGAGCAGGATGCCGATCAGCACGAGAATGAGATACATCGCAAACCGGCCGACGCGCCGGTTGATGGCGTCGATCCAGCGGACATAGGCGATGAGGACGTCAGGCACGCGGCCGCTCCTGCGCTGGGAAAGAACGGGCAGTCATCACCTGGGCGTCTCTTTCGGCTGAGGCGGCGTTCAGATGGCCATCAGTTACCAGCCCCGGGGCGGGCGCGGCAAGGCGGTTGCGCCCGAACCCTTGCCGGCCCCCCTCGCCCGCATGGCATTGCGGTCGCCATGCCGCAGGCCGCCAGCAGGGACAGAGCCGCTACGACATCGCCGTGATCGGCGGCGGCGAGCCTGAGGTTCGCCAGACCGCGCCAATCTGGCGGGATCTTCCAATTTGGAACATGCTCCCCGGCATTTTGCTACGCTAACTGGAGTGGCATCCGGCCTGCGCTGCGTCCCGCCGCTCCGACGTTCTTCGCTTTGCCGCATCTTGTTCCGTCAAGCGGCCTTCGCCTGGCGGGATGACGCCTTCGTCCGGACACGGCCCTCAGCCGGGGGAATGACACCGCTAC
>DAIODI010000202.1:0-4894 GCA_036746875.1 Aestuariivirgaceae bacterium | reverse complement strand
TAGCCCTGCGCGATCAACGGGGGCGAGGGCGAACGACGCCCGCCCGGCCGATTGCGACAGCCGCAGCGGGGGGTCAGCGCCGGATGGCGTCGAGCGAGAACGACAGCGGCAGTTGCGGGTGCTCCGGCGGCAGCCGGAAGAGGCCGTCCGCCCCCTCCGTCATGTTGGGGAACAGCTCCCAGGTGAGCGCCGGGTGCTCGGTGAGGCGGGCCACCGTCAGGCCGCTGGCGTGGAGCGCCGTCACGATATCGCCCAGGGGATGGATCCACTCATAGGCGCGGCGGTTCACGAGCCGGTCGGGCGCCCCGGTGTAGGTGACGTCGCTGTCCTCCGCGATGGGCTTGCCCGGCGCGGTCCGCCAGTCGAAGCGCGGCGCGATTGCCCCGTCCACCCAGTCGAGGCAGAGCGTCGTGGGGTGCGCCTCGGCGAGATAGAGCCGCCCGCCGGGTTTGAGCAGCGAGGCGACGACGGCGGCCCAGCGGGCGATGTCGGGCAGCCAGTTGATCGCGCCCCAGGTGACGTAGACGAGGTCGAACTCGCCGTCGATCAGGCTTCGTGCGTCGTAGACGTCGCCCTCGACGAACGCGGCGGTCACGCCGCACGCGGCCGCCAGCGTGCGCGCTTCGGCGATTGCCGCGGGCGAGAAGTCGAGGCCGGTGACGGTTGCGCCGCGCCGGGCGAGGCAGATCGTGTCGAGGCCGAAGTGGCATTGCAGATGCGCCACCCTGAGGCCCCGCAGATCGCCGATCTCGGCCGCCTCGATGGCGCCGAGCGTGTCGCCTCCGGCGAGCACCGTCTCGACGGCATAAAATCCGGTCTCGTCGCGCCGGTGGATCGCCACCCGCTCGTCCCACAGCGCCCGGTTGGCGGCGAGGAAGCTGTCGGCGCTGGTCATGTCTCATCCCCCGAAATGTCAAGAGCCGGCGTGTTGGCCGGCCCCTGTCAAACCACCGGAAACGTGATCGGCCTTATTCGGCGGCGGTCTCCGGCGCGGGTGCGGGCGCCGCAGGGGCCACGGTTTCGACGGTTGCGCCGCGCTGCTTTTCGGCGATGCGGGCCGACTTGCCGGTGCGGCCGCGCAGGTAATAAAGCTTTGCCCGGCGCACCTTGCCACGGCGCACCACCTTGATGCTCTCAACCAGCGGCGAGAACACCGGGAACACGCGCTCCACGCCCTCGCCGTAGGAAATCTTGCGCACCGTGAAACTCTCGTTGAGGCCGGAGCCGCCGCGCGCGCTCACCACGCCCTCGTAGTTCTGGACGCGCGACCGTTCGCCTTCCTTGACGCGCACGGCGACGATGACGGTGTCGCCGGGCGCGAACTGCGGCGCCTGGCGCTTGGCGGAAATCTGTGCGGCCTGCTCGAGTTCGAGCTGCTGGATGATGTTCATGGTCGCAAAGCCTTGTCTTCGGGATGCGGGTGTGTACGCGCTGGACGGCTGAAAATCAACCGCTCAGGCCGGAAAATCTCGCCGGCGCGCGAGACGCCGCCGCCACAGGTCCGGCCGGCGGGCCTGCGTCAGCCGTTCGGCTTCAGCGCGCCGCCAGCGCGCAACCGCGCCGTGGTCGCCGGAGAGCAGCACGTCCGGGATCGCCCGCCCCTCGAAGTCGCGCGGGCGGGTGTACTGCGGATATTCGAGCAGATCGTCCTCGAAGCTCTCGAACGCGCCGGAGCCGGCGTCGCCCATGACGCCCGGCAGCAGCCGCACCACGGCGTCGAGCAGGCACAGCGCCGCCGGTTCGCCGCCCGACAGCACGAGATCGCCGAGGCTCACCTCCTCGAGGTTGCGGGCGGCGATGATGCGCTCGTCCACGCCCTCGAACCGCCCGCAGACGATCACCACGCCGGCCCCTCCCGCCAGCGCGCGCACCAGCGCCTGGTCGGCGACGCGCCCGCGCGGGCTCATCAGGAGCCTCGGGCGCGGGTCGTCGGGCGCGACGGCCGCATCGATGGCGCGGGCGAGGATATCGGCGCGCAGCACCATGCCCGGGCCGCCGCCCGCCGGCGCGTCGTCCACGGTGCGATGGCGGTCGGTGGCGGCGGCGCGAATGTCGTGCGCCTCAAGCGACCAGACGGCGCGCTCCAGCGCCTTGCCGGCCAGCGAAAGGCCGAGCGGTCCGGGAAACATCTCCGGAAACAGGGTGAGCACGGTGGCGCGGAAACTCATGGCCCACCCTCCGCCTTACCTGTCACGGCCGGCGTCGTCGTCGAGCAACCCGTCGGGCGGGTCGATCACGATGCGGCCGCCCGCCGGGTCGGCGACCGGCACCATGGCGGCGACAAACGGCACCAGCACGGTGTCCTTGCGGCCGGGGACGGCGATCTCCAGCAGGTCGCCCGCCCCGTAGTTGGGGATGGCGACGACCGCGCCCAGCGCCGCGCCATCCTTGAGGAACACCGGCAGGCCGATGAGGTCCGCCTGGTAAAGCTCGCCTTCGGCCGCCGGCGGCAACGCCGAGCGCGGAACGTGAAGCTCAACGCCCTTCAGCGCTTCCGCCGCGGTGCGGTCGGTCACGCCCTCGAGGGCGGCGATCCACAGCGCGCCTTGCGGCTTCACCGACCGGATGCGGGCGGCGCGTCCGCTGTCGCCCAGACCGACCGGCCCGTAGGAGGCGATGGCGCGCCCCTCGGCGGTGAAGCTCTTCAGCTTCACCTCGCCGCGGATGCCGTGCGGCCCGGTGATGACGCCGAGGACGACCCGGCTCACCGGCGCCTCCCCGTTCGGCTCAGGCTTCGGCCGGCGCGGCGGCCTTGGCGGCGGCTTCGGCGGCCTTGGCGGCGGCTTCGGCGGCGGCCTTCTCGCGCTCGGTGCGCTTCTTGCCGGGAAGCGCCTTCTGCGGGTTGCTGCGCGCCTCGCGCTTCAGCAGTCCGGCCTGGTCGAGGAAGCGGGCGACGCGGTCGGTGGGCTGCGCGCCGACGCCCAGCCAGTGCTTCGCGCGGTCGAGGTCGAGCGTCACGCGGTCGCTGGAACCCTTGGGCAGGATCGGGTTCCACGCGCCGATCTTCTCGATGAACCGGCCGTCGCGCGGCGAGTTCGAATCGGCCACCACGATGCGATAGTAGGGCCGTTTCTTCGCGCCGCCGCGGGCGAGCCTGATCTTCAACGCCATGTCGTTCTCCTTCGTCTCAACGACCGTCACCGGTCACTTCTTCTTGCCCAGTCCCGGGAAACCCCTGAACCCGCCGCCGAGGCCGGGGAGACCGTGCGGCTTGCCGCCGCCGAGGCCCGGCAGCCCGCCGCCGAGGCCGGGAAGGCCCGCCATCCCCTTGCCCGCCGCCATGTCCTTGAGTTCGGCGGGGAGCGCGTTGGGATCGAGCTTCGCAAGATCGGCCTGCATCTTCTGAAGCTCCGCCGCGTCCGGCATACCGCCGCCACCGCCGCCGAACATGCGCCCGAGCATGCCCTTGTTCTTGCCCATGCGCTTCATCATGTCGGCCATCTGGAGATGCATCTTCAGAAGCCGGTTGATCTCCGGCACATCGACGCCCGAGCCTCTGGCGACGCGCTTCTTGCGCGAGGCGTTGAGCACCTTCGGGTTGCGCCGCTCGAACGGCGTCATCGAGCCGATGATGGCGAGCTGCCGGGCGAGCACGAGCTTGTCGAGATCGACGCCCTCCAGCTGCTTCTTCATCTTGCCCATGCCGGGCAGCAGGCCCATGACTCCCGACATGCCGCCGAGCTTCTGCAGCTGCTTGAGCTGTTCGGCCAGGTCTTCGAGGTCGAAGGCCCCCTTCTTCATGCGGGTGGCGATCTTCTGCGCCTTCTCGGCGTCGAGGGTGAGCGCCGCCTTCTCGACGAGGCTCACCACGTCGCCCATGCCGAGGATGCGGCTGGCGATGCGCTCCGGGTGGAAGTCCTCCAGGCCGTCGAGCTTCTCGCCGGTGCCGAGCAGCTTGATCGGCTTGCCGGTGACGGCGCGCATGGAGAGCGCCGCGCCGCCGCGCCCGTCGCCGTCGATGCGGGTAAGCACGATGCCGGTGACGCCGATCCGGTCGTTGAACGCGCGCGCCACGGTCACCGCGTCCTGGCCGGTGAGGCTGTCGGCCACCAGCAGCGTCTCGTGCGGACCGGCGACGTCGCGCACCGCCTCCACTTCCGCCATCAGCTCGTCGTCGATGTGGAGCCGGCCGGCGGTGTCGAGCATCACCACGTCGTAGCCGCCGCGCCGGGCCTCGCTCATGGCGCGCTTGGCGATGGCGACCGGCTCCTCGCCCCTGACGATCGGCAGCGTGTCCACGCCGGTCTGTGCGCCAAGGATGGCGAGCTGTTCCTGCGCCGCCGGGCGGCGGGTGTCGAGCGAGGCCATCAGCACCCGCTTCCTGTCGCGCTCGGTGAGGCGTTTGGCGATCTTCGCCGTGGTGGTCGTCTTGCCGGAGCCCTGAAGCCCCACCATCATCACCGGCACCGGCGGGGCGGCCTTGAGATCGAGCGGCGCGGGATCGCGGCCCAGCACCTCAACGAGAGCGTCGTTGACGATCTTGACGACCATCTGCCCCGGCGTGACCGAGCGCACGACCTCGCGGCCGACGGCCTTCTGCTTCACGTCGTCGGTGAAGGCCCGCACCACCTCCAGCGACACGTCGGCTTCAAGGAGCGCCCGGCGCACCTCGCGCATCGCCGCATCGACGTCGGCCTCCGAAAGCGCACCGCGGCCGGTGAGCTTGTCGAAAATGCCGGAGAGGCGTTCCTGTAACGTGCCGAACATGTCGTATCCCGGTTGCAAGACGCCAAACGGCTAAGACACCCGCGGGCGAACATCGCTGGCGGGTGGTGGCCGCCCCGCCTCCCGGCGCTTGTGCTGGCGCGCCATGTGAGGGGCAGCCGAAGGCCGTTCGGGGACCTTGCTGACGCGGCAGGCGATAGGCGCTTGCGGGCCGGAAGTCAACGCCTTG
>DAIODI010000201.1:0-4939 GCA_036746875.1 Aestuariivirgaceae bacterium | reverse complement strand
CTGGAGGCCCGCGACCTGGGGCTCATCGCGCCCATCCTTGTCGCGCCGCCGGCGAAGCTGGACGCGGTGGCGAGGGCGGCGGGCGTCGATCTCGCCGGCGTTCCCCGCGTCGAGGCGCTGCACAGCCACGACGCCGCCGACCGGGCGGTGGCGCTGGTGCGCGAGGGCCGGGCGCAGGCGATCATGAAGGGGAGCCTCCACACCGACGAACTGATGGCCGCCGTGGTGGCGCGCGACACCGGCATCCGCACCGCGCGGCGGGTGAGCCATTGCTTCGTCATGGACGTGCCCGGCCACGCGGAGGCGCTGATCATCACCGATGCGGCGGTGAACATCCTGCCCACGCTCGAGGACAAGGTGGACATCGTGCAGAACGCCATCGACCTTGCCCTGGCGCTCGGCGGTGAAGAGCCGCGCGTGGCGATCCTCTCGGCGATGGAGACGGTGAACCCCAAGGTGCCCTCCACCATCGAGGCGGCGGCGCTGTGCAAGATGGCCGATCGCGGACAGATCACCGGCGGCGTGCTGGACGGACCGCTGGCGCTCGACAACGCCATCAGCGAGGAGGCCGCCGCCGCCAAGGGCATCGTCTCGAAGGTGGCGGGGCGCGCCAACGTGCTGGTGACGCCCGATCTCGAATCGGGCAACATGCTGGCGAAGAGCCTGTCGTTCCTCGCCGGAGCGGACGCCGCCGGAATCGTGATGGGCGCGCGGGTTCCTATCATCCTGACGAGCCGCGCCGACAGCATGCACGCCCGCCTCGCCTCCTGCGCCGTCGCCGCGCTTTTGGCGGCCGCCCGCCGCGCCGACGCGGCGAAGGCGGTGCGATAAGGGCGTGTGCGAGCCCGTTGTGGCGATGGAGGCGATGGTAGCGGAGGAGGGACTCGAACCCCCGACACGCGGATTATGATTCCGCTGCTCTAGCCAGCTGAGCTACTCCGCCCCGAAGGTCCGCCGATATGAGGCGGGGCGGCTCGCGCCCGCCGGGCCGGCCGCGATATAGGAGCCGGGCGCCTGCCTCGTCAAGCGCCGCAGGCGGTCGGGGACGCCTCGCCCGCCGGCAGGGCGCGCGTCAGCCGCCGTGCCGCTTCTCGTAACGCCACACGAACGCCGGCGGCACGTTCGCCAACACGAAGTGCGTGCGCTCGCCCGACAGACCGGCCGCGGCCGCGCACTCGGGATCGAGCGGTTCGCGGGTGAAGTAGGTGAACTGCACGAGCAGGCTCCCGGGGGCGAGCGCCTCCCCGAAGGCCTCCGCCGAGGCGGCCCGAAGCTCCGGCGGAAAGCTGCGGAACGGCAGTCCCGACAGGATCCGCTCCACGCGGCCCACACCGCGCTCCCCAAGGAGCCGCGGCAGGTCACACGCATTGCCTTCGATGATCTCCAGGTCGGGGTACATCGCGCGCAGGTGGCGCACGAACACCGGATCGCGCTCGACGAGGATCAGCCGTACGCCGAGCTCGGCGGCACGCGCCGCCAGCCGCCCGGTGAACGCGCCGGTGCCGGGGCCGATCTCGACGCAGGTTTGCCCCGCCTGAAGATCGAGCGTGCGCACCATGCTGCGGGCGAGCGCCGGGCCGGAGGGGGCGATCGCTCCCACCTGGCCGGGATTGCCGGCGAACCGGCGGGCGAAGGTAAGGAACGGGGATGGAGCCGGCGGCGGGCTCACGCGTGGTTCACGAAGCGCAGCAGCGTCACCATGCCCACCGGGGGAATGCGCTTCACTTCCTCAAGCCTGAGTCCCGGACGCACCATCACCGCCTCGCGCGGAAACTCGCTGCGCCAGCCGAGCGACGAGGCGGCGGGCGCCAGCGCCTTCTCGATCAGGCCGCGCACGCCGCCGTTCTCGCTGAAATGGTTCACCACCAGCACCTCCCCGCCCGGCCGGCACACCCGCTCCAGCTCGGCCATCACCCGGCCGGGGTCAGGCACTACCGGCATCACGAACATGGCGGCGACGACATCGAAGGCGTTGTCGGGGAACGTCATCGCGCCGGCGTCCATCTCCAGCAGCGCCTCGACGTTGCCGAGATGATGGCGGTTAACCCGCTCGCGGGCCTTGCGCAGCATCTGCGGCGACAGGTCGATGCCGGTGATCCGCAAGGCGTTCTTGTAAAGCGGCAGCGAGATGCCGGTGCCGACCCCCACCTCCAGCACGCGCCCCGACCGGCGGTTCGCCATCGCCACGGCGGCGCGCCGCGCCGCCGCGAACACCTCGCCGAACACGAGATCATACACCGGCTCCCAGCGCGCATAGGCGCGCTTCACCGTATGCGCGTCGATCTTGACCAGCTTGCGGTCCGCCCATGAGTTCATGCCGCCGCACCCTCAGGCTTGCCGCGCTCGTCATCGACCAGCGCGGCCGCCCTCCCTTCACCGTCTTCGCTGCGGCGGATCACCCCGCCGCCGAGAACCCGCGCGCCCGCGCCGGGCCGATCGTAGATCACGCAAGCCTGCCCCGGCGCGACGCCCGCCTCGGGCTGCGCCAGCTCAACCCGCCAGCGCCCAACCTCAACCACGAGCCGGGCAGGCACGGGCGCCCGCATCGACCTCACTTTCACATGAACGTCAAAGGCGCCGTTGTCCAGCGTTGGTTGCCCGTCGCCGCCGAGCCAGTTCACGTCGCGCAGGGCGAACGCGCGCCGCTCCAGCGCGCGGCGCGGCCCGGCCGTCACCCGCCGCGAGGCCGCGTCGATCGAGATGACATAGAGCGGCTCGCCCGCCGCCACCCCGAGTCCCCGCCGCTGCCCGACGGTGAAGTTGACGATTCCGCCATGGCGGCCGAGCACCCGCCCCTCGCCATCGACGATATCGCCGGCTTGCGCGGCTTGCGGACGCAGCTTCGCCACCACGTCCTGGTAGCGCCCGTCCGGCACGAAGCAGATGTCCTGGCTGTCGGGCTTCTCCGCCACGTCGAGCCCGAGGGCGGCGGCCATGGCGCGCACCTCGTCCTTGGCGAAACCGCCGAGCGGAAAGCGCACGAAGTCGAGCTGCTCCTGGGTGGTGGCGTAAAGGAAATAGCTCTGGTCGCGGCGCATGTCCTGCGGCGTGAACAGGCCGCGATGCGAAGCCCCGTCGAGCGCCCGCGTCACCGCGTAGTGTCCGGTGGCGAGGGCGGAGGCCCCCAGCGCCTTCGCCTTCGCCAGAAGGTCGGTGAACTTCACCGACCTGTTGCACTCGATGCACGGCACCGGCGTTTCGCCGGCAAGGTAGCTGTCGGCGAAGCGGTCGATGACGCTCTCGCGGAAGCGGCTCTCGTGGTCGAGGACGAAATGCGCAACGCCGAGGCGGCCGGCGGCGCGGCGGGCGTCATGGATGTCCTGCCCGGCGCAGCACGCGCCCTTGCGCCCCAGTGCTGCGCCATGGTCGTAAAGCTGGAGCGTCAGGCCGACGACGGCGTACCCCGCGTGATGCAGAAGCGCTGCGGTGACGGTGGAGTCGACCCCGCCGGACATGGCGACGGCGACGCGGTGGCCGCCGGGGTCTCCCGGAAGCGCCATCGCCTCGCGCACCGCCGCAATCGCCCGCCCGTCCATCACGCCGCTCCAGTCCGGTGACGCGAGCGGTATATGGCCGCACGCATGCTTCGCGCAAGGTTGATGCGGGCCGCTTTGGCCGATCGGCGGAAGGGGCGGTTAACCTTTCCAACTGCTTGCCGAAATCGCCCAAACCGGCCGGACCGGCGGCCGGACGGCGAAACCACCATCGCGCAGCCGCAAATCGTTCACCTTCGGTCCTGCCTG
The DNA here is from genome assembly GCA_036746875.1 of Aestuariivirgaceae bacterium. GTDB lineage: Bacteria > Pseudomonadota > Alphaproteobacteria > Rhizobiales > Aestuariivirgaceae > DAIODI01. The sequence goes on along the minus strand of DAIODI010000201.1, from coordinate 1,196 downwards.
TTGCGCCACTTCGCGCCGCCGCGTTTGCCATTTGTTGGTAATCACTTAGACCTTTCTTAAATCGGCGCCTGTAGGGTGGCGGGCAGTGAGTTGCGTAACGTGTGGCGAGTAGAAGCCTTGTCCAGCATGAACGGTCAGTTGCGTTCGCGTATCAACTACGTCATCGGGCCCGATGGCACTCCGCTTACCATCGCCGACTTGCCTCCGCCCGGCACCCGCCGCTGGGTGATCCGCCGCAAGGCCGAGGTGGTGGCCGCCGTGCGCGGCGGTCTCCTCAGCCTTGAGGAAGCGTGCAGCCGCTACACCTTGACCGTCGAGGAGTTCCTGTCGTGGCAGCGCTCGATCGACCGCCACGGCTTGCCTGGCCTCCGCACCACGCGAATACAGCAGTACCGCGAACCGGGCTGACCGGCGCACAGGCGCTCACGGCGGGCCTGCGGCGGCAGCCGGGCAGCGCGACGTGAAGTTCTCCACCGCGTAATCGTCGAAGTCCGGCGCGCTGCCGGTTGAAGCCTTTTCCCCCACCGCACGCATCGCGCGCCGGCGAAGCATCCCTTTCGTGTGGAGCGAGGCTTGCGGCCGGACGCGGCGCAGATGAACATCGCTCCCGGCCGGGCGCGGCTCGCGCCCGCAAGCCTGCCGCCGTCTCGTCAGGTGGATCGGGCGTCGGCGAGAACGGGCGCCGCCGCGACCGGCGCGGCCAGCGCCGCCTCCTTCTCGGCGAGCAGTTCGAGGCGCTTCAGTTCCGCGCTGTCCTCCTCGAACCGGGCGCGGACGTCTTCGAGCTGGTCGCGCAGTTCGGCGGCCGAGCGCAGCAGGTTGTCGCGTCGCACCCGCAGCGATTTCGCCGTCATCGAGTAGTTGAAGTGCGAGGGGTCGGTCACGCCGTTGCGCTGCTCCTCAAGCTGAATCTGCTGGTCGAGGTCTTCCTGCTTGCGCTGGAAGTCGTTGATCATCGCCTCGATCGCGGCCAGCTGCCGCTTGCGATCCTCGAAGCGGAACCGCTGCAGGCGCAGGAGCGAATTACGCATACGCATGGACGTTGCCTCACTGACTGATCCCGCGCACCCCCCGCCACGGCTTCGCCCCGCCTGCTTTCAAGGCGCGGTCGAATCACGTAGTTAGGAGATTCGCGACCGGACAAGGATAATGCACGCGGCGAATTAAGGTGCGGTAAAACTGATCGCAGAAACACC
>DAIODI010000200.1:0-4944 GCA_036746875.1 Aestuariivirgaceae bacterium | reverse complement strand
GGGGCCGGGCATGCGGCCGGCGACCGGGTGGATCGCGTACTGCACCGTCACGCCGTGCTTCTTCAGGGGGTCGGCCATCTCGCGCAGCGCATGCTGGGCCTGCGCCACCGCCATGCCGTAGCCCGGCACGATGATGACGGAGGAAGCGTTCTCCATCATGTAGGCGGCGTCTTCTGCCGAGCCCAGCTTCACCGGCTTCTGCTCGCCCGCCCCGCCCGCCGGCCCGGCCACCTCGCCGCCGAAGCCGCCAAGGATGACCGAGATGAACGAGCGGTTCATGCCCTTGCACATGATGTAGGACAGGATCGCGCCCGAGGAGCCGACCAGCGCGCCGGTGATGATGAGCGCGGTGTTCTGCAGCGTGAAGCCGATGCCCGCCGCCGCCCAGCCGGAATACGAGTTCAGCATCGACACCACCACCGGCATGTCGGCGCCTCCGATCGGGATGATGATGAGCACGCCGATCAGGAACGCGAGCAGCACGACCAGCCAAAACACGGCGTGGCTCTCGGTCTGCACGAACAGGACGATGAGGAGCGCCAGAGCGATGCCGAGCCCGAGGTTCAGCATGTGCTGGCCCTTGAACACGATCGGCGCGCCCGACATGCGCCCGTCGAGCTTGGCGAAGGCGATCACCGAGCCGGTGAACGTCACCGCGCCGATGGCGACGCCGAGCGCCATCTCGATGAGGCTGCCGGTGTGGATCGTGCCGATGTCGCCGATGCCGAAGGCGGCCGGCGCGTAAAGGGCGGCGGCGGCGACGAACACCGCCGCAAGGCCGACGAGCGAATGGAACGCCGCCACAAGCTGCGGCATGGCCGTCATCGGGATTTCGCGCGCGGTGTAGGCGCCGATGGCGCCGCCGACGCCAAGCCCGGCGAGGATCAACAACCACGGCAGGAAGCCGGCGGGCGCCGCCACGAACAGCGTCGTGACGATGGCGATGCCCATGCCGACCATGCCGTAGAGGTTGCCCTGCCGCGAGGTGGCGGGACTCGAAAGCCCGCGCAGCGCCAGGATGAACAGCGAGCCCGCGACGAGGTAAAGCAGGGCGACGAGGTTGCCGGACATGGCTGCTTCAGCCCTTCTTCTTGTACATGGCGAGCATGCGCTGGGTCACGAGGAAGCCGCCGAAGATGTTGATCGAGGCGAGCACCAGCGCGAGAAACCCGAAGATCATCGCCGCGACCGAGCCCGACATCATCGCGCCCGCGCCGATGGCGAGCAGCGCGCCGACGACGATCACCGAGGAGATGGCGTTGGTCACCGACATCAGCGGCGTGTGCAGCGCCGGCGTCACCGACCAGACCACGTAGTAGCCGACGAAGATCGCCATCACGAAAATGGAGAACTGGTAGACGAACGGGCTGGCGACGAGGGCGTGCTCGCCGTGGGTCAGGGCGTCGCCCGCCAGCAGCGCCGCCTGGTCGGCGAAGGTCTGGGCCTGTTCGGCGGCGGCCTTCGCCGCCTCGGCGGCGGCGCGCGCCTTGTCGATCGCTTCCTGGACAGTCGTCTCGGCCATGGCCGTCGTCCCCTCAGTTGGCCTTCAGGATGGGGTGCACGCTCTCGCCGTCGCGGATCAGGCCGGTGCCGGCGACGAGTTCGTCGTTCCAGTCGACCTTGCGCGCGCCGTCCTTGCCGATGAGCGGATCGAGGAAGTTCTGGAGGTTCTTGGCGTAGAGCGACGTGGCGTTGCCGGAGAGCCGGCCGGGCAGGTTCAGGTGGCCGATGATCGACACGCCGTTGTGGTCGACGATCTCGCCCGCCTTCGACAGCGCGCAGTTGCCGCCGCGCTCGACCGCGAGATCGACGATGACAGAGCCGGGCTTCATCGATTCCACCATCTCCCTTGTCACCAGCACCGGCGCGGGACGGCCGGGGATGAGCGCGGTGGTGATGACCACATCCTGCGCCTTGATGTGCTCGGCGACCAGCGCCGCCTGGCGCTTCTTGTCGTCCTCGGAAAGCTCCTTGGCGTAGCCGCCGGAGGTCGAGGCGTCGGCGAGGCCCTCGACGAACACAAACTTGGCGCCGAGGCTCTGCACCTGCTCGCCCGCGGCGGCGCGCACGTCGGTGGCGGAGACGACCGCGCCGAGCCGGCGCGCGGTGGCGATGGCCTGGAGGCCGGCGACGCCTGCGCCCATGATGAACACCCGCGCCGCCGGAACCGTGCCGGCCGCCGTCATCATCATCGGGAAGGCGCGCGAGAAGCGGTCGGCGGCCTCGATCACCGCCTTGTAGCCGGCGAGGTTCGCCTGCGACGAGAGCACATCCATGGACTGGGCGCGGGTGATGCGCGGCATCAGCTCCATGGCGAACGCGGACGCGCCCGCTTTGGCGATGGCGTCCAGCGCCTTCTTGTCGCCGTAGGGGTCGAGCTGGCCGATCACCAGCGCGCCCTTCTTCAGCGCCTTCACCGCAGCGTCGGGCGGGCGGCGCACGGAGAGCACGATGTCGGCGTCCTTCACCGCTTCGGCGGCGGTCTTCGCAATCTTCGCCCCGGCCGCGGCGTATTGGTCGTCGGAGATGAACGAGCCCTTGCCCGCCCCCGCCTCGACGGCGACCTCCAGGCCCTTCTTCACGAAGGCCTTGATCGTATCCGGGCTGACCGCGACGCGGGTTTCGCCCGCGGCCCCCTCGGCAGGGACGCCGATCTTCATGTTGCGCTTTCTCCGGGTTTCAGCTGACGCGCATGGCCGTGAACAGGCCGAACAGGACGAGGAGCCCGATCGACAGCGCCCAGGTGCGGCTGCCGCTGACGGTGTCAAGGGTGATGACGGCGAAACCGAGGATCAGCCCGGCGAAGCCCCAGAAGACGGTTGCGCCGGCGCCGAAAGCGAACATGCAGAGCGCAACGAGAACGTAGGCGCAAGCCAGCGTCAGCGCGATCGAACCGCGCACGAACCCTTCATAGGTGGCGCGATGGTCGGACAGGTCGAACGACGGCGCGGCCGTCGAATGCGAGGCAGGCTCGTGAGCCATGGCAAGACATCCCCTTGAGGCGCAGATCATCTCTCCCGCCGGAGCGGCGGGCCTTCGAGCGAAACGACCCGACAGCATTCGCCCGCCGAAGTCAATACGGCCGGTCAACCTAAGCCCCGCCTACGCCGGCGAGTGGATAACGGATTACGTTTCCGTCAGGCGGCAGCGAGGCCGTGGCCGACCAGCGTCCGGCGTTGCCGTTCCCCCACCGCGTCGAGGCTGAAATCCGCCAGAGTCTCGTTGAACAGCCTGTGGAAATTCAGCTCGGCGTTGAGGTGGATGAACACCGCCCCGAGCCCGATCGCCGCGCGATCCATGAACACGAATTCCCGCGGCACCGTCACCGGCCCCTTCTCCTTCAGCGCCTTGTGCACCTGGAACGCCTGCCGGCGGCCGTATTCGCCCGGCGCGACGCCGTCGGCGACCGTGCGCACGCGGTCCTCCAGCAGCGGGCCGTAGATGAACTTCGCCCAGATGTTGAGGATGTCGATCAATTCGCGGCGCAGGCCCTTGAAGCCCCACACCTCGTAGGCGTGGACCACCCGCTCCTCGTCGCCGTGCAGCAGGCCCTGGTAAAGGTCGACCACGCCGGAGACGAACTTCGCCGGGAAGATGCGGATGCAGCCGTAGTCGAGCAGGTTGATGCCCGCCGGGCGGCCGCGCTCGTCGAGGAACGCCGAGTAGTTGCCGAGGTGCGGGTCGCCGTGGATGACCGCATGGCTGCAGAACGGCCGCCACCACGCCTTGAACATGGCGGTGGAGATGAGGTTGCGCTCCTCGATGCTGTGGCCCTTGAAGTCGGTGAGGCGCCGGCCCTCGAGCCAGCCCATCGTCAGCAGGCGGCGGGTGGATAGCGCGTCATGCACCACCGGCGCGCGCACCATCGGTTCGTCGCGAAGGATTTCGGTGTAGAGACCGATGTGGGCGGCCTCGCGCCGGTAATCGAGCTCCTCGCGCAGCCGCGCGCCGAGCTCCTCGGCGATCTCGGAGGTGTCGATGGCGGGATCCATGCGCCGGTGCAGCGAAAACAGGATCCTCAGTTGCTGGAGGTCGGCCTCGACGGCCGAGGCCATGTCCGGATACTGGAGCTTGCAGGCGAGCGGCTCGCCCGCCTTCGACACGGCGCGGTGCACCTGCCCCAGCGAGGCGGCGGCGATGGCGTCGTGATCGAAGGAGGCGAACTTCGCCTGCCACTCCGGCCCGAGTTCGGCGGCCATGCGGCGGCGCACGAACGGCCAGCCCATCGGCGGGGCGTGACTCTGCAGTTTCGACAGCTCGGCGGCGTACTCGGCGGGGATCGCATCGGGGATGGTGGCGATGAGTTGAGCCACCTTCATCAGCGGACCCTTGAGCGACCCCAGCGCCTCGCGGAACAGCCGGGCTTCGGTCTCCAGATCCTTCTCGGACGAAAGCAGCCGCCCCGCCGCCACCCGCGCCACCGTAGCGCCGACGCCCGCGCCGACGCGGGCGAGACGCGTGACGCGCCCGGCGATATTGGACTCTTCGCTCATGCCGCCTCCGCTGGCCCCGCCATGACCTGAAGCGCCTCCACAACCTTGTCGCGGGTCTCGGTCAGGCCCTTGTACGCCAGTTCGTCGGCGTTCAGGGCCAGAAGCTGGCGACGCATGCTCCCGGCGAGGTGTACGCGGTCGGGATGGCGGCGGATCGCGCCGAGGGGGTCCACCAGCACCTTGATCGTGAACAGGATGTCGCCCGATTGCGGCAACCGGCGCAACGTCTGGCGCTCGATGCGAATGAAGATGTTGGCGCCCGGGTCCACCGCTTCCTTGAGCCAGCGGCGCGGGCCGCGCCGCGGCGCGAACAGGTCCGGCGCGTCATAGAGCGACCAGTTGTAGCGCAGCACCGGCCGGTCGGCCTGGAGGTTGTCGAAGATGCGGCCGATGCGCGGTCCCATGCGCTCGGCGTAGCCCGGAACCGGCTCATGAATCGCCTCCATGCTGC
>DAIODI010000199.1:0-5038 GCA_036746875.1 Aestuariivirgaceae bacterium | reverse complement strand
GGCGTTTGCCGGCCGCCACGCTGCGCCTTGCGCCGTTCACCTCGGGGCTGCTCGCGCCCGCCGTCGACGCCAACCTGCTGTCGTTCTGGCCGACGGGACAGCGGGTGGCGCTCGTCGCGGCGCTCTTTTGCGGCACGTCGCCGTTCTTCGCCGCGCGCGAATGGGTGACGCGCGGGCCCTCGCCGCCCCGCCGGGGCTACGCCGTCGGGCAGCTTGCATTTCTCGTCTCGCTCGCCATCGCCATCGGGCTCGATTTCGAACGGCTGTTCTTCCTCATCATCATCGTTCCGGCCATTGCGGTGTTCTTCGTGATGACCGGGCTCTACAGCCGCTGGTCATGGCGGCAGACGGGACACCCGCTGGTGGCGGCGCTTGCCAACGCGCTCTTGTTCGCGCTCGCCGTCGGCGTCACCTTCCCGCTGGTGGCGGCGTAGGCTCCAGATTTCAGGATGGCGAGCTGCCGCTCTCAAGAATATGCAGATGCGTCAACAGCTTGGGCGAAACATAACTGGCGGAGAGAGAGGGATTCGAACCCTCGATACGGTTTCCCGTATACACGCGTTCCAGGCGTGCGCCTTAAACCACTCGGCCACCTCTCCCTGAAGACGCCGGCAGATATCCCATGGCCGCAGGCAAGGCAAGCGCCCGCGCCGCCCCCCTCGGCGGTGAATACGGGGTAACGGGTCCGGCCGAGGACGGTCGCCTCGCCCCATTCCACGATCTCGTCGAAGTCGTCGCAGGCTCCGGGCGCGGCGCGAGGCGAAGGGGGTCGGCTTGAAGGCGGAGGGGCGGGCTGGATAAGCGGATGGCGTGACGCGACGGAACCCGCGCCTGTCGTCGCCTTGCCAAAATCGCCGTGTTCCCTGACGGTCGCTTCAGATCAATGCGTCGGCCGGGATGGGTGCGGCGTTGCTTCGCGAAGAAGACGCCGGAACCGCCTCATGCCGATTGCGATCCAGATCCGCCATCACCTCCCGGGCCGGACCCGGCTTGGTGTCGCAGGCTGGCCGAAGGAGGCCGTGCTGGAAGCCGGATTGGCGGCTCTCCAGGCCGCTGGCTGGACGATCGCGAGTGTCAACCGCCGATCCGGAAGCCTTCTCCTCCATCATCCAAGAGCGATGCCGAAGGAAGCGGTGATCGCCGCCGTCTTCGCTGCGCTCGCCGGGCAGGCGCCGGCAGCGCCGGCCAGCACACCCGCATCCCGCAGGTCGCATCAGGCGCGGCTGCCAACAGCTGGTGACGGAACTCAGCCGGCGATCGCGGTGGATGATGTGATGCGCTTTTCCACCTGCGCGCCGGCCGATGTGCTCGCGGCTCTCGACGCTCGCACGGAGGGGCTGACGGCAGCCGAGGCGCGCGACCGCCTGGCGCGTCACGGCGCGAACGTGATCGCGCCGCCGCGCGGGCGCTCCAGGCGAGAGATGGTCGTCGGGCAGGTTGCGACCTTTCCGGTGGCGTTGCTGCTCGGTTCGGCGGTGCTCTCGGCCGCGACGGGAGGCTTCGTCGATGCAGCGGTGACCCTGGGAGTTGTCATCGTGAATGCGGCGATCGGGTTTGCAGCCGAGGACTCGACGGAAAAGCTCATCCGACGACTCTCCCGGCCCGTGGAGCACCAGACGCAGGTTCGCCGAGATGGCGCCCTGCTGACGATCGCCGCGCGCGACGTGGCGCCTGGAGACATCATCCTGCTGCGCGCAGGGGCGATGGTGCCAGCCGATGCGCGCGTGCTCGAGGCGCGCGAGCTCTCGGTCGATGAAAGTGCGTTGACGGGCGAGAGCCTGCCCGCGCGCAAGCGCCCGGTGACCTTCGAAGCCGCACCCGGCGTGGTCGCGGAGCGCCACAACATCCTGCACAGGGGAACGGTTGTGACCGGCGGGGACGGCCTCGCGGTTGTGTTCCGGACAGGAGACAGAACCGAAATTGCCCGTATGCGCGCACTGATCGGTAGAGCCCGGCGGCCGCGTCCGGCGATGGAACACAAGCTTGAGCGACTCTCCACGCAGCTGGCGATTGGCTGCCTCGCGGTCTCCGGGCTCGTGCTGGGGATCGGCCTCCTGCGCGGCGAGCCGACGGTGCAGATGGTGCGAAGCGCCGTCGCCCTTGCGGTTTCGGCGATCCCGGAGGGGCTCCCGGCGGTTGCGACCACCACACTCGCGCTTGGCGCCCGGGCGATGGAGCGCGAGCACATCCTCGCCCGCGCGCTGCCGGCCGTCGAAGCGATTGGCGGAATAGACACGATCTGCCTCGACAAGACCGGGACGCTCACTGAAAACCGCATGGCGGTCGTGGCCGTCGCCGCCGCGGAGCGACTGATCGAGCGCCCACCCGACGGCGACTGGCGCGCGGCGGGCCTGGTTGTGCCGCAGGCGATCATCGAGACGACCGCGCTGTGCAACGAGGGCAGTCTGACGACCGACGAAGGTTCGGCGACGGAACGGGCGCTGCTGGGCCTTGCGGTCGAGAACGGTTTCGACCCCGAAGCCCTTCGCGCGCGCGCGCCGCTGCGACACGTCTGGACGCGCAACCACCACCGCCGCTGGATGGCGACGGAACACGCCGCCGGCGAGGGTGGGCTCGTCGCGGTCAAGGGCGCGCCCGACGACCTGCTGGCCTTTTCGCAGCAGGAGGCGACGGCGCAGGGCGACAAGCCGCTGACCGCGGCGCGGCGCGCGGAAATCCTCGGGTGCAACGAGCGCCTCGCAGCGCGCGGCCTGCGTGTTCTGGGCGTCGCCCATCGCGCCGGCCGGCTCGACGGAGCGGCGCCCGGAGCGCTCACCTGGCTCGGCCTGGTGGCGCTCGCCGACCCGGTGCGCGTGGAAGCGCGGCAGGCGATCGACATATTCCACCGCGCCGGCATCCGCACGATCATGATCACTGGTGATCAGCCGGCGACGGCGCTGGCGGTCGCGGAAACGCTCGGGCTCTCGCGATCGGGGGTCATTCGCGTCGCCGACAGCCGCCGCATCGCGGGCATGACGGAAGACGAATTGCGCCGGCTCGCCATCGAGACAAGCGTGTTCGCGCGCGTAAGCCCCTCCGACAAGCTCAGAATCGTCAAGGCGTTGCAGGGCGCCGGCCGGCGCGTCGCCATGATCGGGGATGGCGTCAATGACGGGCCGGCTCTGCGCATGGCCTCGGTGGGCATCGCGATGGGCCGGAATGGCACGGATGTCGCGCGCGAGGTCGCCGATCTCGTGATCGCCGACGACGATCTCAGGCGCGTCGCTGCGGCGATCGCGCGCGGGCGCTCAACCGAGGACAACATCCGCTCGGCCTTGCGCTTCTTCCTTTCGACGAACCTTTCGGAGGTGCTTCTCACGCTGGGTGAAACCCTGCACGGGCGCGGCGAACTCGAAACGCCGATGGAGTTGTTCTGGCTCAATCTCGTGACGGACGTCTTTCCCGCGCTGGGCCTTGCGCTCGCCGAGCCCGCCGGCGACGTGATGGCGCGCGCGCCGCGCCGAGCGGATGCGCCGCTGCTCGATCAAGCAGAGATGACAAGCCTCGGGCTGGATGCGGCGGGAATTGGCGGCGCGGCGCTCGTCGCGCATTTCCTGGGCATGGCGCGAAGCGGCATCGGTCCGGAGGCCCGATCGGCGACCTTTCTCACGCTGGCGCTGGCGCAGGTCGCGCATGCCTGGACCTTGCGCGATCATTATCCCCGGACGCGCGAGGCCCGCCGGATCTCGGAGCGCCGGCTTGAGGCCGCCCTGGCCTCGGCCCTGGGGCTCCTCGTGTTGCCCTTCGTCGCGCCGCCGCTGCGGCGTCTCCTCGGACTGGGACCGCTCGGCGGGCGCATCGCCCTGACCGCCGCGTCGCTCGCGGGCTCGGCCTATGCGCTCGCGGAAGCCCGCAGGCTCATCGTTTCCCGCCGCCCGGCGGCCCCAGCGTCGCCATCAACGCCGCCGCCTGGCTAAACAGCGTAAGCGCCGGACCGGCGATCCGCCCCCGCGCGATTTGAACGAGCCCAGCGGCGACCAGCCCCATGAAAATCGCCTTCCTCAGATCCATTGAACCACTCGTCGCCCCCATCAGCGTCGCGTCCGCGCTTTCGAGTTGCTGCACGGTCTCGCGGACGGGATCGAACGGCGGCTCGGGCAGTTCAGGCAGGATCAGCAGCAAGCCGGCTCTGGCGAGGCGCGCCGCGATCGGCTCGAAGTCTCCCTCGTAGCGGATGAGCAGGCTCGCGGTGGAGAGCCGGATCTCGATGTTCTCCACGCCCTCCACCGCCGCCATCGCCTCGGCGCATGCGCCCAGCGCCGCGCGATCGGGCAGGGGACTGACGAGTCCGAGGCGAACCCGGCCTTGAATGCGATGGCGCAGGCGTGCGGCCAGCGCCGGCCGCTCAGGAAGCGCTGTCATGGGGTTTGCCGGCGTGGATGACATCATCCTGGGCCTCGGCCATCGCCGTTTCGGCGGCCTCATCGGCGTCGGCCTTTCCGGCGGCCTCGCGCATCTCGTGCGCGACCTCGGCCGCGAGATCCTCGACTTCCTCGGCCGCACGGGCGGCGGCGGCGGAAGCCGCGGCGAAGCCGGTCATGCCGGCCTTCACAGCCTCGCGGGCATATGGCCGCGCGACGCGCCACAGCGCCGGCCCGAACAGCGCCGCGCCCGCGCCAACCGCGGCGCCGACCAGAAAACCTGTGCGCAGAAACGAACCCAACGACATCGCATCACTCCCACAGGATGACGGAAGGCAACAAAACCATATGTCAGTGATGTGAAACCCGCTGCCGCACTGCCCCGTCAGCCTCGCATCGGCCCGTCGCGCGGGCGTTGGTCGTGATCAGGCGAGCCAAACCCCGCTAACCCCTCGTTCCCCGGCGCGTCACCGGCGGGCGCGCGCCTTCAGCATCTCGATCTCGTCGAGCAGGTCAAGGATCAGCGCCACCGCGCCGAGGTTGATCTCGAGGTCGCGCTCCAGCCGCACCGCCTTGCGCGCCCGCGTCAGCGCCGGTCCGCCGACCCGCCACGGCTCCGGCGTCCGCCGCAGCGGCTCGCTGATGCCCTCCTGCACCAGCTCCCGCACCTTCTCGCG
>DAIODI010000198.1:0-5126 GCA_036746875.1 Aestuariivirgaceae bacterium | reverse complement strand
GTCCGGCCGCCCTTCAAACCCCATGATCCCGCCCTCACGCAACGCCACGCCCTGTCGACGGCGCGCATGGTGAGTCTTCGGGACCGGCGGGTGAATCCAATTCTTAAAGATTGGTTAACGAATGGCGTATTCCGGTTAGAGCATCATCCCGCCAGGTGGCCGCCACCTGGCGCATTAAGATGATGCCAATCCAGGTAGCGAGACCGGATGACCTGATGCAGTCAGGTCGCAGTCCGCCTGTCTTATGACTTTTGCCGCCGGCCGTTCAGGCGAAAAGGTCCGGCGCGCCGGGGTTGCGCCTCGGGCGGCGGCGGGGGGCCTGGAGGCCGAGGCGTTCGGCGACGGGAGCGAACGAGACGCGATGGTGCGGGCTCGCCCCTAGCGCCTTCAGCGCCGCAAGGTGCGCGGGCGTGGCGTATCCCTTGTGGGCGGCGAAGCCGTAGCCTGGGCATTCGGCGTCGAGCGCCGCCATCAGGCGGTCGCGCGTGACCTTGGCGACGATGGAGGCGGCGGCGATCGACAGGCAGTGCGCGTCGCCATCGACCAGGGTGCGCACCCGGCACGGCAGCGACGGCGCGCGGTTGCCGTCGACGATGGCGAGATCAGGCAGGCGGTCGAGCCGCTCCACCGCCTGGCGCATGGCGAGAAGGGTGGCGTTGAGGATATTGACGCGGTCGATGGTGGCGACGTCCACGACGCCGACGCCGACCCGGGCGATGGCGAGGATGATGTCGTAAAGCGTCTCGCGGCGATCGGGGGTGAGCGTCTTGGAGTCGGCCGCGCCCTCCGGCAGCCGCTGCGGGTCGAGCACCACGGCGGCGGCGACCCCCGGGCCGGCGAGCGGCCCGCGGCCGGCCTCGTCGACGCCGGCGACGATGGCGTGCCCCTCCCTCAGCGCCGCCCGTTCGAGCCTGAAGTGCGCCTTCGGCATCTTCCGCCTCGCGCCGGTGTCAGAAGGTGCGGCTGACGCAGAACTCCACCGTCTCCTGCAACGCCCTCTTGTGGGTGGAGGCCGGGAAGATGGCGAGCGCGTCGAGCGCGATGGCGCCGTAGTGGCGGGCGCGCTCGATGGTGTCGGCGAAGGCGGCGTGCTTCTCGATGAGTTTTTGGGCGCGGGCGAGATCGTCGCCGGTCTGGTCGGCGTCGGCCATGGTGCGCTTCCAGAACGCGCGCTCGGCGGTGTCGCCGCGCCGGTAGGCGAGCACCACGGGCAGCGTGATCTTGCCCTCGCGGAAATCGTCGCCGATGGTCTTGCCGAGCACCGACTGCTTGCCGAAGTAGTCGAGCGCGTCATCGACAAGCTGGAAGGCGATGCCGAGATTGCGGCCGTAGGAGTCGAGCGCGGCCTGCTCCTCGCGCGGCCGTCCCGCGACGATGCCGCCCACCTCGGCGGCGGCGGCGAACAGCGCCGCGGTCTTCGCCCCGATCACCTGCATGTAGGCGTCTTCGGTGGTGGCGATATCGTGCTGGGTGGCGAGCTGGAGAACTTCCCCCTCGGCGATGATCGAGGCGGCGGCGGCGAGCACGCGCAGCGCGTCAAGCGAGCCGGTTTCCACCATCATGCGGAACGCCTGCCCCAGCAGGTAATCGCCGACCAGCACGCTCGCCTGGTTGCCCCAGATCATCCGAGCCGCCTGGCGGCCGCGCCGCACGGCGCTTTCGTCAACCACATCGTCGTGCAGGAGCGTGGCGGTGTGCATGAATTCGACCGCGGTGGCGAGCTTGATGTGGCTCTCGCCGCGATAGCCGCACATCTGCGCCGTGGCGACGGTGAGCATCGGGCGAAGGCGCTTGCCGCCGGAGCCGATCAGGTGCACGGCCAGTTCCCGGATCATCCCGACGTGCGACTGGGCGCGGACCATGATCGCTTCGTTGACGCGCTCCATGTCCTTCCCGACAAGCGACATCAGGAGATCGATCGTCGCGCGATCCTCGCCGCCCTCGAACGGTACAACAACGCCCACCGGCTTCCTCCGCCCACCTTCTGCCCACTCCGCCGGAAGGATAGGGGGCGGCCCGTGGCCCGGCAAGCCCAACCCATGGCGGCGAAGCGGCGCGGGCTGTATCATGGCGACAACGTCCATGCGCGAACTGCTGCGGACCAACGACATCGTGGCGCTCTCCTACGCCATCCACCTTCTCCACGGGGCGGGGATCGACCACCTTGTGCTCGACGAGCATATGAGCGTGCTGGAGGGTTCGATCGGCGTTCTGCCGAGGCGTCTGGTCGTGCTGGAGGAGGATTTCCCGGCGGCGTCACGGCTGCTTCGTAACGCCGCGCTAACCGATGGTGCACCATAACGGACGATATGACCGACGGGGCCACGCACACAGCTGACCAGACCGCGCCGCCGGCGTTGCCGGCCGGCCGCACCGACGACGCCTTCCTGGGCGGCAGACTGCGGGCCTTGCAGCCCGAAAAGGGCTTCCGGGCGGGCATCGATTCGGTGTTTCTCGCCGCCGCCGTTCCGGCGGAGGCGGGCGACGCGGTGTTCGAGGCGGGCATCGGCACCGGCGTTGCGGCGCTGTGCCTTGTCTTCCGTTGTCCCGACGCCGCCGTCACCGGGCTTGAGCTTTCGGCGCGCTATGCGCTGATCGCCGGGGAAAACGCCGCGCGCAACGGCATGGCGGGGCGCATCAAAGTCTTCCACGGCGATCTCAAGGAGGCGATCCGGCGCGATCTGACCGGCTACCCCGAACACGGGACGTTCGCCCACGCCTACGCCAATCCGCCCTACTTCGACGCCAGCAAGGCCACCGCCTCGCCAAGCCCGCTGAAACAGGTGGCGAACGCCGCCGCGCCGGAAGATCTCGAACACTGGGTCAAGGTGATGCATGCGATGGTGGTTTCGCGCGGCAGCGCCACCATGGTGCATCGCCCAGACATGCTGGGGCGAATCCTCGCGGCGTTCGAGCCCGGGTTCGGCGATATCGTGATCGCGCCGCTCTACGCCCGCGCCGGCATGGCCGCCTCGCGGGTGATCGTGCAGGGCCTGCGCGGCACGCGAGGGCCGATGCGGCTTCTTCCGGGGCTGATCCTGCACGGCGACGGCTCGCGCTTCACGCCGGAAGCCGAAGCGGTGCTCCGTCACGGCAAGCCGTGGCCGCTGCGGTGATCGGCCAGACCTACGGCGAAGTATTCGCACGAATTGCGCCATGCTAAACTATTCGGGAGGGTGATTCGCATCAATCCTTCCGGTGACGGGGAAACCATGGCCGAGGCCCACGGCGCATTCGACGGCTTGAGACGGTTTGCAGTCGTCGAGCGGACGCCGCCTCCCGAAGACCCCGGCCGCGCCGATCGCCTCGCCGTCATCGACGCGCTCGACGATCTCGCCGAAGACACGCGCGCCGTCGCCGATTCGGCCGGCCGGGTGGAGGACAACACGCTGGCGATGAGCGACCAGCTCGCCGGCATCGAGGATCGCCTCGCGGCCATGCGGCTCGGCGCGACGATGTTCGCGGTGGGCCAGACGCTGATTCTGGTGCTGATCCTCTGGCGGGTCTGGTAACGCCGCTCTTGCCGGAGTGCGTCCGCCTCCCCATGTGATCGCGGCCAATGACCCGCTCCCTGTTCCAGCGCCTGCTGCCGCGGTTTTTGCGCCGCAACGTTCCCGTCGTACCGGTGGTCCGCCTCGCCGGGGTGATCGGCGGCATTTCGCCGCTCCGGCCCGGACTGACGCTCGCCACGCTCGAACCGCTGATCGAGCGCGCGTTTTCGCGTCGCGACGCCGCGGCGGTGGCGCTTTCGATCAACTCGCCGGGCGGTTCGGCGGTGCAGTCGTCGCTGATCGCCGCGCGCATCCGGGCGCTCGCGGCGGAGAAGAACCTCAGGGTGATCGCCTTCGTCGAGGACGTGGCCGCCTCGGGCGGCTACTGGCTCGCCTGCGCGGGCGATGAGATCATCGCCGACCGGGCCTCCATCGTCGGCTCCATCGGCGTCATCTCGGCGAGCTTCGGTTTCGTCGAGGCGATGCGGCGGCTGGGCGTCGAACGGCGCGTCCACACCGCGGGCGAACACAAGTCCATCCTGGATCCTTTCCTTCCCGAGAAGGACGCCGACGTGGCGCGGCTCAAGGCGCTGCAGCAGGACGTGCACGAGGAGTTCAAGGCGATGGTGCGCGACCGCCGCCGGGGCAAGCTCGACGAAAGCGCGCCCGATGTGTTCTCCGGGGCGTTCTGGTCGGGCGCGAAGGCGAAGGATCTCGGCCTGATCGACGGCTTCGGCGGCCTCCACGACGTACTGCGGGCGCGCTACGGCAAGGAGGTCGAGATCGTGCCGGTGGCGAAGAAACAGGGGCTGTTCCGGTTGCCGTTCCAGCCTTCCACAACGCAGGATGAAATCCTTAATCGTGTCGCGCAGGAGTTGCCGGAGAGTGCTCTGGCGGCGCTTGAATGGCGTACACTTTGGTCGAAATACGGTTTTTGATATGTTTTGTGCGTATCCGGGAATGATTGCCCATGCTGGCCAAAATCGTCGTCGCGCTCGCCGTGCTCACTCTCACGCTGGTGGCGTTGCGAAAATTCGCCGCCTTCAACCAGGCGGCGCGCGTGAAGTCGCCCAGGGCAGCCCGCCCCGTGGACAAGACCCGCAACGCGGTGGCGCTGCGCGAAGACCCGAAGACCGGCGTCTGGCGCGAGGACTGAGCCGCCGCTGCCGGGGCGCGCGCGCCGTCACAGCTTGACCCCCTGATCCCACCCCCTTACGGTCCGCCCGCTCTTCCGGGGGTTCGCCCATGCCGCACGGCCTCGATCCGAAGCGATCGTTTCAGGATCTCATCCTGACGCTGCACCAGTACTGGGCGGCGCACGCTTGCGTGATCCTGCAACCGTTCGACATGGAAGTGGGAGCGGGCACGTTCCACCCCGCCACTACGCTGCGCGCGGTTGGGCCGAAGCCGTGGCGGGCGGCGTATGTGCAGCCGTCGCGCCGCCCGAAGGACGGGCGCTACGGCGAGAACCCGAACCGCCTCCAGCACTATTACCAGTACCAGGTGATGCTGAAGCCCTCGCCCGAGAACCTTCAGGACCTCTATCTCGGCTCGCTCGCCGCCATCGGCATCGACGAGACGCTGCACGACATCCGCTTCGTCGAGGACGATTGGGAAAGCCCGACGCTCGGCGCC
>DAIODI010000197.1:0-5154 GCA_036746875.1 Aestuariivirgaceae bacterium | reverse complement strand
CCACGGAGCGACCAGCGCCGTGCGCCGCCCCGACAGCATGCTGTGATAGACCCAGCCTTCCGCACCCTCGCTGTCGCGCACCCTGCGCCACAGCTCGAACTCGGCGATGATCTCAACCGGCAGGCCCTTGCGGGTGAACACCCAGGCCACCTGGTGGTCGCTGGAGGGGCCCTTGCGCACGTTCACACGCGCCGCCTTCAGGCTGACGAACCGCGGGATCGGCAAGCCGGTTTGCGTGGCGGCGCGAGCTGCCCCCCGCGCCGGGGCGAGCGTCGATCCGGTGGCTGCGGGCTCCGAAGCGCCAACTGCCGCATCCACGCCGGTGGCAGCCACCTTGACGATCTGCCCCTCGCCGCTCCCGGAAACGGCCTCCACGACCGGCAGGGCGACACCGGCGAGCGCACCGGACGGCGCGATCGAGTTCTGCCCGCCGGGCGTCATTAGCGCCCATCCCACGGCCGCCGTCACGGCGAACACCGCCGCCATCGTCACGGTCGCCCCCCACCGCCGACGCAGCCTTGCGATCTCTGTCATGGTATACGCAATCGTTCCCCGTGACTGCGGCGGGACCTTCATCAACCCCGACGGGACCAGCAGCTTCCCCAAGCCCCTGAACCTGCGGGCAGTTTACACGAGTCGAGCCCCGACTTAAAGAGTTGAGCGGTCGGCCGCCCGATCCCGGCGGCCACATGAGGAAAAGCGCGCCCTATCGCGCCAGCGGCGGAACCTCGCCGTTTCAGGAGAGCCGGATGTCGAAACGCAAGCCTCTGGTCATCGTCACCCGGAAGCTGCCGGACGTGGTCGAGACGCGCATGCGCGAACTGTTCAACACCCGGCTGAACGACGACGACCATCCGATGACCCAGGCGGAGCTGGTGGCGGCGGTGAAGGAAGCCGAAGTGCTGATCCCCACCGTCACCGACCGCATCGACAAGGCGGTGCTGAACCAGGCGGGCGAGCAGTTGAAGCTGATCGCCAATTTCGGCACCGGCGTCGACAACATCGACGTCGAAACGGCCACCGCGCGCGGCGTCACCGTCACCAACACGCCCGGCGTGCTCACCGAGGACACCGCCGACATGACGCTGGCGCTCATTCTTGCCTGCGCGCGCCGCATCATCGAGGGCTCGCGCGTCATCGGCCCGGATAACGCCTGGCAGGGCTGGTCGCCCACCTGGATGCTGGGGCATCGCATCTGGGGCAAGCGGCTCGGCATCGTCGGCATGGGCCGCATCGGCGCCGCGGTGGCGCGGCGCGCCAAGGCGTTCGGGCTGCAGATCCACTACCACAACCGCAAGCCCGTGCATCAGCGCGTGGAGGAAGAACTTGAGGCGACCTACTGGGAAAGCCTGGACCAGATGCTCGCCCGCATGGACATCGTGTCGATCAACTGCCCGCATACGCCCGCCACCTATCACCTGCTCTCGGCGCGCCGGCTGAAGCTGATGCGCCCGGACGCCATCATCGTGAACACCGCGCGCGGCGAGGTGATCGACGAGAACGCGCTCACCCGGATGCTCGAGGCGGGGGAGCTCGGCTCGGTGGGCCTCGACGTGTTCGAGCACGAGCCGGCGGTGAACCCGCGGCTTCTCAAGCTCAAGAACGCGGTCCTTCTGCCGCACATGGGCTCGGCCACCATCGAGGGCCGCATCGACATGGGCGAAAAGGTGATCATCAACATCAAGACCTTCGTCGACGGCCACAAGCCGCCCGACCGTGTGCTGCCCTCGATGCTCTGACGAACACGGGTCGCCGTGGCCGCCGCCCCGATGGGCGTGGAAGCCCTCCTGCCGTTCGCCGCCTTCTGGCTGGTGGCGGTGTTCACGCCGGGGCCGAACACGCTGCTCTTCACGTGGCTGGCGCTCAGCCAGCCGCGCCCGGTGGTTCTGTCGGCGCTCGCCGGCATTCTCGCCTGCACGACGCTTTGGGGCCTCGCCGGGCTGTTCGGCCTGATCTGGCTCACCGCGCAGTTCCCCGACGCCTACCACGCGGTCAAGGTGGCGGGCGGCCTCTACCTGATGTGGCGCGGCGCGATGCTGATCCGCCAGGCGTTCGCCGGCGCGGGGTTGCCGTGGGAAGCGGGCCTGCGGCTCCAGCCGATGCCGCCGGGGCGCGCCTTCCGCATGGGCTTCCTCACCAACCTGTCGAACGCAAAATCGTTCGCGTTCGTCACCTCGCTGTTCGCGTCCACCCAGATCGCCCGCGGTCCGCTCTGGCTCGGTCTTTCCGGCGTGGCGCTGATGGTGACGATGAGCGCCGCCTGGTATGTGGCGCTGATGGCGCTGTTCGCGCGCCCCGCCTTCGCCGAACGTTACCGTAGGGCCCGCCGTCCCGTCGAGGGCGTCGCCGGAGCGATCTTTCTTGCGCTGGGGGCGGATCTGATCGTGCGCTGATATCAGGCAGGCTTGTCCCGATCAGTACTCCACCACGCCGTCGAGGGCGTAGTGCTTCACCGTCTTGCGGTTGGCGATCAGCTCCTTCACGGTCGGTTCGCCCTTCATGGCGCGGACGATGGCGAGCTTCGTCGCCTCGTAGTTGGTGCGGTAGAGGTCGGCCTTGTCGAGGTTGGGGTCTTCCGGAACGCGCGGATCGAGCCAGACGGTGATGATCATGCACAGCTCATCCGCCAGCGCCGCCGGCAACACCCCCTCCGCCACGCAGTCCACGATGGCGTCGCCGAGCGCCCCCTGCACCACGCCGCCGAACAGCTCCACATAGGCGGCGTTCGGGATCGTCACCTTCGAGGTCATCATGGTGGCCGGGCGCACCATCTGGTTCAGGTCGCGGATCACGAAGAAACGGGTGTGGCCCACGGCCTGCCCCATCATCGCGGCGAAGGCGGTCCCCACCGGTCCCTTCACCGAGCCGATCACCACCTCCGGCATGGCGTCGGTGAACTGCCCGTCCTTCGCCAGCACCGTCGCCTCGCCGGCGCGAAACCAGATCGTATCCATGGTCGCCTTGCTCCTCGTCGTCTTCGATGGCGCGCTTATAGAACCAACGCCGCGCCCGCTCCAAGCGACAGCGGCGCGCCTGGCGAAACCCTGTCCGGCGCGACGGCCGGGTGGGCATCGCCGGCGAAACCGGATAGAGCACTCGTTGATGGCGATGAGCGCACATGGAGCGGTTCCCTCGCGCGTCCTTTCGGGGATCGCGCTGATGGTGGGCGCGGTGTGCGTGTTCTCCGGCCTTGATGCGACCGCCAAGCACCTGGTCGCGCAGCTGCCGACGCCGGTGGTCGTCCTGTTCCGCTACGCCTTCGCGGCGGCGATCGTCACCGGCGTGGTCTGGCGGGCGGGCGGGCGCGATCTTCTCGCCACCACCCACCTGCGCCTGCACCTTTTGCGCGGCGCGTTGCTGCTCGGCTGCACCGCGCTGAACTTCCTCGCCGTCAACTATCTCCGGCTCGACCAGACCTCGGCGCTGATGTTCTCGACGCCGCTGTTCGTGTGCGCGCTGTCCGTGCCGCTGCTGGGCGAGCGCGTCGGCCCGCACCGATGGCTGGCGGTGATCCTCGGGTTCATCGGCGTCCTCGTCGTCATCCGGCCCGGAACCGACGGGTTCCACTGGGCGATGTTCGCCTCGCTTGGGGTGGCGCTGTGCGGCGCGCTCTACCAGATCGCCACCCGCCATGTCGGCCACAGGGACCACGCGCTGACCTCGCTGTTCTACGTCAGCGCCGCCGGGGCGCTGTTCGCCACGCCGTTGACCGCGCTGGGCTGGCACATGCCGCACGGCTGGCAATGGCTGGCGCTTGCCGCCATGGGGATGCTCGGCTCGCTCGGCCACCTGATGCTGATCGAGGCGCACCGCCGCGCGCCTGCGCCGGTGCTTGCGCCCTATGTTTACGTGCAGATCATCCCGATGAGCGCCCTCGGCTACCTCGTCTTCGGCAACACGCCGGACGTCTGGACGCTGGTGGGCGCCGCCATCATCATCGCGTCGGGACTTTACGTGTTCTACCGTGAGCACCGGATCAACCGGGCGATCGCCTCCGACATTCAGGAGATCACATGACGCGGATCGGACTTGCAGGCGCAGGTCTCATGGGCCACGGCGTCGGCGTGCGGCTGCTGGCGGCGGGTTTTCCGCTCGCCGTCGTGGCGCATCGCAACCGCGCGCCTGTTGACGACCTCGTGGCCAAGGGCGCAACCGAAGCCCCCGACGCCGCCGCGCTGGCGCGGGCCAGCGATATGGTGATCCTCTGCCTCTCCAACTCCGCCGCCGTCGAGCAGGTGATGGCGCGCATGGCGCCGCACCTTGCCCGTGGCGCCATCGTCATCGACACCGGCACCTCCGATCCCGGGTCCACCCGAAAGCTCGCTGCGGCGTTGGCGGCTCGCGGCGTCGCCTTCGCCGATGCGCCGATGACCGGCGGACCGGAGCAGGCGGAGAGGGGCGAGGTTGGACTCCTGCTCGGGGCCGACGAGACGACCGCCCGGGCGATCACGCCGGTACTGCGGGCGTTCGCCGCCCGCATCGCCCATTTCGGCCCGCCGGGATCGGGACAAACGGCGAAGCTCGTCAGCAACTACCTCGTCACCGGCATGATCGCGCTCGTCGCCGACGCTTTCCACGCCGCCGATACGGCGGGCGTGGACCGGGCGAAGCTCTATGAGGTGATGATGCTCGGCTCGGGCAATTCCGGGGTGTTGCGCAAGATGGCGGGACCCGCCGTGGCCGGGGGCGACTACGACGGCTACCGTTTCGCCCTCGCCAACGCCGCGAAGGACCTCGGCTACTACCGCGAGATGGCGCGCGCCGGCGGTTACCTTTCGCCGCTCGCCGAAACGCTCGGGGAGAGCTTCCGGCATCACCTCGAAACCCGCGACGGCGCGGCGAACGTCAGCCGGCTGATCGAACCGGCGATCCGCAAGGCGCGCAATCCCGCCTGACTCACGTCAGGCCGGCCGCTCTGTCTTGTGGAATTTGCATCGTCCTTTTGCACCAGGTCGCGGGCGCTTGGCGCGATGATCATCCAGCGGAAGAAAGCGCCCTCAGCGCGGCAGCGGCCGGTCGGCGTTGAGTTCGGCCGATTCGCCGCGCCGCCAGCGTTCGAGGCGGCTGTTCGGCGGCGGCTCTTCGGAGCGGGCCAGCCACAAGACCGCGACCGAGACCGCGACGGCGGCGAACATCGAGGCGAAGGACAGGCCG
>DAIODI010000196.1:0-5176 GCA_036746875.1 Aestuariivirgaceae bacterium | reverse complement strand
CACGAGATCGTCGAGATCGATCCCGACCGGCCGCCGGCCGCCGCCTACGACCCGAAACGCTGCGACATCTACTACCAGGCCCGCTACTCGCCCGACTTCTACTGCTGGGTGTTTCCGCACGGCCACACCGCCAGCATCGGCACGGGCAGCGCGATCAAGGGCTTCGCCCTGCGCGACGCGGTTTCAGCCCTTCGCGAGATGACCGGCCTCGACGCCGCCCGCACCATCCGCAAGGAGGGCGCGCCGATCCCGCTCAAGCCCCTGAAGCGATGGGACAACGGCCGCGACGTGGTGCTCGCCGGAGACGCCGCCGGCGTCGTCGCGCCAGCCTCGGGCGAGGGCATCTACTACGCCATGACCGGCGGCCGGCTCGCCGCCGACGCGGTGGAGGCGCTTCTCGAAACCGGCGACGCGCGCGCCCTCGCCTCCGCCCGCAAGCGGTTCATGAAGGCGCACGGCCGCGTGTTCTGGGTGCTCGGCATCCTGCAGCACTTCTGGTACCGCACCGACGCGCGGCGCGAACGATTTGTCAGCATGTGCGCCGACAAGGACGTCCAGCGGATCACCTGGGAAGCCTACATGAACAAGCGGATGGTGCGCTCAAGGCCCATCGCGCATGTGCGCATCTTCTTCAAGGACCTCGCCCACCTCCTGGGCCTCGTGCCGCCCTGAGCCGCGTCCATGCTCGGTGAGATCGAAGCGATGGTCCGCGACGGCTCGATTGTGCCGTGGATCATCGGCCTCACGGTGGTGGAAGGGGTTGCGCTCGCGATCCTCCATCGCCTGACCGGCCGCGGCCCGCAGCCTGCCGCGCTCGCCGCCAACCTGGCCGCCGGCGCGTGCCTGCTGCTGGCGCTGCGTTCGGGACTTCGCGGCGACCCGGTGTCCGCCGTGAGCGGCTGGCTGGCGGCGGGGTTCGTCGCCCATCTGTGCGACATCACGCTGCGCTGGCGCTGATCGGGCGGGCGCGGGTTCGCGGCGGCGAGGGCGGCCTTCGCTGATGATGCTCAGATCTCGACCTGGGTGCCGAGCTCCACCACACGCCCGGTGGGGATCTTGAAGAAGCTGGTGGCGCTCACAGCGTTGAGGGCCATGAAGGCGAACAGCTTTTCGCGCCACAGCGACATTCCGGGCGTCCTGAAGCTGGGCACGATGGTCTCGCGGCTAAGGAAGAACGAGGTGCGCATCATCTCGAACTTCATGTCGTGCCGCTTCTGGCATTCGGCCAACGCGGTGGGGATATCGGGCGTCTCCATGAAGCCGTAGCGGACGATGAGCCGGTGGAATCCGCGCCCGAGGTCGGAGAGCGCCAGCCGGTCGCCCGGCGCGACGGACGGCTGTTCGGCAGTGACGACGGTGAGGAACACCACCCGCTCGTGGATCACCTGATTGTGCTTGAGGTTGTGCAGCATCGCCACCGGAACGCCTTCGGTGCGGCTGGTGAGAAACACCGCCGTCCCTTGCGCCCGCGGCCGCTTGTCGGACAACGACCGCAGAAACGTCTCCACCGGCATCGCATGTTCGGCGAGCTGCTGCGCCATCAGTTCGCGGCCGCGCTTCCAGGTGGTGAGAACGACGAACGTGGTCGTCGCGACCAGCAGCGGGAACCAGCCGCCCTCCGGGATCTTGATGGCGTTGGCGGAGAAGAATGCGAGGTCGATGACGAACAGCCCGCCGGCGATCAGCGCCACCAGCGCCGGCGGCCAGCGCCACAGCAGCAGCATGACGAAGGCGATCAGCACCGTGTCGATCATCATCGTGCCGGTGACGGCGAGACCATAGGCGGCCGCGAGGTTGCTCGAGGAGCCGAAGCCGACGACCAGGCCGATCACGGCGAGGTAGAGCGTCCAGTTCATGAACGGGACGTAGATCTGGCCACGCTCGTCGCCGGAGGTGTGGACGATCAGCATGCGCGGCAGGAAGCCGAGCTGCACCGCCTGGCGGGCGACCGAGAACGCGCCGGAGATCACCGCCTGCGAGGCGATCACCGTCGCCATGGTGGCGAGGACGACGAGCGGCAGGAGCAGGAACTCCGGCACCAGCAGGAAGAAGGGGCTGCGGATGGCTTCCGGGTCGTTGAGCAGCAGAGCGCCCTGGCCGAAGTAGTTGAGCACCAGCGCCGGCTTGACGAAGGCGAACCAGGCGATCCGGATTGGCGGTTTGCCGAAGTGACCCATGTCGGTGTAGAGCGCCTCCGCTCCGGTGGCGACGAGAAACACCGCGCCCAGCGCGAAGAACGTCTGCACCGGATTGTGCGCGAGATAATCGATGGCGTAGGCCGGATTGATCGCGGCGAGGATCCACGGCGCCTCGATGATGTTGACGACGCCGAGCAGCGCCAGCACGCCGAACCAGGCCGCCATGATCGGGCCGAACAGCAAGCCGACCGCGCCGGCGCCCCGGCGCTGGATGGCGAACAGGCCGGTGAGGATCGCGATGGTGATGGCGATCACGTAGGCTTCAAGCTGCGGCGCCAGCACTTCAAGGCCCTCCACCGCCGAGAGCACCGAAATCGCCGGAGTGATCATGCTGTCGCCGTAGAACAGCGCGGCGGCGAAGATACCCAGAAGCGTCAGCACCCAGGCGGTGCGCGTGCCCCTGGTGAGCTCCGTCACCAGCGTCAGCAGCGTCAGGCTGCCGCCCTCGCCGTGGTTGTCGGCGCGCATGATGAGCAGCACATACTTGAGCGAGACCAGAATGGTCATCGTCCAGAACACCAGCGACAGAATGCCGTAGATATTCTGTTCGTTGACCGCCAGCGGATGGTGGCCGGCGAAGGTCTCGCGCAACGCATAGAGCGGCGAGGTGCCGATATCGCCGTAGACGACGCCGAGCGCGGCGAGCATCAGCCCGGGCAGCCGTTTGTTGTCAGCGCTCATGCCTCGTCCGCATACGGTCCTCGCCGCCCCGGTGGACCGGACGGGCGGGCCATCGTCGAAGCACTTTTGCGCCCCCTTCGCAAGCCGCCGATTGGACAACGCTGCAGCCGGCGGTTTCGGCGGCGCGGCGCTCGTGACCAATTGTCACGCGCCGGAGCAGCCGGGCTTTTCTCCCGCCGCGCCCGGCGCCACTATCTTGTCCGAAACGAAACCAGGCAGAGGTGAACGACATGAAGGGCGATCCCGGCGGCATCGACTATCTCAACCGTGCGCTGCGCAGCGAGGTGACGGCGGTGAGCCAGTACTGGCTGCACTTCCGGCTGACGGAAGACTGGGGCTTCTCGAAGCTGGCCAGGAAGGAGCGCGCCGAGTCGGTGGAGGAGATGCACCACGCCGACAAGGTGATCGCGCGGATCATTTTCCTGGAAGGCCATCCCAATCTGCAGGTGCTGGACCCGCTGCGCATCGGGCAGAACATCCGCGAGGTGCTGAAGGCCGATCTCGCCGCGGAGTACGACGCCCGCGCCCTTTACCGCGAGGCGCGCGCCTATTGCCGCAGCGTCGAGGACTACGTGAGCATGGAGCTGTTCGAGGAGCTGCTCGAGGACGAGGAAGGCCATATCGACTTCCTCGAAACGCAGCTGCATCTGCTGGAGCAGATCGGCGAGCAGAATTACGGCCAGCTCAACGCTTCGCCCGCCAACGAAGCGGGGTGATGGTGGAGGCGGCGGCCGGCCGGGTTACTTCGGAGGGGGAGCCGAGCTGAGTTCCTCGCGGATCAGACCGCTGACCAGCGGCATGCAGGAGCCGCAGCGCGGGCGCTTGCCGCAGCAGCGAAAGACGCCGGCCGGGGGCACCATGGCGTGCGCGTCTTCGCCGCGCAGGTCGTCGACGGCCTTCCTGAGATCACCGCAGGTGATGACGTTGCAGTGGCAGATGATCATCGCGAAACCCGGTCTTCGAGGCCGCTTGGCGCAAGGGTGATGCCCGGCGGCTCGCAGCGTGCTTTCAATTCCCGACTGCTGTTATCGGAAATAGCGCCGGCGCGCCCCGGAAGCAACGGGGGCAAGGTTGGAAACCTTCCAAACTGGGCTGGCGTGGGCGTCCGGCCGGCGCTGCGCCCGTCATGTCGCGCTCGACCGCCGGTGTTGCCGGGCCGACGCCGGCATGCCCTGGGTTTTCATCGCCGGGGACAACATGGCGTCGCCGCCACACTGCCCTCGTCCGGAGCATCATCGCGCCAGGCGCCCGGCGCCTCGCGGACGTTCCATGATGCGGCCACGCCGCTTGCGCACCTTGTCACCCTGACGAAAGCTGGCGACTCGGGCATGGCCGCCCGCCCTGCCCTCTCCGCCGACCTGGAGCGCCCATGCCCGATGTCCCGCCGCGCCGAACGGTACGACCGCTGCAGCAGGTCGGCGCGCTGGTGCATCGTCCGGGACGGATGGGGCCCCAGGTGCTTCTCATCACCAGCCGCGAGACGCGCCGCTGGGTGATCCCGAAGGGCTGGCCGCATCGCGGTCTGTCGCGGGCACGTTCGGCCCTGAAGGAGGCCTGGGAGGAGGCCGGCGTTCGCGGCCGGGTGGAGCGCGATCCTGTCGGCGTCTTCAGCTATGACAAACGCAGCCTGATCGCCCCGCCCGCGCCGGTGATCGTCGCCGTCTACCCGGTGCGTTTTGTGTCGCAGGATGCCCGTTGGCCCGAGCGGGGGCTGAGAGACCTGGCCTGGATGACGACGGCGGAAGCGGCCCGCCGGGTGGAGGAGGAAGGCCTGGCTGAGATCCTTGACCGGTTCCGCACCCATTGGCCGGTCGCGCTCCCCCGAACGTGACGCAGCTCACTTGCCGGGCGGCCTACGCGCGCGCATTGGTGACGCGGGCGCAAATCCGCTATACGGCGAAAGGCGTGGGCCTGTAGCTCAACTGGTCAGAGCCGGCGGCTCATAACCGCTTGGTTGCAGGTTCGAGTCCTGCCGGGCCCACCAAACGCTCCAACTGTCCATGCATCATATTGAGCTGCTTGGGTTTTTCGTCCTCTTTCCACGCACCTTCGGTTCGCCCGGCGGGTGGAAGTCGCGCTCTCTCGCGATCCTTCGGCCCAGCCAAACACGGCGTTGAGCTGCGCCTCGGTCGCGCCGCGTTCGGCGGCGGTCGTCGCCGCGAGTTTCCGCACGCCGTGGCAGGACTTCGCAACGCACGCCTCGCGAAACCAGTTGTCGAATCCTTCCCTGGTGAAACCCCGGCCCCACGCGTTCGACCCGGTCCACGAGGCGATCATCCTGTACGACGACGCAGAAC
>DAIODI010000195.1:0-5219 GCA_036746875.1 Aestuariivirgaceae bacterium | reverse complement strand
CAGAAGGACGTGACGCTCAAGGGCTGGGCGGTGGAGAGCCGCATCTACGCCGAGGACCCGTATCGCAACTTCCTGCCCTCGACCGGACGGCTCACCCGGTATCGCCCGCCGGCGGAGGCGGTGCACGGCGCAGTGACGGTGCGAAACGACACCGGCGTCTTCGAGGGCGGGGAGATTTCGATCTACTACGACCCGATGATCGCCAAGCTGGTCACCCATGCGCCCGATCGCCTGACCGCCATTGACGCGATGGCGGATGCGCTCGACGGCTTCTACATCGACGGCATCCAGCACAACGTGCCGTTCCTGTCGGCGATCATGGGTAACGCCCGCTGGCGCGCCGGCCATCTCTCCACCGGCTTCATCCGCGAGGAGTTCCCCGACGGTTTCGCCGGCGTCGAACCCGGCCCGGCTCTGGCGGCCACCATGGCGGCGGTGGCGGTGGCGCTCGACCACACCGAGAACCGGATCAAGCGCTCGATCCAGCCACAGGCCAACGGCAGGCCGGTGACATTCTCGCCCGACCGGCGGGTGAAGCTGGGGGACGCCTGGATCGCCGCCCGCATCACCGCCGACGATGGCGAGCGCGTCGACGTGGCGCTGGGCGACAGCGCCGCCGTGCGCATCGAGAGCGCTTGGCTGCCGGGAGAGGCGGTCTGGCGCGGCGTCATCGCCGGCAGGCCGGTGACGGCGCAGGTGCGCCGTCTGCTCAACGGCTACCGGCTGAGCCTTCGCGGCGCCGACCTGAAGGCGTACGTCTACACCGCGCGCGAGGCCGAACTCGTGATGCTGATGCCGGAGAAGGCGCCGCCGGACACTTCGCGCACGCTTTTGTGCCCCATGCCGGGGCTGGTGGTGTCGATCAACGTCGTCGAGGGCCAGGAGGTGAAGGCCGGCGAAACGCTGGCGGTGGTGGAGGCCATGAAGATGGAGAACGTCCTGCGCGCCGAACGCGACGTGACGGTGAAGGCGATCCGCGCCGCCAAGGGCGATACGCTGGCGGGGGACGCCGTCATCATGGACTTTGCGGGCGCGACGGCGGGAGCGGCGGTTCAGGTTTCGCTCGCCGCCGGCCGTAGAGCCTGCCGCAAACGGCCTGCCCCAAAATGGGAGCCCCGCGGGGAGGGGGAACCCGCGGGGCCACTTGCGAAGGCGAAGACCGGATCATGCAGGGGATCGGGGAGGGGGGATCCGGACCTCGTGTGCCCTCGAAGCGTTGTGCCCTTTTTAGAACACGCAAGCTGAATGTGTGCTGACCAGTGTATTCATTTTCCGTTAACTTCCTGGGACGCCACGGCGAGGCCGAGAGCGCTGGACCGCTCCGGCGGAATGTGCGCTGATGGCCAAGCGCGCCGAATTCCGCCGGAAACCATGCCTTTCGCCCATCCGAAAGCCGCTCATCCATCCCGTTCGCTGGTGCTGGTCAACAGACCGCTTTGGCAGGATCCAGCCGATCTTCAAGAAATCGTGATACGTATTCGCGAGCGCGCCCCCGAGATCCTGCCGATCGTCGTTCAGGATGGGTTCGATGTTGCGAAGATCCCGCCGGTGGTCTGGCAGCGGCCGACGCTGACGGTGAGTTTCGCGCCACTGACGCGGTTCAGGCCGCCGCGCGGCGCGGTGCTGCAGGGGCGGCCGGTCCCGAAGCTGGAGCAGCACCGCCGGTTCCTCGCCGCCGGACTGCCGACGCCGAAGACCGCGCTGTTCGAGTTCGGCCGCAGCTACAGCGAAGAGCACTGGGGCGAATTCGTGATCCTCAAGCCGGTCAATCTCGCCCTGAGTTCAACGGGCGACAGCGTGATGTTCAGGCGGACACGGCGGCTGCGGGAGCTGCGCAGCGGGGATTTTCCGCCCGAGCATTACATCCACCGCGGCGGCGCGCTGGTCCAGTCGTTCATCGACACCGGATCGCAGGCGACGGTCCGTCGCGTCCTCTCTCTTTGCGGCCGTCCGCTCTACACCCTGCGCTCGTGGGCGCCGGCCCCGAGGCCCGGGTTATCCGCGCCCGATGAGGAGATCGAGGCCAGCATCGTGGACCCCAAGCACCCCCTCGTCCGGGCGCGATACGCCGTGCAGGAACGGCGGTCGCTGGCGCCCGACGGCGAGGCTACGGCGTTCGCCGCCACTGTCCATGCCGCCTTGCCTGAGTTTCCGCTGATTGGCTGCGACATCCTCAAGGATCATGCGAGCGGAAAACTTTACGTCATCGAGATCACTGCGGGCGGCAACACCTGGCACTTTTCTTCGGCGACCTACGCCGTCCAGCGGGCGGAGCTCGGCGGCCGGGATGCGTTCGTGAACCAGTTGGGAGCGTGGAAAATCGCCGCGCAGGCGCTGATCGCCAAGACGCGCGAGCTGGCGCGCTGACCAGCGAACGGCGCGCGCAAGCGGTGTCCACTTGGCGGCATGATGCTCAACGCGATTTGACCAGCCCGGAGAACCCGGCGATGGCGAGCAGGCTCAGCGCCCAGCCCACGACCGCCTGGAAGTAGAAGTAGGCCATGGCGAGGGCGCCGAAGCGTTGCGCCGGATCGGGCCGCCAGTACTCCTTCTGGCCGATCTCCAGCACCGGAAACAGGGTGTCGAGGGAATACATCCAGGCATTGAAGGCGGGATAGCTTGAGGCGTCGTGCTGGCCGAGGAAGCAGGCGAGCTGCGACTGGCCGGGCAGCGCGCGCCCCGGCGTCATCACGCCGCCGGCAAGCGGACGCTCCTCGCCGATCGCAACCGCGCACATCGTCCATTCGGGCGAGCGCAGCACGAACGGGCTGTTGGGCTTGATCGCCGCCTGCTGCTGGGCGAAGGCGAACACGCCGACGCCGAGCAGCCAGAAGAAGGCGAGCCACGCGAACGCCAGCAGCGGCTGGCGGCCATAGCCGAGCGTGACACCAAGGCTCCAGTCCTTTGCTGCGAGGAGCGCGCGCCAGACCGGGTTGACAGCCCGTTCGCGCCGGGCCTCCCGTTGCAGCCGCTCCTTCTCGACGAGCACCGCGCGCGCGTCCTCCTCGTGGCCCATCTCGCGGAAAACGTGCGCCAGCTGTTCGTAGGGCTGCGGCCAGAAATCCTCGCCCCAGCGCTCCGGCGACTGGAGCGCAAGCCAGGCGATGCGGCGGCGGGCGTCCATGGGTCCGCCGAGCAGCGCGTTGTAGAGGCAACGGTTGAGCAGCAGATTGCCTTTCGCGGGCCACGACGCCTCGTCGTCGTGCAGCGTGTCGATGGAGGCGCCCGTCAGGTCGAGCGCGCCTTCCACCTTCGCCCCGCCGCGCAGGAACAGCCCGCCGCCCACCCGCGTGCGGTTGAGGTGCAGCGCCTCGCCGTCCGGGAAAATCAATGTCGCGCCGGTGAGATCGAGCTCGCCGTCGATGCGGGCGCCGGTCATGCGCGTTTCGCCCGCGAGCGTCGCGCCGCGCATCTCCACCGCGCGCGCCTCGATACTGTCGGCCAGCAACGCCGTGCGGCCGGCTGCGCCCACGGTGGCGCCGTCGAGGCTCAGGTTGCCCTCGATGCGGCTGCCGGTGAGCCGGAGCTCGCCGGTGACCGTCGCGCCCTTCAGCGATACGCCGCCGCGCGCTTCAAGGCGTTCCGCCTGCAGGCCGGGAAGCGCCGACCCGTCGAGGAACAGATTGTCGATGACGGCGAACCGGAACACCGGCACGGCGTCGAAGCGGCAATCCTTCAGTCCGATGTCGCGCGCGATGCGGCACCCTTCGAGGTCGAGGATGCCGGAGACCCACGCGCCCGAGACGCGAACGCCTTTCTCATGGGGCCGGTGGCGGTCGTCGCCGCCGAGGGCGAGGAACCGGATAAACGCGGCGCGAACCTCGCGGGCCGGATCGTCCGTGCCGGGGCGCGAGCCGTCCCCCAGGCGGTCGAATTCCCCGACCGCGAGATCGGAGAGAATCCTCTCCTCCGCCGGGGTGAGGGGTTTCAACCCCTCCAGTCCCTGGCGTGAACCGGGCGCGTCGGCGCGCGCCATGCCCGCTCACCCTGGTCCGAGCGGGACGCCGAAGGCGTTCCAGACGATGAGCAGCAGCGTCCACAACACCAGCAGCACCACCGTGTAGGGCAGCATCAGCGCCACGATCGTGCCGATGCCCGCGTCCTTCACGTACTTCTGGGCGAAGCCCACCATCACCGCGAGGTAGACGTTGAGCGGGGTGATGACGTTCATCGGGCTGTCGCCGACGCGATAGGCGGCGAGCACCAGGTTGGGGTCTCCGCCAAGCCGCATGAACAGCGGGATGAACACCGGCGCGAGGATCGCCCACTTCGCCAGCGCGCCGGTGAGGATGATGTCGATCAGCGCCACCACGATGACGAACAGGATGATGTAGCCGGTGGCGCCGATGGGCGCGTTCTGCAGGAAATCGGCGAGATTGACCGCGGTGACGGTGGCGAGGTTGGTCCAGTTGAAGAAGGCGATGAAGTTGGCGATGACGAACAGGAGGAAGATCATCCCCGCCAGGTTCGACCACGTCTTGGTGACGAGCCCGATGGCGGCGGTGGCGTTGGCGAAGGTGCACGCGCCGCGGCCGTAGGCGTAGCCGACGACGCGGAACAGCAGGCTGATCAGCACGATCAGCGCGCTCATGAACGGCGATCCGGCCATGATCCCGCCGGTCTCCTGGTTGCGCAGCACGCTCCACGGCAGCGGCGGCGCGGTGAGCGCGGCGAGGACAGCGACGAAGACCAGCAGCGCGCGCCCGGCGTACTGGAGGCCGCGCTGCTCCTGCGGCGTCAGGTCGTGCGCGGCCTCGACCGGCACGCCGCCGGTGTAGGGGCCAAGGCGCGGCTCCACGAACTTCTCGGTGATGACCGTGCAGATGATCGCCATCAGGATCGACGAGACGATCATGAAGTAGAGGTTGCCGACGACGGTGATCTGCAGGTTCGGATTGACGGTGCGGATCGCGTCGTTGGTGACCTCGGTGAGGAGGGCGTCCGTCGGCGTGACGAACATGTTGACCAGGAACACGGCCGCCACGCCCGAAAAGCCGGCCGCGAGGCCCGCCAGCGGATGGCGCCCCATGCTGTGGAAGGCGGCGGCCGCCAGCGGCACCAGCACGAGATAGCCGGCGTCCGCGGCGATCGAGGACAGAACGCCCACCATGACGATCATGAAGGTGAAGATCGACTGCGGCGCGGCGGCGACGAGCTTGCGCACCAGCGTCGCGATGAGCCCGGATTCCTCGGCGATGCCGCCGCCGATCATGGCGACC
>DAIODI010000194.1:0-5241 GCA_036746875.1 Aestuariivirgaceae bacterium | reverse complement strand
GGCTTGGCGTTGATCAGGTCGTGCGGCATCACCGTGTCGATGTCCACCGACGACATGCGCTCCTTGATGGCGCGCTCCATGCGCACGAGGCCAAGCCGGTACTGGTTCTCCATCAGCTCGCCCACCGAACGCACCCGCCGGTTGCCGAGATGGTCGATGTCGTCGATCTCGCCCTTGCCGTCGCGCAGTTCGGCCAGCGTCTTGACCACGGCGAGGATATCCTCGCGCCTGAGGGTGCGCATGGTGTCGGGGCAGTCGAGGTCGAGGCGCATGTTCATCTTCACCCGGCCGACGGCCGAGAGGTCGTAGCGCTCCTCCTCGAAGAACAGGCCGCGGAACAGCGCCTCCGCCGTCTCGCGCGTCGGCGGCTCGCCCGGGCGCATGACGCGGTAGATCTCGAGCAGGGCCTGCTCGTAGCTTTCCACCTTGTCGGCCATCAGCGTGTTGCGGATGTAGCCGCCGGTGGCGATGTGGTCGATGTCGAGGAGGTTGAGCCTGGAGTAGCCTGCCTCCTTCAGCGCCTTCAGCAGCTTTTCGTCGATCTCCTGGCCAGCCTCGGCGTGGATCAGGCCGGTCTTGGGATCGACCAGTTCGTCGGCGACGTACTGGCCGTAAAGATCCGCGTCGCGCACCAAAAGCTCCTTCAGCCCGTCCTCGGCGAGCTTGCGGGCGAGCCGCGGCGTGATCTTCTTCCCGGCCTCGACGACGACCGCGCCGGTCTTGGCGTCGATCATGTCGGCGGAGGGCTTCATGCCGCGGTAGCGCTGCGGGTCGAAAGGCGTGCGCCAGCCGCCGCCCTTGGCCTGGGTGAAGGTCACGCGGCCGTAAAAGTGGTGCAGGATCTGCTCGCCGTCGAGGCCGAGCGCGAACAGCAGCGTCGTCACCGGCAGCTTGCGGCGCCGGTCGATGCGGACATAGATCAGGTCCTTGGCGTCGAACTCGAAGTCGAGCCAGGAGCCGCGGTAGGGAATGATGCGCGCCGCGAACAGCAGCTTGCCCGAGGAGTGCGTCTTGCCCTTGTCGTGGTCGAAGAACACGCCCGGCGAGCGGTGCATCTGGGAGACGATCACGCGCTCGGTGCCGTTGACGACGAACGTGCCGTTCCTCGTCATCAGCGGCATGTCGCCCATGTAGACGTCCTGCTCCTTGATGTCCTTCACCGACTTGGCGCCGGTGTCGGGGTCCACCTCGAAGACGATCAGCCGCAGCGTCACCTTCAGCGGGGCGGCGTAGGTCATGCCGCGCTGCTGGCACTCATCCACGTCATACTTCGGCGGCTCGAACTCGTAACGCACGAACTCCAGCATCGCCTGGCCGCTGAAGTCGGTGATCGGGAACACCGACTTGAACACCGCCTGCAGGCCCTCGTTGGCGCGCCCGCCCTTCGGCTCGGCCACCTGGAGGAACTGGTCGTAGGATTCCTTCTGCACCTCGATGAGGTTGGGCATCTCCGCCACTTCGGCGATGTGCCCGAAAAACTTACGAATGCGCTTCCTGCCGATGAACGTCTGCGACATTTCGTTTCCTTCTGAACAGTCCGCAACTCTCAAGCCACCGCGACGGCTTTCCGCACGCCCTTGCGAAGGGCCTGCGGGAAACCGTCGTCACAACAACCGCAATGTCCGCCGGGCGAGGCCAAAACCCCGCCCGGCGGCAAGCCTCACTTCAGCTCGACGCTGGCGCCCACCGCCTCGAGCTTCTTCTTCATCTCCTCGGCGTCCTTCTTGGCCACCGCTTCCTTCACGGTCTTCGGCGCGCCCTCGACCAAGTCCTTGGCCTCCTTGAGGCCGAGGCCGGTGATGGCGCGGACTTCCTTGATGACCTCGATCTTCTTCTCGCCGGCCTTGGCCAGCACCACGTCGAACTCGGTCTTCTCCTCGACCGGGGCGGCCGCGGCGTCCGTGCCTTCCGCCGCCACCGCAACCGGTGCCGCGGCTGAATCGCCCCACTTCTCCTCGAGCAGCTTCGACAGCTCGGCGGCCTCGAGCACGGTCAGGCTCGACAGCTCGTCAACCAGCTTGGACAGATCAGCCATTGTCGTTTCTCACTTTCGATACGGTTTGAACCAGATGCACGTCTTTGCTTCGTCAAGCAGCCTTGTCGGCGTAGGCCTTGAGGACACGCGCCAGCTGACCGGCAGGCGCCTGAACCACGCCGGCGATCCGGGTGGCGGGCGTCTGGATCATGCCGACGAGCTTCGCGCGGAGTTCGTCCAGCGAAGGCAGGTCCGCAAGGGCTTTCACACCAGCGGCGTCGAGAATCTGCGGGCCCAGCGCGCCGCCCAGCACCACGAACTTGTCGTGCTGCTTGGCGAACTCGGAGGCGACCTTCGCGGCCGACACGGGGTCGGGGGCGTAGGCCACCATCGTCGGGCCCTTCATCAGCTTCTCGAGACCCTTGGCGGGAGTGCCGTCGAGGGCAAGCCTGGCG
Source organism: Aestuariivirgaceae bacterium (assembly GCA_036746875.1). GTDB lineage: Bacteria > Pseudomonadota > Alphaproteobacteria > Rhizobiales > Aestuariivirgaceae > DAIODI01. The sequence continues at coordinate 2,811 of DAIODI010000194.1, read as the reverse complement.
AGGCGGTTCTTGGCCACCTTCACGGTGGCGCCAGCCTTGGCCATGCGGGCGCGCAGATCGTTCATCTGCGTGACCGTCAGACCGAGGTTGTGGCTCACGACGACCGACCCGGTGGTTGAAAACACCTGGTGGAGCGTCGCGACGAGTTCTGCCTTTGCAGCTCTATCCACTTGCTCTCTCCTCTGTGCCGGGACCCCCGAAGGTTTCCCGGCGCCATGGTCCAACCGCCCGAACGCTGCGGGACCTCGCCGGCCAATCGGCAGACGAGCCCGCCCCGTATCCGGCGGCGCTCACTGCCTGTCCCCCCGAAGACGGCCGGTCGCCCGGCGGCCCGCGAGGATTCATGAGGTTCAAACCGATCTCAGCCTGCATCGCAGGGAAACCGGAAAAAACGCCCATCTCATGCAGGCTTTGCGGTTTAGGCGGGGATTTCCCCCGCGCCTGCAATCTCGGACAGGACGATCCCGCCCCGCGTCCTCCGGCGAACCGGCGGCCGCGATGCGGAAACCCTTGTCGTCAGGCGCCCGCGGCGCCCGGCTGCGTCACCGTGGCGAGGTCGAGCTTCAGGCCCGGCCCCATCGTCGACGACAGCGAAACCTTCTTCACGTACGTGCCCTTGGCCCCGGCGGGCCTGGCCTTCACCACCGCGTCAACGAAGGCGCGGATGTTGCCGGCGAGCTGGTCCTCGGTGAACGACGCCTTGCCGATGCCGGCCTGGACGATGCCCGCCTTCTCGACCTTGAACTCCACCGCGCCGCCCTTGGCGGCCTTCACCGCGCCGGCGACGTCCATCGAAACGGTGCCCACCTTCGGGTTCGGCATCAGGCCGCGCGGACCCAGCACCTTGCCGAGGCGCCCCACCAGACCCATCATGTCCGGCGTGGCGATGGCGCGGTCGAACTCGATCACGCCCTTGGAGACGGTTTCCACGAGCTCCTCCGCGCCGACGATGTCGGCCCCGGCCTTCTTCGCTTCCTCCGCCTTGGCGCCCTTGGCGAACACGGCGACGCGGACCTTGCGTCCCGAGCCGTTCGGCAGGTTGCACACGCCGCGCACCATCTGGTCGGCGTGACGCGGGTCGACGCCGAGATTCATCGACACCTCGATGGTCTCGTCGAACTTGGCGGTGGCGCGCTGCTTGACGAGCTTCAGCGCCTCGTCGAGCCCGTAGGCCTTCGTGCGGTCAATGCCCTCGCGGGTCTTTTCGATACGCTTGGCGATCTTCGGCATGGCTTATTCCACCACCTCAAGGCCCATGGAGCGCGCCGAGCCGGCGATGATCTTCGCCGCCGCGTCGACATCGCGGGCGTTCAGGTCCTTCAGCTTCTTCCCGGCGATCTCGCGCACCTGCGCCATCGTCACCTGGCCCACGAACCCGCCGCGGCCCGGCTCCTTCGATCCCTTGTCGATCTTCGCCGCCTTGCGCAGGAAGTACGACGCCGGCGGCGTCTTCATCTCGAAGGTGAACGACTTGTCCTGGTAGGCGGTGATCACCACCGGGATAGGCGAGCCCGGCTCCATGCCTTGCGAGGCGGCGTTGAACTCCTTGCAGAACTGCATGATGTTGAGCCCGCGCTGACCCAGCGCCGGCCCGATCGGCGGCGACGGGTTCGCCTGACCCGCCTTCACCTGGAGCTTGATGTAGCCCAGTATCTTCTTTGCCATTTCACCCGTTCCCTCGCCACGATAAATACCGTGACATCAAGAGGTTAGTGGTCCGGCTTCACCTTGCGGTGAAACCTCCCACCGACACTGCCGGCGTGCGCATGCTCCGATCAGACGGACTCACCTGATCGGTAGGAACATGCGCCAGATCAAAGGCTTGAACATGATCTTGTGGCGAAAGTGGGTTCCACCCTTGCAGATCATGCGCTACACCTTCTCGACCTGACCGAACTCCAGCTCGACCGGCGTCGGCCGGCCGAAAATCGACACCGCAACCTTGAGCCGCGACCGCTCTTCGTCCACCTCCTCGACGAGGCCGTTGAACGACGCGAACGGGCCGTCGGCGACGCGCACCTGCTCGCCGATCTCGAAGGTGATGGACGGCCGCGGCCGTTCCACGCCCTCCTGCACCTGGTGCAGGATGCGCCCGGCCTCTGCCTCCGAAATCGGGATCGGCTTGTTGTCGGAGCCGAGGAAGCCCGTCACCTTAGGGGTGTTCTTGATGAGATGGTAGGCCTCGTCGGTCATCTGCATCTTGACCAGCACGTAGCCGGGGAAGAACCGGCGCTCGCTCGTCACCTTGCGGCCGCGCCGCGTCTCGACGACCTCCTCGGTCGGCACCAGCACCTGCTCGAACAGGTCGCCGAGGCCTTTCGCCACCGCCTGCTCGCGGATCGAGTCGGCGACCTTCTTCTCGAAGTTCGAATAGGCGTGCACGATGTACCAGCGCTTGGCCATGGGTTGCGCTCAGACGCCGATGAACAGGATCTGCTGGACGACCCACTGCAGGATCGAGTCGACGATGAAGAAGAACACCGCCGCCAGAAACACCATGATCAGCACCATGACGGTGGTGATCATCGTCTCGCGGCGTGTCGGCCACGTGACCTTGTTGATTTCCTGACGCACCTCCTGGAGGTACCCGACGGGATTGAACTTCGCCATGCGCTACCTCGGCCTCCGGCCGTTCTGAAGTGAAGTGGCAGGGGCAGAGGGGCTCGAACCCCCGACCTGCGGTTTTGGAGACCGCCGCTCTACCAACTGAGCTATACCCCTGTGCGGCGGCCGGAACCCAACGCCCCGGCCGTGTCGTTATCGTTACTCGATGATGGCGGCGACGACGCCGGCGCCCACCGTGCGGCCGCC
>DAIODI010000193.1:0-5245 GCA_036746875.1 Aestuariivirgaceae bacterium | reverse complement strand
AGGAAGTCCTGGCCCAGATGGGCCTTCACCTCGGCATGGAAGTGCCGAACTGGCCCCCCGAGAATATCGAGGAACTGGCCAAGAAGTACGAAAGCCACTACTGAGGATCCCATGCGTCACGGTTTCAGGGGCCGAAGGCTCAACCGCAGTCACGAGCACCGCAAGGCCATGTTCGCCAACATGGCGGCGGCGCTCATCAAGCACGAGCAGATTGTGACCACTCTGCCGAAGGCGAAGGATCTCCGTCCGATCGTCGAGAAGCTCATCACGCTCGGCAAGAAGGGCGGCCTGCACGCGCGCCGTCAGGCCATCTCCCGGCTCCGCGACGAGGATCAGGTGAGGAAGCTCTTCGATGTGCTCGCCGCCCGCTACAAGGAGCGCAACGGCGGTTACACCCGCGTGCTCAAGGCCGGCTTCCGGTACGGCGACTCGGCGCCGATGGCGGTGATCGAGTTCGTCGATCGCAACCCGGACGAAAAGGGCAAGGACTCAGGTCCAACCCAGGTGAAGGACGAGGCGGAGGCGGCCTGAAGCCGCGATTCCCCGCTTCGGAGATGCAACAGGCGGCCCTCGGGCCGCCTGCTTCGTTTCGGGTCAGGAGCTTGCGTGGGTCAGAGACTGAACGCGGCCTCGACGTCGAGCACCTGCGCCGGCTTGTAGCCGTTGAAGCAGGTGGCGGTGGCCGCGCCGTAGGCGCCGAGCGCGCCGAACTCGATGTAATCGTCTTCGCTGAGATCGGCCGGAAGCATCAGCGCGCCGGGCAGCCGGTCGAGCGGGTCGCAGGTCGGCCCGTAGACGACGTATGGTTTCACCGGCGCCGCCGCGACAAGGCGGCCGTTGCGGATCACCCGGTGCGGCGGGGCCAGGGTGGGGGCCTGCGCCACCTCCATCAGGCCGCCGTAGACGCCGTCGTTGATGAACGCCTCGCCGCGCTTGCCCTTCACGAGCTTCACCCGGGTCAGCAGAGAGGTGGACCCGGCCACAAGACCGCGTCCCGGCTCGCACTCAAGGCGCGGCGCATCGCCCGCAAAGGCTGCGTTGGCGGCCGCTTCGATGGCGGCGAAGAACACGCCCAGCGGCGGCACTACGCCATCGCGATAGCGCCATGGAAAGCCGCCGCCGACGTTGAGCGCGGCGAGCCGCACGCCGGCCAGGCTGACGATCCCGGCCGCCACCTCGATATGGCGCGCCCACGCCGCCGGGTCCGTGCACTGCGAACCGGGGTGGAAGGTGAGGACCGGCGCAAACCCGAGCGCCACGGCCCGCCGCAGCAGGTCCGCGGCCTCCTGCGGCGTGGCGCCGAACTTCGAGGAGAAATCATGCGCCGACGCGCCGTGGCTCGGCAGCCGGAAGCGCACGGCGAGCTCGACGCCCAAGCTTGAGCCGACCACGCCGGCGATCTTGGCGATCTCGGCCTCGTCGTCGACGGCGAACCGGGCGCACCCGAACCCGAAGCGCGCACGGGCGATCTCGGCGCGCGACTTCACCGGGTTGTGGTAGTGGAGGACCGCCTTCGGCGCGGCCGCGCGCACATCCGCCATCTCCTCGACGGAGGCGACGTCGAACACCGCAACGCCGGCGGCGGCGAGGGTCTTGAGCACATGCGCGCCGGGGTTGGACTTCACCGCATAGGCGACCTCGCCGGGGAAGCCGTCGAGGAAGGCGCGGGCGCGGCCGGCGAGCGCCGCGGCGGAGAAGCAGAACACGGGCTCTTCCGGCCGCGCGGCGCGCGCCACATCGGCCGCGTCGGCGAACGGACGGGCGAGTTCGAGCCGGGCGAAGTCGAAGGCGAGCGTGTTCATCGGTGACCCCTCCATGAGTTTCGGTGCAGGGTGCGCCGCCGACCAGCGGGAATGAATCCGGTGAAGTGCGGCGAATCGGTTAAGGTGCCGTCGAAACGCAAGGGTTTTCCGTCGGAGTGACGTTAATGGCCACGACCAAAGACGACGAGCTCATCGCGCTGTTGCGCCTCAACGCCCGCGAGCCGATCGCCTCGCTCGCCCGCAAACTCAAGCTGTCGCGCACCACCGTGCAGGACCGGCTGAGGCGGCTCGAAACCACCGGGGTGATCGCCGGCTACAACGTGAAGCTTTCCGAGGATCGCGCCCTGGGCGGCATCAAGGCCTATGTCGAGGTCTCCGCCGAACCGCGCCGGACGCTCGACGTGCAAAGGGCGCTGATGCGGCTGCCGGAGATCGAGGAGCTGCACACCGTCTCCGGCAAGTTCGACTTCGTGGCGCTGGTGCGCACCCGCTCGCCTGCCGACATGGATGGCCTGCTCGACCGGATCGGCGAGGTGGCGGGCGTCACCAACACGGAATCCGCCGTGATCCTCTCCACCAAGCTCGACCGGCGCTGATCGCCGCTTTGCGGCCATCGGGCCGTGCTCTATCTGGGTGATCCGCCACAGCCGCCAGACGACCATGATCCGACCCATCGCCGTCCTTCTCCTCGCCGCTCTCGTCGCGTTCGCCGCCGCCCGCCCGGCCGTCGCCCAGGCCGTGCCGGAGAGCCAGGCGGAGATTGCGCTGTCGTTTGCGCCGGTGGTGAAGCGCGTCGCGCCGGCCGTCGTCAACGTCTACGCCAAGCGCGTGACGCGCCAGCAAGGCATGTTGCCGTTCGCCGACGATCCGTTCTTCCGGCGCTTCTTCGGCGACAACATGTTCGGCCGCCCGCGCGAGCGGGTGCAGAACTCGCTGGGATCGGGCGTCATCGTGGACGCGTCGGGCGTCATCGTCACCAACAACCACGTCATCGGCGGCGCCACCGACATCCGCGTCCAGCTCGCCGACCGGCGCGAGTTCGACGCCCGCGTGCTGGTGGCGGACGAACGCACCGACCTTGCGGTGCTCCAGGTGGAGACCGGCGGCGTGAGGCTGCCGGCGCTCCAGTACGCCGACTCCGACGACCTTGAGGTGGGCGACCTGGTGCTCGCCATCGGCAACCCCTTCGGCGTCGGCCAGACGGTGACGAGCGTCATCGTCTCGGCCCTGGCGCGCACCCGCGTCGGCGTCACCGACTACCAGTTCTTCATCCAGACCGACGCCGCCATCAACCCCGGCAATTCGGGCGGCGCGCTCGTCGACATGCGCGGCCGCCTCGTGGGCGTCAACACCGCGATCTTCTCGCGCTCCGGCGGCTCCATCGGCATCGGCTTCGCCATTCCCGCCAACATGGCGCGCTCGGTGACGGAATCGGCGGCGACCGGGAAGGTGGTGCGGCCCTGGGCCGGTCTCGACCTGCAGGACGTGACGCCCGACATCGCCGCCACGCTGGGCTTCGAGACGCCCCGCGGCGCGCTCGTCGCGTCGGTGCATCCGCAAAGCCCGTTCGCGCGCGCCGGCCTCGCGGCTGGGGATGTGATCCTCACGGCCAACGGCAAGCCGGTGGAGGACGCCCGCGAGTTCGACTACCGCGTGGCGACGACGCCGCCGGGCGGGCAGGTGACCGTGGAGGTGGTGCGCGGCGGCGCACCGTTCGCCGTTTCCGCCGTGCTGACGCCCGCGCCGGAGACGCCGCCGCGCCGCGAGACGCTGATCGAGGGCGGCGCGCCGCTGGCCGGGGCGGTGGTCGTGAACATCTCGCCGGCCGTGGCGGAGGAGCTCGATCTCCCCGCGGCCGCCCGCGGCGTCGCCGTGGCGCAGGTGAAGGGCGGCCCCGCCGCCCGCCTCGGCTTCCGCAAGGGCGACCGGGTGCTGGCCGTGAACGGACGCAAGGTGAACGATGTCGAGGGGCTCGCCGCCGCCTTCGGGCGCGGGGCCCGGGCGTGGGACATTCAGGTGGACCGGGGCGGCCGGATCGTGACCCTGAGGGTCGGCGGATAGTGGCCAACCTGTTCACAGCGGCGGGGCTCGACCGGGAAGCGCCACGGCCGCTTGCCGACCGCCTTCGCCCGCAGCGCCTTGCCGATGTGGTGGGGCAGGATCACCTGGTCGGCCCGGATGGCGCGCTGACGCGGCTTTTGAAGGCCAAGCGCCTCGGCTCGATCATCCTGTGGGGTCCGCCCGGCACCGGCAAAACCACCATCGCGCGGCTGATCGCGGGCGAAACCTCCCTCCACTTCGAGCAGCTCTCGGCGATCTTCTCCGGCGTGGCGGACCTGAAGAAGGCGTTCGACGCGGCCCGCGCGCGCCGTGAGCAGGGGCGGGGGACGCTGCTGTTCGTCGATGAAATCCACCGCTTCAACCGCGCCCAGCAGGACAGCTTCCTGCCGGTGATGGAGGACGGCACCATCGTTCTGGTCGGGGCGACCACGGAGAACCCGTCGTTCGAACTGAACGGCGCGCTCCTGTCGCGCGCCCAGGTGCTGACGCTGAACCGCCTCGGCCCGGAGGCGATGGCCGTCCTCGTCGCCCGCGCTCAGGCGATGGAAGGCCGCCCGCTGCCGCTCGACGCCGACGCGCGCGGCGAACTGTTCGCCATGGCCGATGGCGACGGGCGGTTCCTCCTCAACCTGGTCGAAGACCTTTACGCCTCCGTGCCCGAAGGGGAGGCGGCCATCGGCCGGGCGCGCCTGGCGGAGGTGGTGCAGCGGCGCGTGCCGCTTTACGACAAGTCCCGAGACGGGCACTACAACCTCATCTCGGCGCTCCACAAATCCGTGCGCGGCTCCGATCCCGACGCGGCCCTGTACTGGCTCGCCCGCATGCTGACGGCGGGGGAAGACCCGCTCTACCTCGCCCGGCGTCTCGTTCGCATGGCGGTCGAGGATATCGGGCTGGCCGATCCCCAGGCCCTCGAACAGGCGTTGGCCGCCAAGGCGGCGTTCGACTTCCTCGGCTCCCCGGAGGGCGAACTGGCGCTGGCGCAGGCGACGATCTATCTCGCCACCGCGCCGAAATCGAACGCCGGTTATGTGGCGTGGAAGGCGGCGCTGCGGCGCGCCCGCGAGACCGGCTCGCTGATGCCGCCGAAGATCATCCTCAACGCGCCGCCGAAGCTGATGAAGGATCAGGAGTACGGCGCGGGCTACCGCTACGACCACGACGCGCCCGAGGCGTTTTCCGGCCAGGACTACTTCCCCGACGCCATGGGCCGCGAGCGGTTCTACACGCCGGTCGAGCGCGGCTTCGAGCGCGAGATCGCCAGGCGCCTCGACTGGTGGACGAAGCTGCGGCGCGAGCGGGGCGGGTGACGGGGCGCGATCGGGGTAAGGCGATCGCGCCCGCCGACGCGCACCCGGGCTGCGAGTCCGGCGTGGACGACATGGACGACATGGACGACATGGACGAAACCCCGGGAACCG